>SCQH01000006.1 GCA_004321925.1 Nitrospirota bacterium | reverse complement strand
TGGCGATCATACGCAGATAGTGAACTGGATCGTTATGGCCCTTGCTTTATCGGCCTTGCTCCTGCAAAGACGGAGACCTGACATCACCCAAACGCTTCTGCTTGGGGGAACAGGATATTTCGCATTCACCCAGGTCCGGTATATGCCTTTCTTTCTTATCGCCGCCATCCCGGTCATCAGCAGGGCCTTTTCAGCTCAGAACCTGCTGGTGCCCGTGAGGGCCCTGGTCCTCATTGCAGCACTCACCGCTGCTGCGTTCTTCGCAGTTGATGAGAGGGGCAATATCAGCTCAGCCACCTCCGGACAATGGATACATAGTGCCAATTTCCCTGTCTCCGCTGCAGACTTTATACAGGCAAACAGGCTCACGGGGAATATGTACAATTATTATGCCTGGGGCGGATACCTGATATGGCGTCTATTTCCGGAACAGAAGGTGTTTATTGACGGGAGGGCCCTGAGCGAACACGTATACCGGCTGAACCTTGCGATCGATGCTGCGGCTTCCCGGGTCACCGGCGGACTGCCCTTCTGGAAGGCCGCACTTAACCACTATTCGGTGAATTTCATCGTCACCAGGACCTCTCATCTTGACGGGAAGGCTATGCCGCTGGTAACAGCGCTTCTCAATGACCGGGACTGGGTCCCGGTCTTTCTTGAGGCTGAGGCGGTGATCTTTGTAAGGGATATTCCGGCCAACTATCCCGTCACAAGTAGATATTCCATACCGAAAGAGTCGGTCAGGTCTGGCGTTGCTCAATACAGCGTGCGGTAGGTGACTCACACATGCAGGCCCGGAGCGGAACGCGGAGGGCATCATGCCTGTTCACTTCATTTCCCGGGATCCTTTTTCAGAAAAACAACAGAATTTGCATCGCTAAAGGCAAGGGTCCAGTCGCTGTCCTTTGCCAGCGCGCTGACCAGCTGGAGCCGGTTCCCTGCAGCTTCATGTATGGGGACTATCAGATAGCTGATATGGTAACTCTCAAGAATTGACTTCCAATACGGCCTGCCGGAATTGTCCGTATAGGCGATATTAATGCTCATGGCCTTCCAGAAGGTCGCCTCATCGATATCCCTGCCGTCTATAAAGACCTTACGCCCGGGACCAAGCCTCCAGATGAGATAGCCTCCCCAGTCATAATGATTATACATGTTGCCCCTGAGGTTGCGGGCAAGGACATAATCGGCAGCCTTTACCGGATAGCGCTTTTCATCTATCCACCTTCCTGACAGAAGATTTCGGGTATTGGAAACCTCGTCACGAACGAAAAAGACCGCGGCCGCAGCGATCATCGCAATAAGCAGTGCCTTCAGCCATACCGGCAGGCGTTTTTTTTCAAAGGCCCGGCTGATGGCCGGGATGGCGGCGATAAGGAAAAAAGGCACATACCGGACCTGGGTGAACGCAGCATATCCTGTTCCTCCGAGCAGCAGCACCTCGGTAATATTGACCCTGCCCGCGTTGACGAGCAGTCCGGCTAAGGCGAGAAGCATGACAAACCAGTCCAGAAGGACAGAGTAGTCCCTGAAATCGGCCAGGGCCTTGATCGTTGACATGTAGTCGGTGTTCAAATATTTGGCGTATGACGGCAACCTGAGGATCTCCATAACATGATAGGTATCAGGATTTGCCAATGAGAGGACCAACCCTGCGACTCCGGCAATGAACAACCTCTTATAGATGGTCCGGTTAAGCGGCCGCAGCGACGGGCGGACAAACTTCAGCCCCTCTGCCGCCAGATACAGACCTATCGTGATCTGGCCGATGATGAATCCGCCATGCGTATTGGCCCAGACCAGCATCAGCAGCGGCAGCGCCGTCAGGGCACCTGCAGGATTGACAGCAGGAGACCCCTTTCTGATATGTTCCAGAATATACAGGAGCAGCGCGAAGAACACAAAAGAAAAGGCCTGGGGCCTTTCAACAGGATAGACCTCCAGCATCGAGACAAGGAACAAGACCAGGAGCCACAGATACAGCAGCAGGTCTCCGGTGCGGCGTTTCAGCAGCACAAAGACAAGCAGGGCAACAAGCCATGCCCTCATCCAAATAATGCCGGACATCCCGCCGAGGCTATAATGGGCATAGTACAGCAGCTGCCCGAGCCAGTAGGATTTCAGGATGAAAAGGCCCCGCTGATCAGGCGAAGACGGGGTTGTAAAGGAAAAAGGGTCCTGCTCAGGCAACTGCCCGTTTTCCCATATCCATTGACCGGTCTTGAGGTGCCAGAAAAAATCAGGGTCGCTGACCGGCCTCATCAGGTACAAGGCCGAGACTGCGCACACGACGACTATGGTTGCGGTTAAAAGGTATCTGTTCAACCCGGCTGTCGTCCTTACGGCAGGCACCATCTCATTGTACCGGCAGGCTGCCGGTATCAGGATAAGCCCCGCCTTTGCCGCGCTCCCGGCCTGTCTCCCTGTATGCCGTCTCGAGCGCGGACAGGACACCAGGCGATCTCTGTCCTGACTTAAGCATATTCGTCCCCTGAGATATGACATGGGAGTATGCTTCCTTTTTGGGAGCTGCAAACCTGCTGATCAGATCCCTGTTCGACTCGCCCCGCACAAAGATGAGGGCGGTCTCATCAGAATAGACCAGATGCCATTGAGGGTCCCGCACCATAAGATCAATGATCCGGTAGAGCTCCCCGGTAAAGGGATTAAGTCCGGGGAGCACAACGATCTGGACCCCGTAATAATCAAGCAATCTCCCCGCCCGGGCCTCATCCCAAAGCATCACGGTATAATCGGCGTATACCTTCATGTTGAGGACCCTGCCGTCAATAAATACCCTGCGGGCAGGGTAGAATCTCCACGACAGATACCCGCCCCAGTTAAAGTGATTCAGCATGTTGCCTGCTGCTGCATTGCCGAGCAGAAAAGAGGCTGCAGACTCGGGGAAACGGGAGGGCCTGAGCTGATGTTTCAGCGTCTTTCCGAGAGTCTCCCTGGCCCCTGCAGCTGAAATAATAACGGCAGCACATACCAGGGCTGCTGCTCCGGCATAAACCGCCTTTTTCAGTCTGCCCCGGGCCTCAACGATCCCGGAGATATACCGTGCCGCAAGAGGGGCCGTAACGCCGACAAAAAAAGGTATATAGCGGTAACTGTAAAGGCTCAGGAAGGCAAGGAACAATGAAACAACCAGATGGACCATGTCTATCTTTTTCAGCGAGACAAACAGGGCAGTCAAAAAAAGAGCCGTATACAGCCAGTATGGTGCCAGGGAATAAGGATCCTGATATGTCAGCGTCAGGGGGGACAGATATTCCGAGGTGCGCTGCTGCAGGATACTGCCTTCATAGCTGATGATATCCCAATATAACCTGTAGGTATTAGGGTTCAGCAGTGTCGCAGCAACCGGCAGCACAACTGCCAAACAGATCATGCGGACCCGTTTGCGGTCCAATTCCCTGCTGATCATTGACCGGACCATCTCAGACAGGCCATACATGACGGCCAGGACAGAACCCAGGATGAAACCGCCGTGAAGGTTTGCCCAGACCAGCATCATGATCATCAGAGGGGCCAATGACCTGCCGGTGACCTGCGGCGTTCTTCGAGGGTCGTAGATGCCCTCAAGCATCCAAAACGCCAGGGGCGCAAGGAGAAAGGAAAACAACTGCGGCCGTTCCCCGGTAAAACGCGTAAAAATCCACCCGGCCAGAACAAGGATGATCAGGATGACCGGATAGGAAGCCCCTTCCTTTACGCCTTTGATATATATGCTGAGAAGGATCCCCGTAAGAAGGACAACTCTCAGGGTTATAAGGCCATAGGCGCCGGCAATGGAATGTACCGCATAGAACACCAGCTGGGCCAGCCAGTAGGCGTTCAACAGGCCGGACCTGCCGGGAGCTATCCCGAGGGAAGACGTGTAACAGAAAGGGTCTGCCTGAAGAAGGCTTTTATGTTCAGCGATATATCTGCCCGTCGCAAGATGCCACCACAGATCAATATCCCATAAGGGCACCGCAAAGGCTACGGCAAAGGACGCTATAAGCAGCAGGGCAAAGACACCGGCAGCAACCTTGTTGTCAGCAAGGGACAGAGGGATCATCTATCCTGCTGCTGGTCCCTGAGGTACTGAAATATCTGGACTCTCTTGTTGATCTGATCAACAACGTAGATCTTGTCATGTTCATCGATCGCTATCGAAGACGGCAGGAGGAACTCACCGGGGTCACTGCCGTTCGTACCGACCGACAGGAGCGTATTGCCGTCATAATCAAAGATCTGGAAGTTTGAAAATGAAGAGTCAAGCACATAGACATGTCCATCGGAATCAAGCGCAACAGCTTTCGGCCGGGCGAAACTGCCCGGAGAGGTCCCAATTTCCCCAAACGATTTCAGGAATACGCCCTTTTCATTAAAGACCTGCAGTCTGAAGTTCATCCCGTCAACCACATAGATCCTGCCTTCCTTGTCAACGGCCACCCCGTAAGGGATGTTGAACTCACCAAGGGCTGCCCCTCTTTGCCCAAAGGAAAACAGCTTAATGCCGTTGAGATCATAAACATGAACGCAATGTTTTTTTGAATCTGAGATGATCAGCCTCCCGCGCTTCTCATCGAGGGCAAGGCCCGCGGGGACCGCAATATCCTTCGCCCCGAAATCCATTTTAAACTGGCCCTGCAGGTCATAGACATATATCTTCTTCGTGGCAACATCAGCCACATAAGCCCTGTCACTCGTGACGGCAATGCCTGCAGGAGACTTGAGCTCATTTCTGCCGATCACTGAAAAGCGCCCGTTCCCGAAGTCAAAGACATGCACGGCAGTGATATCGGTCACATACATCACATTATTTCTGGCGGTCACTCCATACGGCTTGATGAAGCGCCCATCCTCCTGCGCACCAAAGACAAAGTTCCTGAGCATGCTTGCCTTGGTGCTCACGTCAAGGTTGCCCAGAATAATATCGACAAACTTGATCCGGGGCTTTTCGGGCGGCAGCGGCCAGTACAGCTCAGGGACCTTCTCGGCCTGAGGGGGGGCGGTAGCACAGGAATAACAGGTCAGGGCTATAAGCACGGGGATGAGGAAGAGCACCAGTTTGCGCTGCAGGGCCATGGGATAGGCGTCACCGGTCTGTCTTGTCACCGATCAGCCCTTTTCTGAGACGCACCCCTGGTCATCGCGATGATCTCCTTTGCTGCGGCTGGCCTGCAAGCCGGAGGGTCTCATTCCGGAGTTCATAGATATAAAGACTTTTCAACAGTTCGATGGTGTTCCAGTTATTATACGTATTGTCATACCGCAGATTTTCCGAAAATACCCTGAAGTTCAGCTTGCCTTCTTTGGTCAGCAAGGTCCTCACATATTCCTCTTTCATATCGATGTCCGAAACGGTCGATATCTCGGGTATCAGATAGATGCCCTCGGTGCTGAACACCTCTTTCAGGGAATATGAGAATGCCTCGATGCAGCGTCCGACGAACCCCCCGCTGAGCAGGACCCTTTTTGCCTTCAGGGCCTTCAGAAACGAACCCATGACCTGCTTGTCCTGGTCCATAAGACGACCGTCGGCATAATCCGCTGATTCAATATAAACAACCGATTCCGAACCCTGTGTCAATTCATTGATATACCGCTTATACTCATCGAGCCCCTTCTGATATCCGTAACCGAAATGACTTACATAGTCCCCTCCGGGAATAACGATGAGGAGCAGCTTTTTTTCAGCGGCCGTGACCTTGATAAAGTCCCGCAAAACCAGTTCCTGCTCCTGCATCACCTGAAGCAGAGGGTCATGGAACGACATTTTTTCATAGAGCCGTTCAACGATATTGCGGACCGGCAGGTCCTGAAGGTCGTGTTTTGATGAAAGGGACATATCAGGACTGAAGAACGAATAAAAACCGGGGTGGATAACTACGTATACGGTCGGTCCGATCGGGTCGAGATACTGCTGGTACCGCGGGTATTCATCAGGGGAAAGATCCCTGAGATTCCTGATCTGCATGCCGCTGTATAATTTCTTCAGCAGTTCGGGAGAGGTCCTGTCTCTTCTGCTTTGTTCATTAAGAGCTTCGACCACTTTGCGTGCCCTTGACCTCTCCTCATTGTTCACCAGTTTTTTCTGATTAAAATAATAGACGACATCTTCGGCCTTGCGGGCAGGCTGAACGCAGCCCGAGACCGACAGGCAGGCTAACAGGAGCACTGTCACGACAGTGTATGGAAGCGGAGAGGTTTGCTGCGACCCTGAACTTTTCATTATTTTCTATTATAACTGAAACAGGGCCCTTTCAGCAGAACAAAACCTGAGGGAACAACAGCCGTCAGGTCTTATTAGACCATCAGGCTGCAGTTTTGATATAATCAGCTGATACAGAGCTCACGCTGCTCCGTCTTATGTTCAGTATGGCTCGCAGGAGGAAACAGGCATGAAAATAATCGCATTCCAGGGCAGTCCGCGGAAGGATGGCAATACGGAACTTCTGCTGAATGAGATCATCCGCGGCGCCGGGGAGCACGGGAGCCCGGTCAGGACCTACAAGCTGAACCTCATGAAGATCAGGCCCTGTCAGGACTGCGGTGGCTGCGATCAGACGGGGGTATGCATCCTCGAGGACGACATGGGCCCGGTATACGATGACATCCGGACCGCAGACAGGATCATCCTGGCGTCACCGATCTTTTTCTTCGGCCTGTCCGCCCAGGCAAAGGCCCTGGTAGACAGGTGTCAGAGCTTCTGGTGCGAAAAGTATCTTCTGAAGAAACCGATCGAGGAAGGACCGTTTGGAAGAAAAGGGCTCCTCGTCCTTGTCGGCGGGATGAAGAAAGAGATCGGCATCGAGTGCGGCAACGCATCCGCAAAGGCCTTCTTCAGGACTATAAGCGTCAGTGAGCACACAGTGCTCAGTTTTCTGGGAGTAGACGCAAAGGGGGCGATTAAGGACCACCCGACCGCTCTGGCGGAGGCCTATGAGACCGGAAAGGCCCTGGCAAAGAGTTAACAGGCCGTCAGCATGTCTTTCCGGCTTTTCGGGGGCCGCAAGGAGCTGCCCGGGAATGTGCGCGGATAAACCAGCATGGCGGGTATAGACATGCCGGAGTTTCCCGCCCCCGAATATATTCAGCTTTATCCCACGCTGCGCTGCAATCAGAACTGCTCCTTCTGTTTCAATAGCGCCGGTACCGGTTACGGGGATATGTCGCGCGAGGATGCAGCGAAACTCCTCGACACAATGGAAGCTCAGGGCATCGGGGAACTCGACATCATGGGTGGTGAACCTTTTTTGATTCCCTGGATGCCGGATGTGATCCGTGATGCTGCCCAAAGAGGCATCAGAGTCAATGCCAGCACCAACGGCAGCCAGATTACGGCGCTTAAGGACCTGCAGGGCATTTCACCCGGGAGACTGACTGTCGGCATTTCGCTGGAGGGCAGCAGTCCGGAGTTGCACGATCACCTGACCGGCGCTGGCAATTTCGGCGCCGCAGTCACGAATCTGCGGTGGCTTGCCAGCACAGGGCTGGACCCGCTGGTCAAGACGGTGGTCAGCAGGAAAACTGCCGGTGACCTTCAGCATATCATCGACCTGATAAGAGATATCGGAGTGCGTCGTTATTACCTCATCCATATGGATATTTTCAACACTGATACTCTGTCGGGCATGGCATTCAGCTATCCGGAGTTCATGCGGCTGAGTGAAAGGATCAGTGCTGCTAATACTGATATTGCAGTGGGCAGCGTCACAGCCTCCTGCTTTAACGGCTCTGCCGCCTCACGAAACGTGCGGTGTACAGCCGGTTCAAGGAAGATCGCCGTTATGCCGGACGGATCGGTATTCCCCTGCAATCTCTTTCAGAGCTTTCCGGAATTTCGTCTCGGCAACATTTTCTCGGATTCGCTGTCAGCCCTCATGTCACATCAGCTCCTCGCCTTTTTCAGAACCTCAGCGGAGAACCGTTGTTCCCTGAAGGGTTGTCCCAATGCAGAGAACTGTACCGGAGGCTGCCCTGCACACGGATATTTCCACTACCGGGACCTTAATGCGCAGGACCTGCGCTGCAGAACGGGCAGCCACCGCGAGAGGCCCCGGTGACTCAGCGAACTCCTTCTCAGGAAAGCGCCGATGCCTGCCGGACAGACCGTCCGGCCCGGGTGGACGTCTTGTGCAATGCGCCCGGCAGGAGTCCCCGCTCCGGGCCTGCCACCTTGTCACCTGACATCAGGCTCTTCTTTAATTTTGTTAAGGCGGCGGGGATAACCGGTATCTTCGGCTACCATCTCTACAATGAATATATCGGCCTGGGTGCCATGAAGACCATATTCGACGCGGGTATTTTGAGGTATCTGTTCAGCAATACCTCCTCTCTTGTCGAGTACCTCTGCGCCACCATGCAGATCGGTTTCATATTCGGTAGTGTCGGGGTCCAGTTCTTCATCATTGCCAGCGGCTTCGGCCTCTATTTCAGTCATCTTTCTCATGCTGAACATTGGCTGCTCTTTTTCAGGAAACGCATGGTCCGCATTATTCCTCTCTATTATTTTGTCCTTCTGTGCGGCTTTCTGGTCAAGGTGTATGTGCTTCAGGATGCCCCGCCCGCACGATTTGAGATATTGGCGCGTCATTTTTTCCTCATCCATACGCTGAACGATGCCTACCTTTCTTATGGCGCATTCTATTTCGTCGGGGTGATCTGCCAGCTTTACCTGCTGTTCCCTGTGATCACCATCATACTCCGGCAGAGGCATTGGAAGCTGCCCTTTTTTGCCTTTACGTTCTTCCTTTCCTTTATCCTGAAAACATTGCTCAGCATAGCAGGAATGACTTTCAGCGGGATCCTGGTCAGTGACTATCTGCCTTATTTTGTCCTGGGGATGCTGATTGCTGACAGTGTCGCCGATAGCGGCAGGTTGCACCTATGGCTGTTCGATATGCGGGTATCGGTCTTTTCTGTTCTCTCTTTGATCGGGGTACTCTTCCTGCTGAACAGCGGCGTGGGGTATTCCGATATTGTCCGGACCATGGTCAGTTTCCTCCTCTTCCTGAGCCTTCCCCTGTTCTTTCGTGCAGCCGGATTTCTCAGAGCAACATCTTTGATCAATGCACTTGCCTGTTCCGCGTTCGTCTTTTTCATGGTCCACATGATCTATATCCGCGCGGGATTGCACCTGATTCATCAGCATGGACTTTACGGTTCGATCGGGTCATACCTGCACTGGATCCCCCTTGGTCTGCTCTTTTTCCTGCTCTCATTCTTCACTGCCCACCTGCTGCAGAGAGGGTATGACAGAATTTCCGCTCCAAAGCCAACCTGAACGCACCGGGGCTGGACAAATGATACGTTTGTGCTCATTTCACGACACAGGCGTTGTTCTCATATCTCCCCATGATGATGCGGGCCCGCGAGACCTTCATGCAGTCATAGTCAGGTTCGAAGGACGAGGTGAACCATAAGGTCTTTGACTGCGACATGAGCCCCCGTTTGTCAAAATCGATCCTGTTGCCCGTTCCGTTATTGCATAAGGCATGAGGAACAGGTTTCGGAAAGCCCGGCAGCGGGCTGTCCCCGGCATCGCTGCAGCCATTGTCGTTCGTATCTTCCATGACCGTGTATGAGCTCCCCTCCAGCATCACATAATGCTGCCGGTTCGTCTGCAGTGCCTTAAGCCGGGCATGCATCAGGTCGGCATACAGTTCATTGGTTATCTTTTCGACCCGGTACCGGCCGATCCACCCCCGGTAGGAAAACCCTGATGCCACAACAAGCACCCCGACCAGTGCTCCTGATATAACCAGTTCAACGAGCGATATCC
Source organism: Nitrospirota bacterium (assembly GCA_004321925.1). GTDB lineage: Bacteria > Nitrospirota > Thermodesulfovibrionia > Thermodesulfovibrionales > UBA6898 > PALSA-1316. The sequence continues at coordinate 60,722 of SCQH01000006.1, read as the reverse complement.
CCTTTTCGTCCATGATCCCCTCCTGAAATGCGTTAGCATCCGTACGGCATGCCGGATGTCAGTGCTGTTTTATACCGGGGACCAAAAAAAAGCACCTGTCAGAACTGACAGGTGCTTTTTTCAGGAGTTTATGCTTTAATAGATGCTTTTTTCTGAAGGGCTATTGCCCCTGGACCGGGTTGTTCTCCTTTTCCTTCTCTTTCTGGTCGTCTTTCTTCTCTTTCATGGCAGCAGAGATCTCCTCAAGACGCGCAGCGATCCGGCGATAGAGGCTGCCCTCGGGATAGGTCCCGTCCTGAGCCGGTTCGCCGGCTGGCATGCCGGTGAAGAGGGCAAGCCCTTCCTCGACCCGGGTTATGGGGTATATGCTGAATTTTCCATCCCTGACCGCATCGGCCACCTCTTTTTTGATCATCAGGTTATGGATATTCTTTTCCGGGATGATGACCCCCTGCCTGCCGGTCAGTCCCCTGATCACGCAGAGGTCGAAAAAGCCCTCTATCTTTTCGTTCACGCCGCCGATCGGCTGGACCTCGCCGTTCTGGTCCATGGACCCGGTGACGGCAAGGTCCTGCCTGAGCGGGACCCCGGAGAGGCTGCTCAGGAGGACATACAGCTCAGCACAGGAAGCGCTGTCACCCTCGACCATATCATAGAGCTGCTCAAAGGTTATGGACCCCGTGAAGCTGACAGGTTTTTTCCTGGCAAAGGTGCTGTTGATATAGTGGGTAATGATCAGGACCGCCTTGTCATGGATCCGGCCGCTCATCTTGGTCTCGCGCTCGATGTTGACCACCCCTGCCTTCCCGACATAGGTGCTGGCAGTGATCCTTGAAGGCTTCCCGAACTGGTAGTCACCGAGGCTCAGGACGGCAAGCCCGTTGACCTGCCCGACCCTTTCGCCCTCCGTATCGATGATGATCGTGCCCTCGACGACCATCTCCTGAAGCCTTTCCTCGATCCGGTTCGTCCTGAAGACCTTTTCGGCCAGGGCCTTTTCAACATGAGCGCTGTTGACGATGCTGTCGCCCGCCTTCTTTGCCCAGTAGTTAGCCTCCTTGACGACATCGGAGATCTCGCTGAATTTCGAGGAGAGCTTTGCCTGATGCTCGGCCAGACGCGAGCCGTACTCAACCACTTTCGCGACGCCTGTCCGGTCAAAGGGCATAAGGCCCTTCTTCCTGCAGGTGCTCGCAACAAAGGCAGCATATTTGTTTATCGTCTCGTCATTGCGCTCCATCCTGCTGTCGAAATCGGCCTTCACCTTGAAGAGTTCCCGGTACTCTTCATCCATGCTGTACAGGAGATAGTAGATATGGGGGTTCCCGATAAGGATCACCTTGACGTTGAGCGGGATCGCCTCAGGCCTCAGGGTGGTGGTCGAGACCATCCGGTACTGTTCCCAGACATCCTCTATCCTGATCTCCCCGTTGCGCAGTGCACGCTTCAGGGTATCGTAGGACATCATGTTCCTGAGCAGGTCAAGGGCATTTACGACGATATAGCCGCCATTTGCCTTATGGAGAGAACCGGCCTTTATCATCGAAAAATCGGTCATGGCAACGCCGTACTGGAAACGGTACTCAAGCCGTCCGAAGAGGTTCAGATAGGTCGGGTTGCTCTCAAAAATGCAGGGCGCACCGCTGGTCTCTTTGTTGTTGACCATGACATTGACGACGTACCGCGTAAATACCGGCTCTGCCTTCTGTGTCCTCATAAAGGGCATCGGCGGGGCCTGTTCTTCCTGGACCTTGAAATCGTCGATATGTTCAAGGACGTCCTCGGTGACGGACGACAGGTAGGAGGTTATCTTGTCGTGGCCGGTGTACTTGGCCCTGAGGTCATCCATGAAGTGGCCGACGGCAGACAGGGCAGCATCCCTCTCAAGGGCCGCAAGCTCTTTTTTCACCCCTTTTTCAAGCTCCCGGACCTCCCGGACAACATCATTCAACCGCTCCTGCAGCCCTTTGCCGATCTCGTCTATCTTTGCCTTTGTCGTTTCGTCGAGCGCTTCGTACTCCTCCTCGGTCAGGGGCTCTCCGCCTTTTTTCACCGGCACGATCATCAGGCCGCTTGCGGACTTTCTGATCGAAAAGCCCTTTGCCTGCGCATCCTCCTCGAGCCCGGAAAACAGCCCCTTCTGCTTCAGCTGGAAGGCCTCCAGGATCGAGCTCTTCTGTTTTTCGTATTCCTTGGCCTCAAAGATCTTCGGTATCTCAAGCCTCAGGACCTTGATGAGCTCTTCCATGTCCTTATGAAAAACAACGGCACTCCCCGGCTCCATGGAGATGGCACGGGGTATATCAGGGTCATCAAAATTATAGACGTAGCACCAGTCGGCAGGCACTGGTTCCGCCGCCGCTTTGGCAGAGAGCAGGGCCTTGATCGTGGTCGTCTTTCCGGTCCCGTTTTCTCCGAGGATGTATATATTAAAACCCTTGTTGTCGAGGTTAAGACCGAAGTCAATCGCGCTGAGCGCCCGGTCCTGCCCTATCGTCTCGATGAGCTCGGGAAGGTCCCCGGTCGTCGTGAACGACAGGCTTTCAGGCTTACAGCGGGAGTAGATCTCCTCTTCTGTCAGTTTTCGGGCCATCTTAGTCCGTCTCCCTTCCTTCGACCCGTATGCAGACGGTCTTACCCGCCACAACCGGCAGCCGGTTGATCTCCCGCAGGGCCCCGGTAACGTCCTTCTCCTTTGCAAGGTGCGTCAGCACAACGAGGGGGACGGCCTTGCCCAGATGCCTTCCCTTCTGTATGACCGAGATGATGCTGATATGATACTTTCCGAGGATCCCGGATATCGTTGAGAGGACCCCAGGCCTGTCCAGCGCCGAGAACCTGAAATAATACATCGAGACAACCTCTTCCATCTTCAGCAGGTTCTTCGGTTTCAGGGTCCCGCTGTCTCCCGCCGAACTCCCGGCAGAACCGTTGGTGATCAGCTTTGCAATGTCCACGATATCGCTCACGACCGCACTGCCGGTAGGCATGTCACCGGCGCCCCTGCCATAATAGAGGGTCTGGCCGACAGCGTCTCCCTCCACAACGACCGCGTTAAAGACCCCGTCGACCTTCGATATGAGGTAGCCCTCAGGCACCATGGTCGGATGCACCCGCAGTTCGACCTTGCCGCCGGTCTCCTTGGCTATCGCCAGCAGTTTGAGCTTATACCCGAGCTCCCGCGCAAACTCGATGTCCATGGGGGATATCCAGGAGATACCTTCGGTATAGACGTCCTTTATGCTGTAAGAAGACCCATAGGCAAGCGTCGCCAGGATCGCAAGCTTATGCGCTGAATCGATCCCCTCGATGTCATACGTGGGGTCCGCCTCTGCGTAGCCGAGCTTTTGCGCCTCTTTCAGCACCTCTTGAAACTCGGCCTTTTCGTCGGTCATCTTCGTCAGGATATAATTCGTCGTCCCGTTTATGATGCCATAGACGGCCTTGATCCTGTTGGCGACGAGCCCTTCCCTCACCACCTTGATGATCGGGATGCCCCCGGCGACGGCCGCTTCAAAGCCGACATGCACCTTATGCTTCCGGGCGGTCCTGAATATCTCACTGCCATGGGTGGCAAGCAGGGCCTTGTTCGCGGTCACAACATGCTTGCCTGCGCGCAGCGCCCTCAGCATCACCTCTTTCGCTATGGTCGTCCCGCCGATCAGCTCGACGATCACCTGTATGTCCGGGTCGTTGATCAGCTCACCGGCGTCCTTCGTCAAGGTGCCCTTGGGGAGCCTGATGCCCCTGTCCCTGGTTATGTCGAGGTCGGCTATCCTCCTGAGATTGATATCGATGCCGGTCCTCTCCCTGATGACCGTACGGTTGCCGATAAGTATCCTTGCCGTGCCGGTGCCCACAGTCCCAAATCCGATTATGCCTACGTTGATCATGAATTTAATACCCTCTTTATTCCTGAAGTCGCCTGCCGAATCCGGTGCCCGTTTTCGACAAGCGCAAACCTTAGCAGTCTCCTGATCCTGCTGAATTCAAACATGGTCGAACATCTCCTCTGCATTCATGGAGCTTCTGACAAGAGGTCCTGAAGCCGCATATCTAAAGCCCATCCCGAGGGCCCGCAGCCTGAGCGTTTCGAAGACTTCGGGCCTCACGTATTCTACCACAGGAAGATTTTTTCTGGTTGGCCTGAGGTACTGTCCTATCGTCACCATATCAGCCCCGGCAGCGACGAGGTCAGAGAGCAGCTTTTCGACCTCCTGAGGGCCCTCCCCCAGCCCGAGCATGAAGCCTGATTTTACGACGATCCCCGGGGCTGCAGCCTTTGCCTTGCCAAGGACATCAAGGGAGCGGCAATAATCGGCCTCGGGACGGACGGACGGATACAGGCGTTCGACCGTCTCCATATTATGATTGAAGACATCCGGCCCTGAACGAAGCACGGTCATCAGGGCCTCCGGATCGCCCTGAAAGTCAGGGGTCAGGACCTCTATCTTCGCCCGCGGCAGCTCCTTCCTGAGTGCCCTGACGGTTGCCGCGAACTGTCCGGACCCGCCGTCAGGGAGGTCATCCCGCGTCACCGAGGTTATGACCACATACCGGAGGCCCATCTCTGCGGCTGCGGCAGCGACCTTCGCAGGCTCATCCCTTTGCGGAGGGTCGGGGGGGCCTGTATGCACCGAACAAAAGCCGCACCCCCTGGTGCAGCTGCGGCCCAGGATCATAAAGGCGGCGGTCGGCCGGCTGAAGCATTCTCCCCTGTTGGGGCAGCGCGCCTCTTCGCAGACCGTGGCAAGACCATGCCTTCTTAAAAGGTATTTGGTCCCATGCAGGTCAGCAGGGCTGCCGGTCTTTATCCATTGGGGGAGCCGCATCGTCATTAAAAATAAAAGAATCCCTGCCCTTTGTCAAACTGCTGTGCCCGGCGAAGAATAAAAAAGGCCCGTCCTTTCGGGACAGGCCTTTCAGATGCTGTTTATTGTATGGGCTACAGCTTCTTTACATTGACAGCCTTGGGCCCTTTTCCTCCGTCTTCAATATCAAATTGAACTTTTTCGCCCTCGGCAAGTGTCTTGAACCCCTCGCCTGCAATAGACGAAAAGTGCACGAACACATCCGGGCCGCCCTCCCTCTGGATGAAACCAAACCCCTTCTTCTCGTTAAACCATTTGATTGTTCCTTCGATCGACATCCTTACACATTCCTCCTTTTACCGGATCACTTAGAACTCTATGCCTCTACAAGGCTAAACTTTTATAACATTATGATTTCGCATTGTCAAGGCAGTTCTACCGGGGAATTATCTTCTCTTCCGGGACAGGTATCTGCAGCCCCGGCAGCTCTCCGGAACAATGCTTTCGGCGAAGGATCGTTTTATATGATCGATCGATACGAACCGGGCGGCGTTCTTGATATAACAGCAGGGCATTTCAACCCCATCGACATTATAAAACCGCCTGCCTTCCCGGGAGATGAAATGACAGGAGAGGACCGGATACTGCTCCTGAGGCGGCATGGCCTTTTCCGGATAACGGTACCGGTAGTCCTCCTTCTGCTGCAGGGGCTGGACCACATGCTTATGAATTCCCCTGGAGGCCAGGTACGGAGTGAGGTCAGCGGTCGGCTGGCCGAACGCGGTCGTAAAAATAACAATATTCGAGGGGGGATATCCTGCCTGCAGAAGGCCCTCCAGGTTCGAAAGGACCCTGGGGAGGTCGTAGCGCCCGTTTTCGGAGGCAAGCTCAGGATCGAGCGTATCGAGGGAGATCCCGAGCTCAGGAAATTTATTGAGCACCAGGTCGATATCGAGGCAGCTGCCGTTGGTGATCAGGAAGGGACGGCATCCCTGAGCGATGATCTCATCGACTGCGGACCCCAGCCGGGGATAGAGCATCGGTTCCCCTTCACCCTGCAGATGGACCCCCCCGCCCTTTTCCGTCTTCCGGATCAGGCTCAATAACAGGCCGTAATCCATATGCCTCTGCTCCATATCCCGTCCGGCGCAATAGAAGCAGTTAAAATTACAGCAGGTCGTGATCTCTATCTGGAGCTGCCGGTAACTCTTCATAGCTTTATTATCATATTCCCCGGTCGGGACTGCACATCAGGGATGGACAAAGAACTCGATCGCCTCTCTTACCCTGCCAAGGTCCACGCGCGTGTTGACGCAGGGGCCGAAGGGACGCTCGTTGGGTATGCCCAGCACCGGCATCGGATAGGTGTCGACAAGGCCGCTTGAAAGGTCCCTCTCGCAGGCCACTGCGATGATCGCCTCCGGCCGTGCCTCCAGCACGATCTTCCGCGCCAGGGTCCCTCCCGTGGCGATAAAAAGCTCGAGCTTATGTTCTTCCGCGATGCCGATCAGGTCCTTGACCTCGCACCTCCCGCAGCGCTTGCAGTTATATATGTTATGCGTAAGCCGTATCTGGCAGTCGTTGACCTGTATGCAGTGCGGCAGAAGCAGGAGTATCTTCCTGGTGCCGTAACGGCCTTTCCTCACCAGACGGTTGTTCAGGGCTATGACGGACCTCTGGAACCCTTCCCTGCGCTGTTTGAAAAAAGCGCCCAGGAGCATCAGGAAGGGGTACCAGATCTTCAGGACCATGCCGCGCAGCAATTTATAGGGCATCAAAACAGGCCCCCTCCAGAAGGTGTCTTCCGCGCGCAAACGCGGCAGCGGCCATCGGCTTTCTGCCCTCAGGCTTCACCTCACTGACCGACAGCAGCCCCTGCCCCGTGGCGACGAGCATCCCGGCGCTGTTGATCCTGATGATCTGCCCTGCTTTGCCGGCCGCTGTTTCGTCCGCTGCCTTTGCTGAAATGATCCCGACCCTTTCGCCGTTGAGATAACCGTAAGCACCCGGCCAGGGATAGACCCCCCGTATCAGGCTGGTTATGCTGCTGCTGGAGCGGGACCAGTCGATCTTCCCGAGCTCTTTTTTAAGCGGGGGTGCATAACTGGGGAGCCCTGTCTGGGGCAGAGGTCTTACAGAGCCGTCAGCAAGTCCGTCAAGCGTCCTCAGAAGCAGCGCCGCCCCGATGCCGGAGAGGCGCCGGCTGAGGGATTCTGTTGTGTCGTCGTCAAGGATCACTGTTTCATCCTTAAGCAGGACATCTCCGGTATCAAGCCCCTCGTCCATCAGCATGGTCGTTATCCCTGTCCTTTCCTCCCCGTTGATAATGGCCCACTGGATCGGCGCAGCCCCCCGGTACTTCGGAAGCAGGGAGCCGTGCACATTGATGCATCCCCGGGGCGGCAGGGACAATATGCCGGGGGGTATGATCCGTCCGTAGGCAACGACCACGATCGCCTCAGGCCGCAGCGCGGTCAGCTCGGAAAGGAACGAGGCTGTCCTGACAGAGGCAGGCTGCAGGACCGGGATCCCCAGCGACAGGGCAAAGACCTTGACCGGGGGCTGCGACAACTGGTGACCCCTGCCCTTCAGCCTGTCGGGCTGGGTAACGACAGCGCAGACCTCATTGCCGGAATCCATCAGGGCCTTCAGGGACGGGACAGCAAAATCAGGGGTTCCGAAGAATATTATCCGCATGGAGACATCACGCCCGGGGCTATTGTTTCTTCTTGTAACGCTTTTTGAAGAACTCGCGTTTGATGGGGCTGATCCTGTCGATAAAGAGTATGCCGTCGAGATGGTCGATCTCATGCTGAAAAGCTATCGAGAGGAGACCTCCGGCCTCGATCTCTACACTCTGCCCTGCGCGGTCAAGCGCGCTTAAGACCAGGCTTTCGGCCCGTTTCACCCGTGCCGTATAATCCGGGATGCTCAGGCACCCCTCCTCAAAATCGATCTCTCCTTCTTTATCCCTGATGACCGGATTGATCAGCACGATAAGCGGCACAGACTCCTCTTTCGAACTGATATCAATGACCGCCACTCTCTTTGAGACGCCCACCTGGGGGGCTGCCAGTCCGACCCCTGGGGCGGCATACATGGTCTCGATCATGTCATCGATCAGCCTCTGCAGGTCATCATCAAAGGTCGTCACCGGGGCAGCCTTCTGTTTCAGCACCTTCTCAGGGTATTTTTTTATATCCAATACGGCCATATTGAATTATAAAACATTTTATTTCAAAATAGGAGGAAGATCGCCCGTAAAGGTCCGGCCGTTGCAATTTCCCGGCAGGCATGTCATTATGTATGAAAGGTTTTTTTGATATCTATGAAGAGAACTGCTCCCGCTAAAAACTGCTGCCTGCTGTTCCTGCTGGTATCCCTTACCGCCGCTTTTTTTTCGTGCGTGACGACCGGGGCCAGGAGCGGGCCACCCAAGAACAGTCTTCCGGTAGTCAGCAGGGAGATGCTGGAAGAGGTCCATACCATCGCCATCCCGGCCTTCTACGGGGACCGTCAGAACTGGCGGGGGATATCCTATGAGGTACTCTTTGCGTCAAAGAGGATAACCGTCATCCCCCCGGACCAGGTCGAACTGGCTATCAAAGGCAGCATCAAAGATTTCCCGTCCCTGAGACCCGAGGAAAGGGGTCAGGCCCTCGGAAAGCTCGGCAGGAACCTTAAGGCGGACGCGGTCCTCAATGGGGTCATCCTCACCGGGGAGGACCAGGACGAGGTCCTGCTGCAGCTGATCTCCCTGAAGGACTCAAAGATCATCTTCATGCAGGCAGTTGACCTTTCCCCGAAGGACGCCCAGTTCGAGCATGAGCAGAAGAAGACGCTCATCTCCGGGATGCTTGCCCCGGTGCTTGAGCATGCGGGGAAAAGGAAGAAACTTGTCCCTCCGCCGTCTGCTCCCAAAGAGGTGCCCGTGATCATTGTCCCTCAGCCGGAACCGCAGCAACCGCCTGTTTCGCCGAGGCCGGAACCGCAGCCCAAAAAACCCCGCAGAGGGACCAGGCAGTCCCCGGCCGCTGACAGCATAAGTCCGATGTGATCCATGACCGAAAGCCCCAACTTCAGAATGCAGTGCCCGAAGTGTCATAAGGAATTCCCTTTCGACACCACCTATTGCGAAGGCTGCTCGGCAATGCTCGAACCGGTAGAGGTGGCGGCCCCCGCGGAACAGCCGGCCGGACCTGCCACGGAAGCAAAAAAAGCAGCGGAAGAGAAGGCCAGCCGGGCAATAAGCGCTGAGAACATGGAAGATATAAAGATCGATACGCTCAAGGCAGACATCGAAAATAAATTCCTCTTCACGGTGCTCCTTGAGCTCGAACAGTTCAGAGCGCGCCTCTCAAAAAAAGAAAAGGTCTTTGCCGACCTCCAGGAAAAGCAGGCGGGCATGGGCTACGAAGAGTTCGTCAGGCAGACCGGGAAGAGCGAGGCAGAGATAGACGATCTCATGAAGAAGATCACGAAACTCGAGATGATCATCGAGAACCTCGAGACGACGATCGTCAGGGATATCGCCTGGTTCGGAGAGAGGATGCAGGGGATGAAGGAACCCGCCTTCCTGGAGAGGTTCGACCACCGCGGACGCTATTACCGGATGCTGGCCACTGAGCTCAAGGTCAAAAGGATACTCCTCGATATCATCAGGGGGAAGGTCTCCCGTTCATATTTCAGGACCAGGAGACTCATCCGGATGTCGCTGCTCATCGCCTTTTCCGTCGTGATGTCCCTCATCGTCTCCTGGGTCGTCATCACCTATTCACAGAAGAGGCAGCCGGAGGTCGCTGCCCCGCAGCCGGTCCCTGCTGCTCCGGCTGCGGTGGTCAGCGAACAGGAGATCCGCTCACTGCTGGATGACATGAGGACCGCCAATATGAAGAAGGACCTCAGGCTTTGGGAATCCCGGTACTCGCAGGGCTACCTTGAACTGAAGGGAAAGCGGGAGAGCATCCAGGAGCAATGGAAAAAATATGACTACACCTCGCTTGCGTATACCATCGAAGATCTCCGGGTCCGCAGTGACGGAGCAGAGGCGGTCATCGTCTGGAAGCTGGGGCTTCAGCCCCGCAAGTCCGGTGCACCACTGACGGTCACGCAAAAACTCCGCTGCCAGTTCGTTCCCGAGGGCGGCAGGCTCAAGATCGCATCGGTTATAAAGGAAGACCGTTAAGATAGTTCATGCCGGGTGCACGCCTTTATGCAGTCACAGCCCTTTCCGCCATTGCCCGCAACGAGGCGCGCCCCAAACAGGCGATCGCGGTATTCGATCCGCTGGTGGACTCAAGGGACCGATCCTTCCTGATGGAGATCGTCTATGGCGTGCTCAGGCACCGCGACACGCTCGACTGGATACTCGCAAAATTTCTCCGGCATCCCGGAAAGCTCACCCCGATGACCATGAACAACCTGCGGACCGCCGTGTATCAGCTCTGCTACATGAGGGTGCCGCAGTGGGCGGTCGTCAACGAGGCGGTCGAGATCGAAAAGAACGGCTTCGGGGACGGCACCCCGGGCATGCCTCCTTTGGTGAATGCCGTCCTCAGGAACGTGATTCGCTCGAAGGACTCTTTTGCCTTCCCCCTGAAGTTCGATGATCCGGTCATGGGCCTCGCGGTCAATACCTCGCATCCCCGCTGGATGATCAAACGCTGGATAAAACGCTTCGGCCTTGAGGAAGCGGGGCAGATCGCCGCCGCCAACATGATGAAGCCTCCCCTGACGCTCAGGACCAACACCCTGAGGACGACCCGGGAGCGGCTTCTGGGCCTGCTCACGGACAACGGCATCAGTGCCGGGGTCACGCCTTATTCGCCGGAAGGCATCCTGGTAAAAGGCCCGGTCCATTACAGCGATCTGCTCTTTGCGGCAGGGCTTTTTGTGGTCCAGGATGAGGCCTCACAGCTGGTATCGCACCTGCTTGGCCCCCTGCCGGGCGAAAGGATACTTGACGCCTGTGCAGCGCCCGGAGGCAAGACCACCCATATTGCCCAGCTGATGAACGATTCAGGGGAGGTCGTTGCCGTGGACAAAGACCCTGAAAGGCTCAGGAGGCTCGACCAAAATATCGGCAGCCTGGGGATAACCTCTGTCAGGGTCATCCGGGAAGACGTTTCCGGGCTGGCCGGGCTGGCCCCCTTTGACAGGATCCTCCTCGACGCCCCCTGCTCTGCGACCGGGGTCATCCGGAGGAACCCGGATGTCAAATACCGGCATAAGGCAGCTGACCTGCAGGGGTTCAGGGGAAAACAGCTGGAACTGCTCAGGTCGGTCGCCTGCCTCCTGAAAAAGGGAGGGACCCTGGTCTATTCGGTCTGCTCGATCGAACCTGAGGAGGGCGAACAGGTCATCAATGATTTCTTGAAGGTTCAGGGGGATTTCCGTATTATAGATACCGGGGGCCTGTCTCATTCGCAGTTCTTTGACAGGGGCCTTTTCAGAACATTTCCGCACCGGGACGCAATGGACGGATTTTTCGGGGCAATACTATGCAAAAAAAATTAAACGCATTCATTAAGGTACCGCTGTTCATTGCAGCGTTCGTCCTGCTCGGACTGATCTTCGGGTATATCACCTTTAATATATTGAGCTTCAGCCGCACCGTTGAGGTCCCCTCCCTCGTCAATATAACGCTCATAGAGGCGAACGAGGCCCTCACCAAGGCAGGGCTTTACCTGAAGATAGAGGGTGAGGATTTCGATTCGGTCGTTCCGGCCGGAAAGATCATGCGCCAGGACGAGCCTCCCGGGAACAAAGTAAAAGAGAAACGGGTGATCAAGGTCGTGGTCAGTAAAGGGCCGCGGGTCTTCTCCCTGCCGCTCCTCGTCAACGAGACCGTATCAGAAGCGGAATCCCTGCTGATCCAGAAGGGGCTCAGGATCGGGAAGATCATTCCCGTGCATTCCGAGTCGGTCGAAAAAGGCAGGATCGTGGCGCAGCGGCCTGAGCCTGATGAAAAGCTGACCGATATGATCAGGGTGCTTGTCAGCGCAGGTCCCCATGAGGTAACGTATGCATGCCCTGACTTCTCGAACAAGACCCTTGAGGAGGCCCGCGAGCTTGCAAAGAAGATGACGCTCGCGGTCGAAACAAAGGGCCAGGGGAATATTGTCGCAGGCCAGAAACCCCGGCCGGGCACCCCGGTAAAAAGCGGGGAAACGATCTATTTTGATATGAAAGAAGGTACTGCTTATGATTAAGATATCTCCCTCCATCCTCTCTGCCGATTTCAGCCGGCTTGCCGACGAGATAAAGGCGGCCGAAGCGGCCGGCGCCGACATGCTCCATATCGACGTCATGGACGGACATTTCGTGCCGAACATCACCATCGGTCCTTTTGTGGTGGAGGCGATCCGCACGGTCACCACCCTGCCGCTCGATGTGCATCTGATGATCGATGACCCTGACCGGTACCTGGCCGATTTTATCCGTGCAGGGTCCGACATCCTGACCGTGCATCTCGAGGCCGCTGTCCATCTGCACCGCACGGTCCAGGAGATCAGGGCGCAGGGGGTAAAGGCAGGGGTCTCGATAAACCCTGCCACCCCTGTTGAGGAGCTGACGGAGATCATCCATGACCTTGATATGGTGCTCCTGATGTCCGTCAACCCCGGCTTCGGGGGGCAGGAGTTCATCCCCCATACCCTCGATAAATTAGAGCGCCTCAAAAAGATGATCCGGGAGAAGGGCCTTACGGTGGCCATCGAGGTCGACGGCGGGGTCAAGCCTGACAATGCCCGCAGGGTTGCCGGGGCAGGCGCCGACATCCTTGTCATGGGCTCTGCCTTCTTCAAGTCCGGCGACTATACGGCTACTATGAAGACCATCAGAAAGGAGCTCGGCAATGCATAAGATAGTGAAAAAAGCGGAGGGACTCAGACAGAAGAGCCAGTATCGCGAATCCCGGCTGCTTTTCACCGAAGCGCTGAAGGGGTACACCACGAAGAACGACCTTGAGGGGATCCTGCACTGTCAGCTTGCGCTCGGGGACGTATGCCGGATGACCGGCGACTTTGATGACGCCCTGCAGCATTACCGCCGGGCCATCACCACAGCCAAAAAAATGAAGGACCCTGTCTCGATGGCCGACGCGCAGATCAATATCGGCCTGGCCTTCAGGGGAAAGGGCGACTGGAAGAATGCCCTGAAGATGTCCGGGACAGCCCTCGATTTCTACCTGCAGCACAGCGACGCAGCCGCCACCGCCTTTGCCTTATGGGCGATAGCCGGGACCCTCAGGATAAAAGGGGACATCCCCGCGGCCATCAGCACCTATAAAGAAGCACTGAAACTTTTCAGGAAGCTCGGATCAGAGGCCTCGGCAGGCTACTGCCTCTGCGGACTCGGAGGCACGCACCGGATCGCCGGCAAGTTCAGAAGGTCCCTCGAATATTACGAGACGGCCAACGCGTTATTCACCGAGCTCAACGACGGCTTCGGCAGGGCATATTCATACTGCGGCACCGGCAATGCCTGCCGGATGCTGGGTGACTATAAAAATGCGCTCCTGAACTTTAAACGGGCCTCTGCCATCTACGGCAGGATCGGCGACCGGGTGAGCTATGCGTATACCGTATGGAGCATCGGCACCACGCATAAACTGACCGGCGACTACGATAAGGCGGTCGCAGAGTTCAAAAAGGCGGAGGGTCTGTTCCGGGAGACAAAGGACCCGCGCGGCCTCATTTACGCACACCTCGGCCTGGCAGAGATCGCGCTGCTCAGGGGCAAAAAGAAGACGGCAGAGGCCGCCATCACCCGGTGTCTCGCGTCGGCCTCCCGTTTCGGCTTCATGGTCGAAAAATGTCATGCCGGGATGATGCTGTCGAACCTCAAAGGGTCAGCCAGGACCGGCTGTTACAAAAAGCTCGGGCTTGACCTGCACTTTACCGAGCCGCCGTTCAATATTCCCTGAGTGAGCCGGGACAGGAGAGATCCATTTTAAGCGTCATCAACATACCCAATACCCTGACGATCGCCAGGATCGTGATCATCCCGGTCTTCGTCACCGCGATCATATATGCGAAATATGATTATGCCCTGTACCTGTTCGTCGTCGCCATGCTGACCGACCTGCTCGACGGGCTCTTTGCGAGACTCGCCGATCAGAAGACCGAACTGGGGACCTTCCTTGACCCCCTGGCCGACAAGTTCCTGCTGGTGACCTCCTTTATCCTTTTTTCACTCTACGGATGGATACCGAAATGGCTTGCGGTCACGATCATCAGCCGGGACCTGATCGTGGTTATCGGATGGGTCCTCCTTTCCCTGATCTTTCACCGCTCAAAGGTGGAGCCGGTGCTGCTCGGCAAGGCAGCCATCGCCTCCCAGCTGCTGCTGCTGGCCTATATACTGCTGAGCCTGACCCAGCCCTCCATCCCCCCGGTGCCTAAGGTCTTTGTCATGCTCACGGCCGGTCTGACCGCCCTGTCAGGGATACAGTATATCTATAAGGGACTGAAACAGGCCAATGCCGCCTAAGCACGGTATAGAGATCGAAATGGTCCGGCGGGACAGCCCGGCAGGACAGGCAGGGCTGAAGCCCGGCGACATACTGACCTCCCTCAGCGGCCAGAAGCTCCATGATGCGATCGACCTCATGTACCACAGCGACAGTGAAACAGCCGAGCTCGAATTCTACCGCAGCGGCGAACGCCACCGCGTGACCCTGCCTGAGACCCACGGGAGCGACCTCGGGATGACCATCAAACCCTTTAAAGTGAAGACCTGCAGGAACAACTGCATCTTCTGCTTTGTGAAACAGCTGCCCAGGGGGCTCAGGAAGTCGCTCTACCTGAAGGACGAAGACTACCGGCTCTCGTTCCTCTACGGAAACTATATAACCCTCTCGAACGTCGAGCCAAAGGACAAGGAGAGGATCATCGGGCAGCGGCTGAGCCCTCTGTACATATCCGTCCATACCACGAACAAGGCCCTGAGATCAAAGATGCTCGGGGAGCTCAGGCCCTGCGACATCATGAAGGAGCTTGAGTTCTTCGCCGGCCACAAGATACGGATGCATACCCAGATCGTCCTCTGTCCGGGGTACAATGACGGCAGGGAACTGCAAAATACGATCAAGGACCTTTATAAATTCTACCCCTACATATCTTCGATCGCCGTTGTCCCGGTCGGCCTGACCATGCACCGGCGGCAGCTCCTCTCACCCGTCACAAAGGAAGATGCGGCACGTACGCTCGATATCGTGCATGCCTTCCAGAAGCGCTTCCTGAAGAAACATGGCGACCAGGTCGTCTACTGTTCTGACGAGATGTACATAAAGGCCGGGGCCCCGTTCCCCCATTTAAAAGACTATGGCGTCCTGCCGCAGCTCGAAAATGGGGTCGGCATGGTGCCGCTCTTCCTCAGCCAGTCGAGGAAGGTCAGGGTCCCGAAGGAGGCCGGAAGGGTCCGGCAGTGCATCACCGTCACCGGGACATCCTTCTACCCCTACCTGAAGAGATTCATTGACAGGCTGCGGGAGAAGGAAGGGATGCCGGTCGAGGTCCTGCCGGTCGAAAACAATTTCTTCGGGACATCGGTCACGGTCACCGGCCTGCTGACCGGGCGCGATATCATCCGGACCCTGCATGACAATGCCGACGGTTTTACAACACTCCTCGTGCCTGACACTGCGCTGAAAGAGGACGAGGACATATTCCTCGACGACGTCACCCTGAAGGACGTCGCAGAGGCAACAGGGCTCAGAGTCATAAGGACCGAGGCCACCCCTCAGGGCCTCATCGACTCGCTCACCGGCAGCTGACGTATCTCTTCAGAGCATCCCGATGAAACCTGCCTGTCTGCAGGTGGTGCCCTTTGCGAAACGATACGAACAGTATCTGTCGGGGTTGCAGAAGGTGCAGTCCCCGGACATCCATATATTTTCTTCCTTTATCCCGGCTGACAGGGCCTGATATCGATTGGCTGCGGCCAGGTCAATGACGTACTTCCCGCCCTTCTGCCTTACATAGTCCCCGGTCCCCGTCGTCCTTTCAACCGCCCGGACAACCTCGGGCCCGACCTCGTAACAGCAGCCCTTAATGCTCGGACCGACGGCCGCCACAATATCTTCCGCCTCAGACCCGAACCTGTCGCTCATGGCCCTGAGGGTCTTTTTCATGATCGCCTCTGCTGTCCCGCGCCATCCGGCATGCACAGCGGCCGAGACCTGCCGCCGCCGGTCAAAGAGAAGGACCGGCACGCAGTCAGCGACCTGTATGCCGATGAGCAGACCCTTCCGTGAGGTCACGACCGCATCCGCGATCCTTGGATCAGTCTCCGCGTCGATGATGACCACCCTGTCGGTATGCTTCTGTACCGGAAGGTAGATATGACCGGCATCCAGCCGGAGCATCCTGCCGATCTCGGAAAGGTCAGCCCCGGGGTCCCTGCCGGTGAAGAAGGCGGTCACGTCTGCGGGGAAGATGTCCGGCCGAAGCAGTCTTTCCATGAGGGTTCAGTCTCTGAGAGAAAGGAAGGCAGCGGGGATATGCTCTATGATGTCAGAAGCGATGAGGCTGTGCATGCCTTTTTGGGCTGCTGCCAGATCCCCCGAAAGGCCATGCAGATAGACCCCGGCGACCGAGGCGACGGCAGGCGGGAGACCCTGGCCCAGCAGTCCGGCTATCATCCCGGTAAGGACATCGCCTGCCCCGGCCGTTGCCATGCCCGGATTGCCGGTGCTGTTGAAGAAGAGCAGTCCCGAAGGGTCTGCGACGATCGTCGGGGCGCCCTTGCTGACCAGGCAAACAGAATGACCCTTTGCAAACAGCTCAGCCTGCCTGGCCCTGTCATGCCCGGCTATCCCTGCTGCTGCATCAAGAAGGCGCGCCAGTTCCCCGGTGTGGGGGGTGCAGATGACCGGGGCCTTTGCCTTTTTTAGCGCCCCGCTCTTTGACCCGAGCGCGTTTAATCCGTCAGCGTCGAGGACCATCGGCACGGTAACGGTCCTGACCATCTGTTCAATGAGGCCGGCCGTATCGGCGGTCACGCCCAGGCCGGGACCGACCGCCGCCACATCCGCCTTGCTGCTGATGAAGGACAGGATCTCTCCCAGGGCGCGTATCGATAATCCGCCATGCCCGTCATCCGGAAGGGGCAGGACCATCTCCTCAGTGACCCTCGCCTGAAATACATCGGTCAGCGTCTCCGGGACCCCGAGGGTGACCATGCCGGCCCCGGTCCTCAGGCAGGCCTTAGCTGCCATCAGCGCGGCGCCGGTCCTGCCGCGGGAACCTGCAACGACCAGGACATGCCCGTAATCCCCCTTGTGCGACAATGCAGGCCGTTCAGGGATCAGAGGGATCACCTCGTCCCTCCCGATGAGCCGGGCCCTCAGGTTTTCCGGCCTCAGCAGCTCCGCAGGGAATCCGATATCACCGACGATAAGCCTGCCGGTATATTCAGCCCCTGGGTGTATCAGATGCCCTCTTTTGGGGAGTCCGAAGGTCACGGTGAGATCAGCCCTCACCGCCTCCCCCATCACCCGGCCGTCATCCGCGGCTATGCCGGAAGGTATATCAACAGAGACAACAGGTCTGCCTGAGCGGTTCACCTGACGCATAATGCCGGCAAGGGCCGGAGACACGGGTTTATTGAGCCCTGTCCCGAAGAGGGCATCGATAATGATCGCGGCATGAAGGTCTTTCTCATCCAGGCCGGACCGGAATTCTGCCGAGACCCCCGCTTTTTGGGCCGCCCTTAACTGCACAAGGCAGTCAGCGCTCAGCTTCTCTTTCCTGCCCGGCAGGAGGGCCTTCACCTGCCAGCCCAGCCTTGAGAGCTCCCTGGCGGCGACCAGGCCGTCTCCGCCGTTGTTCCCGCTTCCGGCAAGGACCAGGACCTTCTTCTTTTCGAACAGCTCCGCCACCTTTTCCGCCACGAGCAGCCCGGCCCTCTCCATGAGCACCCGGCCGGAGATCCCATAGTCCCGGATCGTCCGGCGGTCAATATCGCGCATCTCTTCTGCAGTGACGATCCGCATGCCTCTATCTTTCGACGATCACCGGGAGCCCTGCCGGACAGCCTGATCTATCAGTCCCTTCATCTCCCGCACTGCCCGCTCCATGCCGACAAGGACGGCACGGGATATGATGCTGTGGCCTATATAGAGCCCGCGGATTCCGGCTATACCGGCAATATCCGTCACATTGATGTAATTAAGCCCATGGCCTGCATTTGCCTTCAGGCCAAGCTCCAGGGCCTTCTCAACCGCTTTCCTGACCCGTGCGAGCTCCTTCTGCTGCCGCAGGCCTTTTTCATTTGCGTAACCGCCGGTATGTATCTCGACCATGTCAGCGCCTGCCTCCTTTGAGGCCATGATATCGGCTTCAGCCGGATTGATGAACAGACTGACGCCGATGCCCCGGTCCTTCAGGCTTCGCACCGCCTTCTTCACCACCTTCATGTTCGCCCTGACATCCAGGCCGCCTTCCGTGGTGAGCTCCTTCCGCTTCTCGGGCACCAGGGTCACCATGTCCGGCAGTCTTTTCGAGGCTATCCTGAGCATCTCGTCCGTGGCCGCCATCTCAAGGTTAAGCTCGACCGGCACACAGGCCCGGAGCAGCTCAAGGTCCCTGTCGTTCACATGCCGCCGGTCCTCCCTGAGATGCAGCGTAATTCCTTCGGCACCGCCGAGGAGCGCAAGCGTGACTGCCATGACAGGGTCAGGCTCGACCCCGAGCCGGGCCTGCCTCAGCGTTGCAACATGATCAATATTTACTCCGAGTATCATATCTTCTCCCTTATTCCTTCTGTTACGGGACGACCGTTACATCACTGATCGATGAGGCTATCACAAAGACCTTCAGATTGTTGGAGCCCTCATCCACCGGCAGCAGGAAAAAACCCTTCATCTGCATGCCCTGCTTCGAGAGGAAAAAGCCGCGGGTCCAGGGGACATCCCCCTCAAGGTACCCGACAAGCGACTCCCCGTCCTTGAACCTGATGAAGGCCCTGTTCCCCTTCGACTTGTTGTTCCCGTATGTCTTCTTCTCTTTATACTCCTGGTCCCCTTCAAAGGACCTGACAAAAAAAAGGGCCTTCAGCTCTTCGGTCTTCAGGACGCGGCTGCTTCCGGTCACTGAGTCCATGACCTGCAGTTCAGGAGAATCAGGGCTGAAGTCCTCCAGATATCCCTTCAAAATGGTCCCGTTGTTGAACCTAAAGACGACCTTTTCCTTCACACTCATGATCGGTATCTCTGCATCAGCGTATATGCACCTCAACTTTCGAAGATTTTTTCTTGGCGTCTAACCAGTGGGCAAAGGCTGCCTGCCGCTTCTGTTCCAGGAGCAGGTTCTTTATCGTGTCGCGCATCTCGTCGAAGGACGCTATCGTCTCTTTCTCTTTTTCCCTGACCTTTACCAGGTAGTAATTCCTCTTGCCCTTGAAGGGCCCGCCGTACTGGCCGGCCCTCAGGTTGCGCACGCCATAGGAAAGGTCCAGCGAGAAGAGTTCCGGGTTGACCCAGCCATAGTCGCTGGCAACCGCCTTTTTTTCTGCCGCCTGCCTCTTTGCCATTTCGTCGAAATCGATATTTTTTTCTCTCATCTCCCGGATGACGGCCCTGGCCGTTTCCTGGGATTCGAACTCGATCATATTCATAAGGACCTGGGAAGGCTTGAAGAACGGTTTCTGACTGGCAGCATAATAGTTCCTGATCTCCTCCCCGGTGACCGGCTCCCGGTTCACCAGACCCTCCATGAACCGCGACATCAGGAGTTTTTCCCTGGTCCTTTTTCTGAATTGAGCAGGCTTCAGCCCCTTCTCCTTCAGGGTCTTTTTGAAGGCATCCTCACCTATGCCCCTTTTGATATCCCCGATCTCTTTGTCTATCTCATCATCGGTAACCTTCAGCCCGGCCCTTTCAGCATCTTCAAGGATCATCGCCTCCATGATCAGTTCATTGACGACCGCTTCCCTGAGGCTCTTCATATCAGGGGCGGTCAGCTGCTGCTTCAGGGCCTCTGACTTTTCTTTGATGAGGAGGTCAAAGAGCCTGCCGTCGATCTCACGGCCGTTGACGGTCGCCACCGGCCGTGAGCAGCCCGCAAAGAGCAGCAGGAGGAGCACTGATACGCTGAAGAATGTCCTTCCCCTCATCATCGGCCTAGCATATCCTCGGCAGCTGGTCCCCTGAAAGCATATCGATTATTCTAATACCCCCGATATCCGTTTTCAAGAGGACCATCCTTTCAGGCGACTCAGTCACCTCACCGATGATGGCAGCCTGGCCGGCTGCCTGATGCTCCTTCATCGCAGCCAGGAGCGGCTCAGCATCGGCCTGGTCGACGATCGCGATCAGAAGCCCCTCGTTGGCAATGTACAGCGGGTCTAGGCCAAGGAGCTCACATGCCCCGCGCACCCCCGGAGGAACAGGGATCATCCCCTCATGGATGGTCAGGCAGAGGCCAGATTCATGAGCCAGTTCCTTGAGCGTGGTAGCAACCCCTCCCCTCGTGGGGTCCCTCATGACATGCACTTTTTTTGTGGTCTTCAGCATATGGGCCGTCAGCCCGTTTAAGGGGAAGACATCGCTCTGCACGGGGGGATCAAATGTGATGCCGTTCCTTTCTGCCATGACAGAGATGCCATGCCTGCCGATGGGGCCGCTGAGGATGATCTTGTCCCCGGGCCTGATATTGAGGGGTGATATGTCTACCCCGTCCTCCAGGACCCCCACCCCTGCAGTATTGATAAAGATGCCGTCGGCCTTCCCCCGTTCCACGACCTTTGTGTCGCCGGCAATGACCTTTACCCCGCAGGCCTGCGCCGTCGCAGTCATCGATGCAAGGATCCTGCGCAGGTCGGATATGGGGAAGCCCTCCTCGATGATGAAGCCCGCCGTCAGATAGAGGGGCTTCGCACCCGAGACAGCGAGGTCGTTGACCGTGCCGCAGATCGAGAGCAGCCCGATATCCCCGCCGGGGAAAAAGAGGGGCGAGACAACATAGGAGTCGGTCGTCAGTGCTATCCGGCCCTGAGGCAGGGGGTCAAGCAGGGCAGAATCGTTGAGGGACCTCATATCAAAGGCAGGTGCAAAATAATCCCGTATCAACTGGTGCATCAGGCGGCCGCCGCTGCCATGTCCCAGCTGGATCAGCTCCACGACGTCCCCCGGTTCAGCATGGCCCTATTTCTCCTCCCGGCCGAAGACCGCTTTATACTTATAATATGCCGAACAGCTTCCTTCCGTGCTGACCATGCAGGCGCCGACCGGTCTTTCCGGGGTGCAGGCCTTGCCGAAGAGCAGGCATTCATAGGGCATCTTTATCCCCTTGAGGATCTCGCCGCAGGAGCAGGCCGGGGGCTCTTTCCCGGCAGGGACGTCGAGGCTGAGGACTGTCCTGATATCCCGGTGGCTGTATCTTTCACGCAGCTTAAGGCCGCTCCCCGGTATCATGCCGATGCCCCTCCAGTAGGCGTCCTCAGGCTCAAAGAGGTCGGCCAAAATGGCTATTGCCCTTGGGTTTCCTTCGGGCTTCACGACCTTGTCATACTGTATCCCGACAGACGGCCTGCCCGATGCGATCTGTGCCAGGAGCATCATGATGCCGGTGAGTATGTCCGGCCCGTCAAAGCCGGTGATGACAGACGGCTTGCGGTAATCCGTAACAAGGAAATCATAGGGCCTGCTGCCGATTATCGTACTGACGTGGCCCGGCAGGATAAAGCCGTCGACCCTCACGTCGCCTGAGGACAGGAGGGCCGCAAGGGCAGGCGGCACGGTCTTATGCACCGAGTAGATATAAAAATTAGGGACCCCTCTGCGTTCAGCCTCAAGAACGGTTCCCGCCACGGACGGGGAGGTCGTCTCAAACCCGGTCGCAAAGAAGACCACCTTTTTATCTTTGTTCTCTTCGGCGAGCCGAAGCGCATCGAGAGGGGAATAGACGATGCGTATGTCGGAACCCTCTGCCCGCGCCTCCAGGAGGGAATTGCTCTCCCCGGGCACCCGCATCATGTCGCCGAAGGTGGTCAGGATGACGTCCTTTGTCCGGCTGATCGCTATGGCGGTATCGACATCCCTGATGGAGGTGACACAGACCGGGCAGCCCGGTCCGCTCAGCAGGGAGATGCCCTCAGGCAGGATATTCCTTATCCCATGCCTGAATATCGCCACCGTATGCGTTCCGCAGACCTCCATGAGCCTCACCGGCCCGGCGATCGCCGCCATATGTTCCCTGATCTTCCCGACGATATTTTCCATAGGTTATTTCCTGATGCCCGCCTTTATTCTCTCTCTGATTATATATGCCTGACCCAAAGATATGCCAGCATCATTACAGGGGACGATCTCATTGATATACAGGTCGAGCCACTCCGGCCGGAGGTTCTCAATAACCTTGCCCAGCAGGCAGCTGTTCTGGAAGACACCTCCGCTGAGCGCGACCTTCCGGATGTTATACGTTGCGGAGAGTTTCACCGCGACATGCGCCGCTGCAGCCGCGACCGTATTATGGAATTTCGCGGAGATGACACCCTTCGGCAAACCATTCTTCAGGTCTTTTATCATTGCGAAGAAGGTCATGCTGAAATCGATGAGCATCAGGTCGCTGAAGCGAATATCCACAGGGTACTGCTCCCCGATCCCGTCAGCGGCAATGGCCTCGAGGGCCATGGCTGCCTCGCCTTCGAAGGTATTGCGGTCACAGACCCCGATGAGCGCTGCCGCCGCATCGAAGAGCCTGCCTGCGCCGGAGGAAAGCGGAGAGAACTGCCGCTGGTCAGAGATCTTCAGGATGTTCTGCACGGCAGTCTCCCCGTATCGTTCGACCAGCCCCGCTTCGGCACAGTAGTGCGCTGCCTCGTCGCCTGCAGCCGCCTTAAGATAGCTTATCGCGGTCCGCCAGGGCTCCCGTATCGCCGTCTCCCCTCCCGGAAGCGGAACAGGCATGATATGGCCGGCCCGCTTGAATCCATCGATACCCGCGATCAGAAATTCCCCGCCCCACAGACTGCCGTCGTCGCCGTACCCGCTGCCGTCGAAGGCGATCCCGATCACCTTCCCTGTGATACCTTTTTCGGCCATGACAGAGCCTATATGGGCATAATGGTGCTGCAGGGCATGGAGTTCTGCCTGGGTCTGGCCCAGGGCCCAGCGGGTCGAGAGATATCCGGGGTGCAGGTCATGGACAATGGCCACTGGTTCGGCCCTGTAGACCGCCTTAAGGTTCTTTAACGATTCCTCATAGAACTGCAGGGTCTCGTAATTTTCCATGTCCCCGATATGCTGGCTGACTATCGCATACCCGCCCCTGGTGAGGCAGAAGGTATTTTTGAGGTCAGCCCCGCAGCCCATGACATCAGGCCCGTCATCCTTCAGGGCCACAGGCTCAGGGACATAGCCGCGCGAACGCCGTATGAAGGATGGCACGCCCCCGTCACGATGCTGACTGACCTTCATGACCGTGTCATCGACCCGCATGAAGATATCCCGGTCATGCATCAGGAAGGCGTCGGCTATCCCGGAGAGCTTTGCGCGGGCCTCGTCATTGAGCCTGACCAGCGGCTCTTCGGCAAGGTTGCCGCTCGTCATCACCAGGGCATCGAAACAGGGCCTGCCGGGCGAAGCATCAGCCGAAGAGAATAAGAGATAATGCAGGGGAGTGTATGGCAGCATAAACCCGATATGATTATTCTGAGGGGAGACCGCCTCAGGAAGGGAGCAGTCCTCCTTCTTGCGAAGCAGCACGATCGGCCTCTTCTCCGAAAGGAGCAGCTCCCGGTCCCGTTCCGTCAGATGGCAGAAGGTCCCGATCGTCTGGAGGTCCGGAGCCATAAGGGCAAACGGTTTGTTATTCTTCCGCTTGCGTTGTCTGAGTGTTGCTACCGCATCCGCATTCAGGGCATCACAGGCAAGATGAAAACCGCCAAGCCCTTTTATCGCCAGCACCTTGCCTTCTTTCAACAGCCTGACAGCCCCTGCGACCGGCTCCCCGCCACCGAGCATTTCACCTGCCGCGTCGACCAGGCTCACCGCCGGGCCGCAGACAGGACAGGCGTTCGGCTGGGCATGGAACCTCCTGTCAGCAGGGTCACGGTACTCGGCCTCGCAGGCAGGGCACATCGTAAAGCTGCGCATCGTGGTATTCGGCCGGTCATAGGGCACCGAAAGCGTTATCGAATACCGCGGGCCGCAGTTGGTGCAATTGATGAACGGGTAGGCATATCTGCGGTCATGAGGGTCCCGCAGTTCGGCGAGGCAGTCAGGGCAGACAGAGATGTCAGGGGAGATGAGCGTGTATCTCCCGTCGTCAGTGCTCTCCCTGATCACAAATTCAGCGGCGCCTGAGCAATCCAGCCGCGACACCTCGATGCCCAGGATCTTCGCAAGCGGCGGGGCCTCAGCCCTGAGCCTTTCAGTGAAGCCCTCAACCTGCTCACCCTCGACCTCTATCTCGACCCCGGCTGCCGTGTTTGTGACATGACCCTTCAGCCCCATGCGGGTGGCAAGATTATAGACAAAGGGCCTGAACCCGACCCCCTGCACAATGCCTTTGACTGTTATATTCAGACGTTCCACAGTGACCGGGCCGCACGAGTTAAGGCGTCAGCGTCATGACGTGACCTTCCGGTTCATTGTATCCTGGATACCGCCAGTTTGGCGATCTCAAGGAGGACCTCTTTGCGCTCGCCGCTGACCTCGATGGCTATATCGCCCCGCTTGAGTGCGATGAGAGAAAATCCCTTGGTGAGGTCCCTCGGAGCGAGGTAGGCCTCTTCCCAGAGCCCGGGGATCTTTTCTCCCTTTTCCTTTTCTGACTTGACGCTCAGAAGTGCCTCGTACATAGCCGCGGGCTGGATCGAAAAGTTATAGCTCTCGGTCCCCTTCGGTACCTCAAGCACATACATGCAGGTGCTTCCGCCGGGGATAGGCTTGGTGAGCAGTTTGCCTCCGGCCCTGGCTGCGGCCTCATCAGGGGTGACGATCTCGCAGGCCTTCATGCCGGAGATGTCGCGGCCCTTTGGCGCGGACTGGGCAGTAGCTGCCGGAACTGTGGAAGGTTTTGCCTGAGGGGCATCCTGAGGGGCCTTGCTGCAGGAAAATGCAGATGCCATGATACTTGCCAGAAAAAAAACAGAGAGAAAGTTTTTCATACGCCGTCTCCTTTTTTTCTCTATTATACCCAAAACTTCGCGGAGATGAGCATGAGAAAAATACGCGGACCCGGGCTGCAGGCGGCCATCACGCGACGATCCACTGGGTGCCGCAGATATACTGAAAGTCGCAGGGGGGGCAGGCCTTTTTCATGTCAGGCGCAGGGAGGAAGGGCTGACCCGGATCAGTTATCTCTCTGAGCAGGCGGAGGATGACCTCCCTGAGCGGTTCAAGGTCAACGTCTGCTGCATCGTTAAAAAGGGGCAGTTCGATATCCCTGCTGATCTTTGCGCGACCCAGCATGAGGAAGAGCGCGTTGAGGGCCTGCACCTGCCTGCCTTTGTTCAGGGAATAAAGCAGGAGGTAGAAGGGCAGCTGGATGCTCCCGATGGCCCTGTTCCAGGAGCCCCGGTCATCAGGGTCAAGGCCGTCAAGATCGATCTCAAGATATTTTTTGTTGGAGCCGGTCTTATAATCGATGACAACGGTCCTGCCATCCCTCTGCTCGATGCTGTCAGGACGGCCCTTTAACCGGAAGCCCTCCAGCACCGCTTCCAGCGGCTCTTCTCCGGCCAGGACCGTAACGCTCTTTTCCCTGAGAAGCGGTATGTAGTAATCCGTCAGCAGGTCCGCCAGATGCCTGCCGGCCTGCCGCTTCAGGAGATAGAGAGCCCCTGCGGGCTCCGGCCCGTACATGCTGCTGAAGCGCTCATCAACAAGGGCCTCCATCTCTTTGACATCCATATCCCTTTCAGTCAGAGGTCTGCCCCGCCTCTTTGCAAAATAAGCGGCCAGGACATGATGGACAAAGGTCCCGAGGTCAGTGCGCTCTATGTCGCCGGTCATCGTCTCCTTCCTGCCGAGCCTCAGCACCGTGGCGTAATAGAACTGAAGAGGACATCTGAGGTACTGGTTCAGGGCCGAGGCGCTGTAGGCATGATCCTTCAGAAAGGCCGAGACCTCCTCCGTCTTGGGCTGCGGCTCAGGCGACCTGTTGACCAGGCTGACCTTGTACTGCATGGTCTGGACGTACTTTTTCTGGTCTGTGGTCCCGTCTCTTTTCTGGCTCTCCCAGAGCAGCCTCTCGACAAACCGCGACCGCTCCTTCTGGTTGTTCTCGACGAAGAAGATATGGGCCTCCGACGCCCCCTGCAGAAGCGTCTCGAAATAATAGGCGGCCAGCCTGTCCCTGTCGATATACGTGGGGAGGCCGAGCGTTTGGCGGGCCTTGAACGGGAGGAGGGAGTCCTCCTTCTTTGTGTCGGGGAGTACCTCCTCATTGGCGTCCAGGATAAAGACCGAATCGAATTTGAGGTTTCTCGTCTCAAGGGCCCCGAGGACCTGCAGCCCCCTGACCGGCGTCCCGCTGAACGGGACATGACAGGTCATGACATATTTCCTGAAGAAGCCAAAATAACTGCTCTTCTCTTCGAAGGCGAAATCCTGCATCAGCGAACGCGGCAGCAGGTCAAGGGCCTTTATGAAGGCCTCTGAGAACGGATGGTACAGTGGATGGAGGCGGGCAGTGCTCTGGTTGAAGATATAGAGGAGCACCCCGCTGCACTGCTGCGCGAAATCGCTGAGGTCCCGAAAGGCGGTGAACCTGCCTATCGTGGAGAGGTGTATCTCCCGGAGATGGTCTGCCAGCGCTTTTTTCGTTATCCCCTCTTGCCCCGCCTGGTCATCATGCGGGAGCCTGGTGAGCACCTCCCCGAGCATCTGCTCATCCCCCTCTATCTCTGCAAGGGTCAGGAATGTCCTGGAACGCTTCCTGGTCAGGCCCTCTTCGATGGTATGAAAGAGTATCCGCGTTATCTCGGCCCTGCCGTCAAAGTAGATATTCTTCGTGTAGGGATGGAGGACAAATTTCAGATAGTCGGGGATGTAGACCCGGTCACGGTCCATCGAGGTGACCAGTTCCATAAGGTTATTGAGGAAGCCGAAGACCGGGGTCCGGTGGAGAGGATACCCCAGAGAGATATTAAAGGAATCGGCGGGCATGGCCGGAAGCCCCTGCCGCAGCAGCGGGAAGAGGGTCTCGGATGCAGGCAGGACAATGGCCGATCGGGTATCAGGCACCCGGCCCTCCTCCTCTTGTTCCCGGAGGATGCGGGCAAGTCCAAAGACCTGGCCGTGGGTATCAGGGCTGCTGTAGAAATGGAGCTTCGGCAGATGGGCCGGCCCGTCCGCCTCCTCAGGCATGCTTATCCCCAGCCCCTCAAGGGTCAGCCGGAGCCCCGGCCCCTTCTGGAATATGAACCGGCAATTGCCGGAGGGCAGAAGTTCTTTAAAGAGCCTCTGTTCAGCCTTCGTCAGCCCGAAGAAGCCGGCGAAAACGACCCGCCGCAAGCTGATGATCGATGAGTCAAGGACCCTCCCTGCGGCAGAGCGATATCTCAGGGCCCTGGTCGAAAGACCCCTTGCTGCGATCTCTTTGTAGAACTCCCGGTAAAAAAAGGCCAGGGACTGGAGCCTCCGGCGCGACTGCTCCGGAAGCCCCTCCTCTATCAGCGGCTCCACCTCCTGCACAAAATGAGGGTTCACCTCCTCGATGGTCAGTTCCTCTATGTCCCGGTATATCTTCAGCCCGAGGGGGAAAAAGCGGTCAGGGCTCATGAACCCGTCCCCGCCCACCGGGTCAGGGGCCTTCCGGTGCAGGTCATAGAGTATCGCCACGGCATCGATCGTCTCAAGCTTCCTGGCCTGGGCCGCTTCCTCATAGATACGATCGGCAAGCTCATCCATGGAACAGATCCCGGGCGGGATGAAGCCGGTCCTTATCTTTTCTGCCAGGGCCTTCCTCAGGAAATGTGAGGGACGCTTGCCGGGAAAGACGACCAGGTCCGCAGAATAATCCCTCTCAGTCCCCTCAAGATGCGTCATGACCTCTTCAATGAGGTCCCCACCGGCCGGTACGATACGGACGTTCATGAAAGCCTCCTGACCTCACCGAGGTCCACAAAGGCGATGATCCCCTCAATGACCCTGCCGGGATAGACCTGGCCGAGTATCTGCATATAGGCCTTTATCTGCTGACGGTACTTCTCATCATCCGGCTCTTTCCCTGTCTTATAATCGATCACGACGACCTTATCCGGGTCAACGACCACACGGTCCATGCGGAAGAGCCTGCCTGTCTCATCAGAGAACTCCTGTTCCTTCATGATCCTCCTGCCCGGCCGGTCCCTGAAATATGCGGCCATCTCAGGGCCGGAGACCAGCCTGAGGATAAGGCTGCCGATATCTTCTGCAGCGGGGTCGGTGCCGGTCTCTGCTGCAGCGCGGCTGATCATCCCTGCAAGTCCGGCTTCGAGGTCGTCACCAAGGTGTTCGATAAAATAGAGCACGCGGTGGATGAACTCCCCGCGGCGTCTCTCCTGGGGAGATATGGACTGCGGGCCGCCCTCGGGGACCTCCACCTTTTTTTGATGGTGCAGGGCCCGGACCGACGGTATTGCAGCACAGCCTGCCGACGGGCAGCATTCCGGCATCTGCGGCGGCGGATATGCTGCTGCAGGGAGCAGGTCAAAGGGATGGCCCTTCTGACGGGTCTGCAGGCCGATCACATAGAGTTCGCTCTCGGGCCTGGTGAACCCGACATAGAGGCTGTTGAGGCGGCTGACCTTCTCCTTCATCCGCTGGGCGTCATAGAGGGCCTGAAAGGACGGGTCGCAGGCTGCAGTGGCCTGATTGAGCTTCAGCAGCGAGACCTCCTCGTCGCCCTCTTCCACCAGATAGTCGAACCCCCTGTTCCTGGTCTCGTAGAGCAGGACGATCACAACAGGGAAGCCGAGTCCCTTTGCCTTATGGATGGTCATCACCCTGACCGCGTTCATATGCTTCGGCACATCCATGTTCCAGACCGCCTCACCGCCCTCTTCTTCGGCCGTCTCGAGAAAATCCCTGAGGGTATTGAAGCCGGCGCCCTCAAAATCCTTCACCACCTCGAGTATCTTCACCAGGGTCGCCTCTTCGTCGCCGGCCGTCTCAAAGACCCTGAACACCGCAAAGACCTCGGTGACGAGGTCATAGAGGGGAAAGAAACCGGCCGACCGGAAGAGGCCCTCGAAGTACCTGCTCCATATTGCGCCGAACTCCTGCTGAAAGGCCTTATACAGCGGCGGTTCGTTCCTTTTTCTGAAACAGAAGTCCCTGATGTCGTCCATGCCGGGCCCTGCAGACCCCCGTTGAAGGACCCGCGAGAAGATATCACCCAGGATAAAGGTCCCGAACGAAAAGTCGTCCGTCGGCGAGTCCAGGAAGTTCAGAAGCGCCACCACCTCGCCGGTGATCTTGCGTCTTCTCACATCCAGGCTGCTATAGGAGATGAAGGGGACCGCCTGCTCATTGAGCCAGGAGGTGGCCCGCACCGCGTCCTCGTTCTTCTGCGTCAGGACCGCTATATCGCCGAACTGATAGCCGCGGCCGCAGAGCTCCGCGATCAGGGCCTGGAGCGCCACCCTTTCCGGCGGGGCCTCGTCATTCCTGTCGAGCATGATGACCCCGGCGTACCCCTGCCTGCTCTCTTCCCGGGCCTTCTGTATATAGGAGGTCAGACCGCTGCGCTGCCCGGCCTCCTGATATTCCGCATGCCCGGCTGCCCTGACCTTAAATACCTCCTCATTGAAGTCCAGGATGCACCTGAGACTGCGGTAGTTCATATCAAGTTCCCGGACGTCATGCAGGGCCGAAGGGAAGGGGTTGTCTGTTTCGAGCCCCTTCATGATCGCGTAATCCGCATTGCGGAACCCGTATATCGCCTGTTTCGTGTCGCCCACCGCAAAGAGGCTCCCTCCCTGGGCAAGAGAGTTCTCGATGAGCGGGAAGAGGTTCTGCCACTGGATGGGCGAGGTGTCCTGGAACTCATCTATCAGGAAATGAAAGACCGTCTCGCCGAGCCGGAAATAGATGTCCGGGACAATGTCGCCGCTCAGATACTCCGCAAGATGCCTGCTGATGTCCTCTATGAAGATCCTGCCCTGCTGGCGCTTGACCAGCTCGACGGTCCTGCTGAAGGCCTGATAGGCCCTGAGATACGGCATGCAGCGCGCCCGGGCATACAGCACGGTATATGCGCCGATAAGGCCGGAGACCTCCGACCACGTGCTGACTATCCTGTCATACGAGGCCTGATGGCCGGCATCCTCTTTCCTGAGCTTCGTTACCGGAGGGTTGGTAAAGGTCTTCCCGATAAGGTCAGGGAAGCTCCGGGCCCTGACCAGGCCGAGGACAGTCCTGTAGGACGACGCCCCGTGCCGCTTCAGGCCGGAGCCTTCGATCTCCGCTTCGATCTCTTCAACCGCAGCGGCTATGCTGTCTTTAACTTTCTTTATCGGCCTTGAAAGGTCGTCGATCTTCGGCCGTTTCCCGGTCGCCGAGAGCTTTTCGTAGATCTTTATGATCTCCTCAAGCAGAGCTGCCGACGGGTCCCAGAGATAGGCCGCATCTGTCTTTTTATCATCGAGCAGAAAATCGACGATCTCCCCCATCTGCTGCGCCTCCGGAGAGCCCTCACGGACCTGGCGCAGGAAGAGGTCAAAGGAATAGGCCATGAGCTGGCTGTTGTCCAGCAGGATCTCGAAGTCCGGATTATAGCCGAAGTCAATGGCGGAAGACTTAAAGACCGTGGCCATGAAGCTGTCGATGGTCCTGATCTGGAAATCGGCGTAGTTATCCAGTATCCTGTCGATGAGCTGCCCTGCCTTATCATGGAGCTCAGACCTGCCGAGAGAGGTGACCTGCAGGACCTCCTCAAGCCGCTCAGGGTCCTCAAAATAGACCGCCTTGAGCCACTGGAGGACCCTTTCCTTCATCTCCTTTGCGGCGTTGTTCGAAAAGGTGATGGCAAGGACATTGCGCAGCCCGTTCCTCGGGATCCTCTCTGAGAGCAGGAACTGGACATAGCGCTTGGTGAGGGTATGGGTCTTGCCTGAACCGGCCGATGCCTTCAGCACCGTGACATGCGGAAAGCGTATGTCGACATCTTTTTTCAGAACCGGTCCAGTCATCTGTTCAGTATTATACCTTGCGCCTCTCCTTTTCAGTGTAACAGGGGACCTCCCCCAAAGGATGTCCCCTGTCCAGATTGCAATCCCGAATCCTTTCGCCTTTCAGCGGTCATAGCCCGGAGGGAAAGGGGCGTAGCCGCCTTCGTCCCAGAGCCGGTTATGGTCCCTGCCCCCGCACCTCAGGAGGCCTTTCCTGCAGAGGGTCTCGCGCCATTCATACTTTAAGAGGGTCTTCTGAAAGGCTGTCTGCTGAGGCTCGAATTCTACCCTGACGACCGGCGAATATCTCTCCTGCCCAAAGCCGGTCGCGGCCGACTCGGAGAGGGCATCCTTTGCGCTGCGCTGCGGCATGGCTCCTGCAGCCGGTCCTGGCGCCTTGCCGAGGGACCTCTGCTCCTGATAAGGATACCGGTAAGGTTCCTTCTCCTTAAATGCGGCCACCGCTATCACGCCCATGGCCGAGGTGTCGTTGAAGGTCCTTACGGTATAGGAGTCCCCCGGGTCCGTAAAATAGAACTGGTGGATGGTGCTGTTGTCGGTCCGCCACCCGTCGAGCCGGGTACTGCCGTACGGCGCGATGATATACATCATCTCGCTGTTCTTCAACCAGGACTTCTTCCCGGTAATGATGTTCCTGCCATCCACGGCAACGACCACCCCGATCCTCTCGGGGGAGTTGTTCCTGATGACGATGCTGTAGGTCTGGCCCTGCCGGGCCTCGAGGTATTTCTTGATGACCTGCATCCTGTCCGCCTCATAATATTTGTGCGGTATGACCTGCAGCACCTCCCCCTGGCCGGTGACCAGGTCGACCTCCACCGTTTCCCTGGCCTGATACCCGAAACTTACACCTGCCGACATCAACCAAACCACTGTGATAAGGACCGCTAACTTTTTCATCTTCTTTCTCCTTTCGTGTGATGCTTTGGTTGGTTAGACAGGCAGGAAGGAGATTTTGTTCCCGGCTCTTTGAAATGCTGACCGGGCAACTTAATAGGCTTAAGCCGGAATGACAAAGCTAAACTGCTTGCAGGCTTTTCGGCTCTTTGCTCTCAGCATCCCAATCTGTCATCCCCGCTTGTCGGGGATCCATCTTTGTTTTCGGATAGATTCCGGGCGAGCCGGAATGACAGGATACAGGGATTAACTTGTCGGGTTAATAATATTCGGAAATGAAATATGGTAAAGTTTACTATGCGGCATCACATCCCCCATACAGGTCATCATATGAAAATGATATTCCCCCTCTCCGGAACATTTCTTGCCGCCGGACTGTCTTAATAGATGACAGCAGCTCAGGGATATGGCTCAAGCGAAGACGAGGCACTCGTTTCGCTCTGCAAAAAAGGCGATACGGACGCCTTTGAAGAGCTGGTCAGGAGACACCAGAAGAAGATGCTCAATACTGCATACAGAATGACCGCAAACTATGAAGACGCCTGCGAGATCGTCCAGGACGCCTTTGTCGCCGCCTATAAGGCGCTGCCGCGGTTCGAGGAACGCTCAAGGTTTTCGACCTGGCTTTATACGATAGTCCTCAACCAGACACGCAACCACCTCAAAAAGGGAAGCACGGCCGGGCAGCGCAGGGAATTCTCCCTGGACGAGCCGATGACCACAGAGGACGGCTTTATCAGGCCCGAGCCTGCCTCTTCCGGGCCCTCCGTACTCGAAACCCTTGAGCAAAGGGAAGTTCAGGCTCAGGTGCAGAAATGCATCAGCGGCCTTGATGCCGACTTCCGCGAGGTCCTTGTCCTGCGGGACATCCAGGGCTTTGCCTATGATGAGATATGTTCGCTGCTCAGCCTGGCCGACGGCACGGTCAAGTCGCGGCTCTTCCGGGCGCGTGAATCAGTAAAGAACTGCCTCAAAAAGCTCCTGGGGAGAAGATAATATGGACTGCGGAAAGATAAGGAAAGACCTGCATGCCTATCTCGAAGGCCTCACCACCCCTGATGAGAAAAAGGCGGTTGAAGAACATTGTGCGCAATGCGCCGGCTGCCGCACTGCGCTTGAGGAGCTCAGGCTGACGGTCAGTCAGCTCAATGAGCTGGAAGAGCTTGAGCCGCCCGCCTGGCTCACTCAAAAGGTGATGGCCAGGATCCGGGACGAAAAGACCGCTCAGAGGGGTATCCTCTCACGCTTCTTCGGCGGCCTCCGCATGGGTATCCCGGTCACCGCGGCAGCGACGCTCCTGATCGCAGTGACCGCAGTCCTTATATACAGGGAGATGGAGCCGCAGGTCGGCAAGACCCTCTCACCGCTTGCCACTGAACAGCCTGCCGCGCCCCTGCAGCAGGCGCCGCAACCTGAGGCTCCTCACCGAAAAGAGCAGCAACAGGCCAGCGGCAGGACAGACTTACTTACTGAGGCCCGGGAGGCCTCTCCCCCGATGACGACAGCCGCTTCTGCCGATAAACCGATGCCAGCGCCCCAGCCTCCGGCTGAGGAGCCGGCCAGGCAGAGGAGCAGCGAGACTGCTCCTAAAAAGAAAGAGCTCCTCAGGGAGGGCTATCAGGATGACCGCCTGTCTCAGGCCCGTGAGAATAAGGACGCTGCCTCACGAGGAGAATTGTCGGCACCGGCATCGGCTCCGCCTGCCCCTGTACTGCAG
This sequence comes from Nitrospirota bacterium, assembly GCA_004321925.1. Classification (GTDB taxonomy): domain Bacteria; phylum Nitrospirota; class Thermodesulfovibrionia; order Thermodesulfovibrionales; family UBA6898; genus PALSA-1316. Next base: position 27,173 of record SCQH01000006.1, on the reverse strand, counting down.
AAACCTGCTTCTGCCTTACCCCGGGCCGGCGCATTGAAAGACGACTACGCTGCCAGGCCGGCGCCGGGGCCGGCTGCTGCCGGGGCACGACCAAGGGCTCAGGAGGAGAAGGCTGTTGGCAAGGCCGCAAGTCCTTATGAAAGAAGGGTCATCGAAAGACATGCAAATGGCGCGGAGCGCATCGTCATAACGTATCATAGCGTTTCCGGCAGAAGGATAAAGTTCATGGAAGAGGGTTTTGATGAGCTTGGCCGCCGCCACGGCAGGCATGCAGCATATGATGAGAATGAGAAGCAGAGTGCTGAGGTCATCTACGAGCACGGCCGGATCGTTTCGGTCAGGGAGTATCAGCCTGACGGGACCCTGAAGACCGGGGAGTCGAAACAGGACTGGCCCTGGCTGAAGTCTGACGTGAAGCAACTCCCCTGAGCATGCTGGCAGGGTAATAAACGGCAGCTCAGAGCGGCCCTGTATTTTCCTGCTGCCTCTTATCCCTGGTCTACCAGCCAGTCCTTGGCCGGATCAAGACCGTCAAAGGCCGACATCTTACGTTTTGAAAAGAGCAAGACCCCATCAAAGATGATCCGCTTGAGGCCGGTGACCCCGACAACCGCAGCCGCCTTAACATAGGGCTTGTTATGGAGAGTGAACTCCTTCATCGCTATTCTGACCGTTTCGTTAAAAGCGGCATCCGTCACGTCAGAAAGCGTCAGGAGAGACTGCTCAGGCTGCTCCCTGATCACTGCTTTCGCCTCTTTTATCGTCCCCAATATTTCAGGAACACTGCAGTTCGAAAAATCGAGGAAAAGTATCTGCTGACCGCGATGCCCGACAAACTCGACCCTCTTCATAACAGAACTCCTTTTTTATGAACAGTATAGCAGACAAAAAGGGAACTTGCCACATCAACCTGCTTAATTGCCAACCGCCTGATCGAACAGGATAAACTCCACGGCAACCGGACCGTTGGTTGCCAAAAAGCCGTGGCAGGCGATAAACTAAAACATGAAACGCTCTGGCGAAAAGAAGGATACGATAGTTGAGGATATGTTATCCGGCAAACAGGTTTCCGTATTCCGGGAAAGCCAGGCCGTGGACCTGGTGATCGGCAACGGAACGACCCTCGGGTATAAGGCTGTGATCAACGATTCTGCCGAAGGCATGCTCTATAAGAACGAGATATTCCAGACCCTGCGAAGGGGGCAGCATATAACCGGGTATATCAAGAAGCTGCGGGAGGACGGGAAGATCGATCTCTGCCTTCAGAAGCCCGGGCCTGAGAAGATCGATGAACTTTCCGAAAAGATACTTGCAGCCCTGAAGGAGCATGGAGGTTTTATTGCGCTGACCGATAAAAGCCCCTCACAGAGCATCTACCACATGTTCGGGATGAGCAAGAAGACCTATAAAAAAGCGGTCGGCGGTCTCTACAAAAAACGGCTGATCCTCATCGAAAGCGACGGGATAAGGCTCAGCGGCCGTGACCCTTCAGCAGTATCCGGACCGGCCGGCAAAGACCCTCAATAAGCAGCATCTCTTTCCCCCGGGAACTTTTTTGGCCCCTCCCTTGTCTCACTGTTCATCAAACAGAACAAGGAGGCAGTCATGAACCACAAACAAGCAGGAGCAGTCTTCATTGCAGTCCTTATCGTCATGGTCCTTACCGGGACCTTCTGTCACGCCCGGGAGGCGCTCTCCGTCGACAAGACCCTTTCCCCCTATTTCTTCGTCATGAGCGACGACCCCCGTATCGACCGTATGCCTCTTTCCTCGACAAAGGCAGAGGTGCAGATCAGCGGGGTGATCGCGGATGTGACCGTCACCCAGGTCTATAAAAATGAGGGGAAAAGAACGCTTGAGGCTGTCTATGTCTTCCCTGCCTCGACACGTGCAGCGGTCTACGGCATGAAGATGACCATAGGGAAGCGTATCGTCGAGGCGAAGATAAAAAAGCGTGAGGATGCGCGGCAGGAATACGAGGACGCAAAAAAACAGGGCAGGAGCGCCTCGCTCCTGGAGCAGCAGAGGCCGAATGTCTTTCAGATGAATGTCGCCAATATCCTGCCGGGCGACGTCATCGTGGTTGAACTGCGCTATACCGAGCTTATGCTGCCGACGGACAAGGTCTATGAATTCGTCTACCCGACGGTCGTCGGTCCCCGGTATTCGAATCAACAGGCATCAGCGGCCCCTGCCCCGGAACAGTGGGTCGAGAACCCGCACCTTCACCAGGGAGAGGCCCCGGCCTATTCCTTTGATATCAAGGTGCGTATCGCCGCCGGACTGCCGATCCGGCATCTGGCCTGCAGTTCACATAAGGTCTCGGTCACCTATGACAGCCCTTCCCGCGCCACTGCAGCGCTGGATAAGGCCGAAACAAAGGGCGGCAACAGGGACTACATCCTTAAGTATCAGCTTGCAGGCGGCAAGATCGAGTCCGGCCTGCTCCTGTCCGAATCCGGAAAGGAGAACTTCTTTCTGCTTATGCTGCAGCCGCCTAAACGGGTCTCCCCCTCAGACATCCCGGGACGCGAGTATATATTCATTGTCGATGTCTCGGGCTCGATGTTCGGCTTTCCGCTGGATATCTCGAAGAAGCTCTTTCGGGACCTGCTCACGAACCTCCGGCCAGCGGACAGATTTAATGTCCTCCTTTTTTCGGGCGGCTCGGCAGTCCTCTCGCAGGAGTCCCTTGCATCAACACCAGAGAACATCAAAAACGGCATCGCCTTTATCGACCGTCAGCAGGGCGGGGGCGGCACAGAACTCCTCCCTGCCCTGAAACGGGCCCTTTCCCTGCCTCAGACAGCCGGTTATGCGCGTTCTGTTGTCATCGCCACTGACGGGTATGTCACGGTCGAGGAAGAGGTCTTCGACCTCATCAGGCAGAACCTTAATAAAGCAAATATGTTCACCTTCGGCATCGGCAGCAGCGTCAACCGCCATCTCATCGAGGGCATGGCGCGGGTCGGCATGGGTGAACCCTTTGTCATAACCAAACCTGAGGAGGCGCCGGCTCGTGCCGCAGCCTTCAGGACCCTTGTCCAGTCGCCGCTCCTTTCGCATATCTCGGTCGGGTACGACGGGTTCAGGGCCTATGACGTCGAACCACTCACCATACCGGACATGCTCTCGGAGCGGCCGGTGATCATCTTCGGAAAATGGCAGGGGAAGGCCGCCGGCACGATCACGGTCAAGGGCATGTCAGGCAGCGGCCCCTTCAGCGAAAAGATCGACGTCGGCAGGGTAAAACCCTTATCGGCGAACAAGGCCCTGCGCTATCTCTGGGCCCGCCACCGGATATCGGTCCTTTCAGACTACAACCTTCTCCGGTCTGATGACAAACGGGTCCGTGAGGTCACCCGCCTCGGTCTTGACTACAACCTCCTGACCGCCTATACATCCTTTGTTGCGGTCGACAACGAGGTCCGCAATAAAAATGGGGACCTGACCCGGGTCAGGCAGCCGCTCCCGATGCCTGAAGGGGTCTCTGATCAGGCGATGCCTATGCCGGCCGCTCCGCAGTCCCGCCAGAATGGGGTCTTCAGAAAAGCGCTCGGAGGGATGCTCTCAGGGGAAAGCTCACGTCCTGCGGAAAGCCCCGCGAGTATGGCCGCGGGAACGCCCTTCGGAACAAATGAGCCAAAGAAAGAGGACCTGAGACTGAAGGACAAGAAATCGATGTCAGCGGCCATCGGAGATATCACGGTATCAAAGGGCCTCCCGGCCGATGCCATAAAAAAGCTCCTGGAGCAGCATCTGAGCGAACTGCAGGCATGCATCGGGAAGGCCGGGCAACCCGGCAAGCTGCGTTTTGAACTGATCATCGATGCCCGGGGGAAGGTCAGGACGGTCCGAGTCATCGAAGACAGCCTGAAGGGGACGCAACCGGAGCAGTGCCTGCGGAGACTTATCAGGACCTGGGACTTCAGCCCTGCCGGTATGACCCGGAAAGCCGTCATCAGATTTTCACTCACTTTCTGAGCTGCCTGCTGCCTGAATGACCACAGGGGGCTGCGCAATGCGCAGCCCCCTGCATTAGACCATCAAAACGGCTCAAAAGCCGGTGTCCGTTGCCCTACGTTCCCTTTTTGCCGGCAGATGGGTCCTTTTCCTGCTTCTCTTTCGGGACAGCCTTCGGGACACAGCATTCCTGTTTTTCGGCGCAGTCGACAAAGGCGCCGTCAGCCGCCTCTTCATCCGCCCTGCAGACATCCCTGCAGGTCCCGCTGTACTGCCCCACGCACTGTTCGCTGCCAAAGGCAGGCGCCGCCATAAGCAGCAGGAGAGATGCCAGGTGCATCATTCTCTTCATGGAAGCGCTCCGCCTATCCCTCGACAATACCCTGCTGCTCCCACATGAACCAGTTGCCGGTATCTTCGAGGAAGGTATAGGTATTTTTGAATATCTTGTAATGCTCTTCCTCGTCGGCGATCAGGCAGTCGAAAAAGGCCTTCTCCTGCGCATTTGCCGCCTCGCCGGCCACTTTTTTGTAGAAGTTGATCGCATCTTCTTCCATCTTCATGCCCACTTTGAGCGCCTCCAGTTCGTCGGCGGTCGCAACGACCTGCTGCAGCAGGGCATCCTTGTTCTGATCAAAGAGCTTCTTCATATCCTCTGCCGGCGTGGTCCTGGCCGGTGAGAACGTCTGCCCTTTCTGTACCTGCAGGGCGCAGGCAGCATGATACATCTCATCCTCCACAATGCTCAGGAACATCTTCTTCCCGACCGGGTTCGTCGTCTTCTCGGCACACTGCTTGTAGAATTCGATCGCCTCCTGCTCCATCTTTAATGCCATCTCAATTGCGTTCATAGATCCTCCTCTTCCTTGTAATGCTTCGTGATAAAATTATAGCACAAGATATTGGGTTTCATTCCTGAGAGGCTCATGCTAAACTGAACCGTCATGGACAGACGCAGAGCGATCATCGGGGTCTTGGAGGGAAAACGCAGCAGCCGTCTTCCCCGGGCCCTTTTCGGGGCCGGCCGCTGGGCATACCGGCAGACAGGCCTGAGGATCGGGGACCTGACAGAGGACCCCGGACATTTTGCAGACGCACTGACCGGCCTTTTCAGCCGGCTCGACACGGATATCATCTTCCCCGGCTCAGGCCTTAACTCCTTTGCTGCCGAGGCGATCGGAGGTGAGCTCGTTTTCAGCGAAGAGAAGGCCCCAATGCTCTCCTTCCCCCTGATCCAGAGCAGCGAGGATGCTGCAGGCCTCGCCTCGATAGATATCTCTGATTCTCCCCACGGCCTTGGTCTGATCGGGATGATCCGCGGACTCAGGAAAGGGCTGCCGGACCGTTTCCTCTGCTGCACCTCCTGGGGACCCTTTACCTGGGCCATGATCCTCTGCGACTGGAACCTCCTGAAGGATAAAACAGTCACGGACCGGGCCTTCATCCACGAGGTCTGCGAGCTGGGGGTGCGCCTCTCCTTCAGCCTCTTTAGACCGCTCATCGACGAGGGGCTCATAGACGGCATCGTCATACCTGACGGCGCGGTCACGCTCATCCCGAACGACCTTTACCGCGAAGTGGTCCTCCCGGCCGAAAAGAGGCTCTTCGACCTGGCCAGGGCCCGCGGCCTCTGGTGCTTCCTCCACCAGTGCGGGGATATCCGGCCCCAGATCAGCCTCTATCCCGGGACAGGCGCCGACTGCATCTCTGTCGACTCCAGGGTATCTCTCAGGGAGGTGTATGAGCTCTACCGGCAGCGGGTTGTCACTGCAGGGAACGTGGATGTGATAAATACCATACTCGGCGGCGACCCTTCCCTGCTTTGCAAGGCGGTCTCTGAAAGCCTCGCCGGGGTCGATCCCTTCGAGAGGTTCATCCTCATGCCCTCCTGCGATCTTCCCCCCGAGACCCCATTTGAAAACGTCCGGACCTTCCTTTCCTGCGCAGACCGGGTGGTGCCGACCGGAGTTTAAAGATACCTTCGGGAGGCGGCCAGGCTATGCCTTGCGTTCGACCTCGACCTGTTCGGTCAGGAGCCTGCGGTAATAGAAGTTCTGGCCGTAGAGCACGCTGACAGGGTTATGGCCGGTGACGCGGTCCTTGGTGATCAGCGTCGTGACCGGCGCATCAGAGTGCTTCGTAAAGAGCATGTCATGGCCGACGCAGAGGCCGACGATGATGTTCATGTCCGTGCCGGCACTGTTGAGGAGGCGGGCCTGGGCAATGGGGTTGCAGGCAGGCTCAAAGGTCAGGGGCCGCACCTTGTCCTCTTCAGAGACGCCGAGTTTGAGCTTGTCGATGCTGCCGCTCTTGCAGCAGACGGAAAGAGGCGTAAAGCCCTGGGCGGTCAGGATGCGTGAAAGGCGCTCGGTCTCATCGAGCAGGCCGATGCAGGTGGCGATACCGATCTTCGCATAGCCCATCAGTTTGGCAAAGGCGATCGTGTCTTCGACCCTTGTCCAGCGGGCGCGGATCGCGGTGCTGCCGGGCTGATGCTCATAGCAGAGCCCCTCGACCTGCGTCGCCACCCTTGCCATGCGGGCCTCCTGGCTGTCGCCGGTATAAAGATCAAAACTCTCTTCGATGAGGTCCATATGCTCCTGCGAGGGGCAGTGCCCGGGCTTAGGCGGCCGGTCTTCGGGGTTTGCGCTCCAGCAGTTCGTCTTCCCGCTCTTCTGCCAGACAGCGCCGCAGCTGCTGCAACTGAACTTCTTCATGGCATCATCTCCTTTTCCCGGGCCTAACTGCCGGACTCTTTTTTGCCCTTCGAGAGCGCCTTTATGTCGGCGAATATCTCCTCGATATTCTGGTACCTGTCTTCCCTGACCTTGCGGATGCAGCGGATGACCAGCTCATCCAGCCACTCAGGCAGGTCATGCACCAGGTCGGCGACCCTTGTTGCGCCGAGGCCGTCGAGGCTCCCGGTCAGCATCTCATAGAGGATGACGCCCATCGAATAGACGTCGGCCCTGACATCAGGTTCACTACCTTTGGTCTTTTCAGGGGCGACATAGGCCGAGGAGGGCGGCCGGTTCAGAAAGGTGATCTTATTTGCGCTATCGACCGCTATGTTGTCCGGCGCAAGCAGGCCAAAGCCTCTCCCCTGCGTATAGGCCTCCTGCAGGTTCTTAAGTATATGGAGCCAGAGCTTGATGCTGTTCTTCGGGTCCATCGAGCCGCTCCGGATGAAACTCCTGATCGTCGTCTTCCCCTCGAGGTCTTCAACCACTTCCGGGGTGGGGTTGAGGGTCTGGAGCCTTTCGCGCACATCCTTATAGGTCGGGTCTGCCTTGTCTATCCTCTGGTATACTTCGAGCGCCTTTTCCGTGTTGCCGGCCTGTTCGAGCTTGAAGGCATAGGCATAAAAATCCTTGATGTTGGCAGGGTCCGGCTGTTTGTCGCCGAGCGAGAGGCCGAACATCTCGGCAGCCTCCTTCGGCATGCCTTCGTCTTCAAGCAGCCGCGCTGCATTGCGGTAATCCCCTGCCTCACGGTAGGCCCTTACCGCTGCAAGCCGCCTGCCTGCCCTCTCCATGAGCTGCGCGGCATCCCGCTTCTTCCCTGCCTTGTCATAGAGCTTCGCAGCATCCTCGAACTCGCCCTCCCGGATCGAGACCCCGGCAGAGTCCTCGATATTGCCGTCCTTTTCGTACATCTCCTTGGCCTTTTCGGTATCTCCGCGCAGGTCATACAGAGAGGCCGCTTTTTTATAATCAGTGCCCTTTTCGTAGAGAGCGGCGGCCTTTTTAAGGTCCCCGAGCTTTGTCTCGTAGACGCGGGCTGCCGATACATATTTGCCTGCTTTTTCGTAGCTCTCGGCCTCTTTTTTGTAATCCTCTTTGAGCGTCGTCTTTCTCTTTTCGCCGATGGTGGCGTTGTATATAAAGCGGAGGACAAAGAAGAGGACGACCACGACCGGAATCGCAAGGACGAAAAAGAGCACCGAGATGCCGGTCTTAATATCCTCTGCCCCGCCGGGCATGCCCACGGCTGTCTCGGCGACCTTCGGGAGGACGCCGTGCATCAACGCATCAAGAGAAGCTGAAGGGAACAATGGTCCACCTCTTCCTAAAAAAGAATATCTACATGATATCACATTTCGTCAGAAGGTGGCGCTGTATTAAAAGGGGGGAGGACGGGATAAAAAAAAGCAGAGGGAAAAGGCAGACTGCCCTTCTCCCCCTGCCAGGAGGGGGTCTGGTTATTGGATCAATGTCTTGGAGACAAGAGACCCATCAAGATTAAAGATATACATCTATGTTTCTCCTTAAACTGCCCTGTTAGTTTCTTAGTTATGATGCCATGCAACTGTGAATAAATGATGAATTTCCGAAAGGGATCATCTTATAAAGGACAGTCCGCTTTCCTTGGCCTGATCCGCGAGACCATCTCTATGAGCCTCTTCTTCGCCTTCTCCGAAAGGCCGTAGCCGCTTACCTCCCTCTGGAGGTCCTCAAGGCTTCCGTATCCGCCGAGATACCCGTTGAGCCTGGCAGCCGCGGTCGAGGCGGTGAAGTCCCTCATCGACGGATAGATGCGGTCCATCTCCTCAAGGAACTCTTCGTTCTGCTGAAGGTGGTATTTCTGATGGTAGTCCTCTGCGAGGTAAAAGCCGGTAAAGGGCAGGACCTCTGTCCTGACGGCTGCCCCCCTCTTTTCGGCCTCATACGCCTTTGATCCGAGGGCGAGCCTCTTCTGTTCCTCGTTGCGATAAAATACCACCGCCTTATACTGACCGGACCATGAGCCGACGGTCGGGTCATGGCTCCCCCAGAAGATCTCAAGGAGCCGGCTATACGATATGACCGCCGGGTCAAAGTCCACCTCAAACGTCTCAGTATGGTCGCCGAGCCTCCGGTACGTCGGGCCGGGCGTTGTTCCGCCCGCATAGCCGACCCTTGTCCTTATCACTCCGGGGATACTCCCGAACCGGGAGTCTGGCCCCCAGAATCAGCCAAGCCCGAAGGTCGCGGTCTCGACCCGAGCCGGCGTATGCGTATCTATCTGAGGCCTCTCAACATGAAGCACTGTCCCTCTATATTCTTCAGCCATAGCTGACCTCCCGTATTTCAAATATCCGTAAGCCGCCGCGCAGAGCACTCCCGCAAGCACCATCAGCGCCGCTGCCAGGAACTTCCCGGTCATCCGTGATAATCCTTTCATACACATTCAGCATAGCGCGCAATAATGAAGGAAGTATGAAAAGAAGCATAGAGCTAAGAGCATAGAGCGTAGGGCATAGGTCGAAAGATAGTTTTTAATTTTGAATTCTTGATTTTGAATTGTGGAAATAACGCGCAGTGTTACATTAATTAAGAATTAAAAATTGAGCTGTTGGCGTCGTCGGGGGCTTGTCAGGTTGTCGGCTTCTGAGCTTCCTTACTCAGCGATTCTTCATAACGCCAGCCTTCCGGGGTGGCAAGCTTAATATCGTCTCCCGGCTTCCAGCCAAGCGGCATATGGATGCCCGGCACCGGGAGCCTCTTTTCTGAAGTAAGCCAGCAGACAGCTGCCCTGGCCCCGGCTTTATCGATGGGAAGGTGAGAGAACATCAGCCAGTTGCATTCGATCGTCAGGCCCTTCTGCTGATCAGCAACCGCTATGTCGACCGGCTTCCCCTCCCTCAGGAAGGTCAGGCCTAACCCCGTGAGCAGGCCGATAAAGGCCTCAGCCTCCTGAGCCTCCATGAAGCCCACCCGTGCCAGGTCATCATCAAAACAGAGGGTCGCATTCGGCACGACCCTTTCAAACCCTCTCCACCCGTCAGCCACCTTATCCCGTATCGCGGCAACGCGGACTATGACAGAGACAGCTTCAATTAAAACGGCCATTCAAAGCCTCCGTTACGGTCCTCACCCGGCAGATGGTATGCTCCCTGACGTGAACTTTGTCATCTTCTTAACCTCACGGAATTATTCTTTATTATAGCTGCACCCTTAAGCTTGCGAGCCTGTCAGCCTGTGCGCTTCCCTCAGAGACTATGAGCTATGCTCCATGAGCTTGCGAGCTTGTTAGCCTGTTGTGCTCACTCCTTTAACGGTGCGAGGCAATAGCTTTGGCCGCGCAGTAATGTGCCGCGTTTCAGAGGGGTGTGGCGGGGGATCGTAACATGCTTTTCTACTCCTCTGACAGACGCGGTCAATCGTATATGGCTGTCGGTTTGGCGGGTGGGCACATATCCGAATTGAGCGAACAGGCTCACCAATTCTTCACTGCCGGCGTTATGGGAGCTATTCATAGGCCGAACGGCCCTTGTCCGACCATATGCAGCCTGATGACTCCCGGCCTCTCTCCCTCGTCAAAATGGCAGTTCACCGCATCCTGCGCCATCTTATTCAGGTCCTCGACCGTCTCAGCCTCGGTAAAGATCAAAAATCCAAGTGCCCGTGCTTCAAAACCGCCGTCCTGAGACTCTTCGACAATGAAAGTGATCTCTTTTTCCACTCCGCTCTCCTTCCGGCAAGATCTTTTCTTATCATAGCATGCTGTCCGGGCTATGAGCTATGAGCTATGAGCTATGAGCTATGAGCTTGTCAGCTTTTTTGCGCGCTATCCGGTGTTTGCCCTTGACAAAATGGACAGGAGTGCTATGTTTGATGGGAGAAGGCCATCTTGAGCAGTGAAAGGAAAATGTCATGAAAAAAACAGCACGGTCGATCCTTTGTTTTCTGCTGCTTTCAATGCCTGCCGTGGCTGCGGAGCTCCCCCCGGTCCTGTCCGATCTCGGGAAGGCGGTCACGGCAGAGCTCAATAAGGTGGATCAGGACGTCGCAAAACTCGCAGGGAGGCTTACAGAAGAAGATGATCTCAGGACGGCCGTGACGAGAAGGAGGCTCGGCGACCTCTGCCGGTCCTATCCCTATGCTGTGGACTGCGCAACCGTGGACCGCGACGGCAGAATGCTTGTCATTTCGCCCCGGGAATATGCAAAGTTCGAAGGGGTGGACATAAGCTCACAGGAGCAGGTGGTCCGTCTCCGGGCGTCAGGGAAACCGGTCATGAGCAGCGTTTTCAGGGCAGCCGAGGGTTTTGAAGCCGTTGACCTGGAGCATCCGGTCTTTACGTCCTCAGGCGAATTTGCAGGGTCGGTGAGCATGCTCATAAATCCCGATTCCCTTTTCTCCTTTATCCTTACCCCTGTTTTGAAGGGGATGCCGGTCGAGGCCTTCGCCATGCAGAAGGACGGGAGGATCCTCTACGACGCGGACAAGGAAGAGATAGGCCGGATGCTCTTCGATGACCCGCTGTATAAACCCTTTCCCCAGCTTATCGCGGTCGGGGCAATGGCCGTCAAAGAAATGTCCGGGGCAGGCAGCTATGAGTTCAGGCAGCAGGGATCGGAGAAGGTTGTCAAAAAAGATGCGTTCTGGACCACCGTCGGTCTGCATGGCATTGAGTGGCGGCTTGTGGTGATGCACGTCATCGCAGGTCATGCTGTTTCTCCGGGTAAGGAGAGTGCAAAACGCAGCGCGGTCCAGCATGACGATGCGCTCAGAGGTCTGGCGAAAAGCACTGAATTAAAGCAGGCCCTGTCCGCAGGAGGTGCTGCAGGGGTCCGGGAAATATTCGCGGAATTTTATGCTCAGCATGGCGGCCTTTATTCTGTCCAGTGGCTCGACAGCCGGGGCACGAACCGCTATGGATATCCCGAGGAAAACAGCCTGATCAATTTCGACATGACGACCTTAAAGACCACGTCGTCAACGCCGATGCTCCGGGCGCTTTCGTCCGGAAAGGAGAGCACCTTCGACGCTCCCCTGGTGGAGGGGAAAACAGGCATGTTCTTTATGGTCCCCGTGCATGACGGGGAAAAGTATCTCGGGATGATATATACCATACAGCTCAAGGATTGAATCCTTTCCTGCCGGCCGCTTCTGTCCAAAAGCTCAATTCTTAATTCTTAATTTTTTATTCTTAATTAACGTAACACTACGTGTTATTTCCATAACTCAAAACTTAAAACTCAAAACTAAGAATTGTCTTTTTTTTGCTCTATGCTCTATGCTCTATGCTCTATGCTCTTTGCTTTTGCTCTTTGCTCTATGCTTCTTTTAGTTTGCCGGGTACGGTTCTGGTTTGCCTGCGTTCCGGTAAGCGGCGTTCGCATTGATCTTTGCGATCTTTAGGTCATTTTCGGCCTTGATGCGGTCACTCTTCGAAGCAGTGGCCTTGAGCTTATCGAGGCTCTCCTGCTTTTCGGCGACCTCTTTGTCTGCCTTTAATATGGCTATCGCAGCGTCATCCTGCCGGGACCTTTCGGTCTCAGCGGCCTTTTCCCGTTCAGCCGGCACCCATTCTGCCTTGAGCCCTTTTTTAATATCATCTTTGGACCTGTCCGCTATTTCGGCAAGAAAAGCCAGGAACTTGCTTGCGCGGCGGGTCTCGACGATCGTCGCGTCGATCGTGTAATAGCCGAAGGGGTTGAGAAGGTCTGCCTTCTCCCTGAGCGCGCTGATCTGCTCTATTAAAGATTCCTTCGACCGTATGGCGTTCAGTTCTGCCATGGCTTTCTCTATCTTCCATTTCAGTGCAGTTACCTCATCCGGGAAGAAGCCCTGCTCAAGACAGACCTCTTCCGGCTTTTTCTTCGCATCCGGCTGCATACCGCATAATTTCCTGATATATGCATCGATCTCCCTCAGCTTATTCTGCTGTTCCTCCGAAGGAGGCGCAGGAGATTCGAGCCTTTGAAGCTCCTCTTTCTTTGCCTTCAGGGCGGTCACTAATTCCGTGATATCCTTTATCTTCCCCTCCGGCATCGCAGGCATCCAGTCCGAAATGAGATGCTGAAGGTATGCCTCATCGAGGATGGTCCGCTCCGGCAGATCAGGGAACGTAAAGGATGTGGCTGCAAAGGTCTTCATCGAGGCGTCGCTCTTGTTGGCGTCGTTAAAGGCGATGGAGAGGACCAGGTCCCTCTTCGGCGAGAGTATGCTCTCCTTCATGAACTCCCGTAAGTAGAGGTATTGCGGCACCAGCCGGAAGAGATTCCTGCCGTATTTTTTTGAATCGAACTCGATCAGGGCCTCAAAATAGAAGCGCGGATCATCCGCCATCCCGAGCTCTCTGAGCCGCTCAGCCTGTTTCCCCGGAAAGTCTTTAAAGCTGAAGCCATCTGCGCCGGCCGGCTCCCCGAAGTCGCCTGAATAGATGATCAGGCATTTGCGGTCATCCGCCGCGATGATATCATCCCCCTGCACTTCATAAAAGAAGCTGTTCGTATGGACCGGGAAGCTCTGTTCGTCCTTCGCCGCAGCCGTCTTCAATGCCGCCGCCGCAGTGTCCACCGCCACATCTATCACCCCGGGCAGGATGGCCAGCCCTAACGCTAAAGGGCTTCTTTTCCCCTCATCCGGTCTCTTGATACATCTTTCGACCCTCATGCGGGTGTCAAAGTAGACCTTCGAATCAGCGCTGTATCCCTCCACCGCAGAACAAAGAACGAGAATAACGACCATCAGCCAACGAATGACCCCCCCGATACCCATAATAATCCCTCCCCTTTTCGAACCGAGTTTAATGACCCTTCATTCCCCGGAGACATTTACGACAGGCTTCGCCCAAAAGGAGAAAGTTCGCAAAACAGCAGTATGCAGAATAAAACAGACGATCCCCAATGGTCCCCCCAAAAGAATAAGTGCACTTTAGCCCATAAGTCTGATTTGTGTCAATAGTTATTTCAGAGACGGGAATTTAACCCCCGGCCTTGGGCGCGGACCTGGAATTTCCTGATAGGGGAAATCACAGCCACCGCCTTATTTCCCCTCAATAGGCTGCGGCCTGCCCTCCGTTCCATTTGCCAGTCTTGACAATAGTTAACGTGCAGGTTAACATATGACCAGTGGCTAAGACGATAACCTTTTCTAGAACGGTTGATGGAAAATGCCCGGTGCAGGAGGACAAAAAGATGAGTGATCTGAAGAAATATGTCCATGAAAGAAAGAAGAGGGACAAGGCCTTCGCAGAAGGCTATGACGAGGGTTACGAACAGTTTAAGATCGGCGTTGAACTAAAACGGGCCCGTGAGACGGCAGGTCTTACACAGGAAGAACTTGCCCACAGACTGAAAACAAAGAAGACCGCTATTTCACGGATCGAGAACCACGCAGAGGACATCAAGTTGTCCACCCTGGAGAAGGTGGCCCATGCCCTAGGGAAAAGACTGGAAGTGAAGATAGCCTGATATGGCTGTGCAATGCTCAGAGTGCTCATATCAGAGAGACGGGGCGTTGCCCCGGACCCCAGTCACCTTTCTTGCCGGCCAAGAAACGTGACCCACCAACTTTAGGTGCTTTAAGCACCGACAGTAGGTGCTTTAAGCAAAGAAGGCCGCCCCGGCGGAAATCCCTTAACGGTCTGCTTGGTCAGTTTAGGTAAATTTTAGAAACTCGCCCCGTTCGGAAAAATCTTATCCCATATCCGGGGCTTCGGACAGTCTAAAATTCTTAACCCTCAACCTCGGTCACAGCCCTGGAATTTTCGCATGGGGGATCTCTTGGCTTTTGCGCTATTGTCCTATTGAACTTTTAATTCAGCTCGGGGGAGATGCCAACATAAAAGACATAGCCCATGACCCCATTTAATCTCCATAATATCAGCATGTTATGATAAAATATAATATGCTAAAAAAGTCTCTTAAACAAACGAATCCTTACCTGAAAGAACCGGAACTTGGCAAAGCCCTGCTCTATCAATCCGTCTCTTCCTCAACTGCCGTTGAAGGCGTGCTTACGAAGTACCCCAAGCTTGATGAAGCTCTTGAAAAGAAACTAAAAGAGATCATTTCAGTTCACGAGCCCTCAGCGTCTTACGAATAACATCCCCAAACACCTTTTCCATCGGAGCATAATTACGACTTACGCCAATTTGAATTGCCCTGATGTATTCCTCTTTATCCTTTGTGATCATATCCTGAAAATCGAGAGGCGGTAATCCGGCCTGAAGGCCCATTAATATGGCCAGCATCCTTGACACCCTGCCGTTGCCTTCGCGAAAGGGATGAATAAGCACCAATTCCGTATGTACGACAGCCAAGGCCCTGGCGATCTCATCATGAACTTTGAAGCGGCATGGAGTGAACTCACGGAGCGGCCTTTTCTCGAGTTCGTCCATTAATTTAGGAATCTGTTCAGGAAAGGCAAACGAAAAATCTCCCTTACTCATCTTCACCTGACGATACGTCCCCGCCCATTCGTAGATATTCCCAAGCCAAACTTTGTGCATCCTACAAATGTCTTCAGCAGTAAATCGGTGACTTGAGTCGAAAAGGTCCGTCAACTCGTCTATCGCCCGCAATTGCTCGTCTTTCTCTCGCCTGTCCATTTTATCAGGTCTTGTTATTCCCAATTTGTTTCTGAGGACCTGGTTGTCAGAACCCGGCTCGGATTGGGATTCGGGAAGATGGGAGGTGGAGTAGCGGGGGGATTTCTTCATTGACAGATTATAGCACTTTTAGACTTTAACTCAGAGCTCTTCAATACACCCGAACTTCCGTATTTCTGAAGCTTGCTGCGGACGCAATTGCTCGTTCGCTTTATTTTGAGGTGATGTTACCATACAAAATCTGGCCCCCGATTTCGTAATTGGATTGAATGTCAGCACCGGCAGCGTGAGGAGAGGTAATTCATGAACGCCCTTTCTATCCTCGCACGCGTGGCATCTCTCTCGTCATCCCCGTAAGGCTCTGCAGGCCCCGCGCCCCATATCGGCCCCGGCCATGCGCGGTCCGATCCGAATCTGCCGATTATATGTATATGCAGTTGCGGCACAAGATTGCCGAGCGCGCCGACATTGATCTTGTCCGGTTTATAAAGATGCTGGATAATGCGCGAAGCAAGAGTGATCTCTTCGATAAGACCGGCGCGGTCTTTTTCATCCAGTTCGTAGATCTCCCGAATGTTTTCCCTCTCCGGCACAAGGATGAGCCACGGAAGCGAGCTGTCGTTCATCAGGAGCACCCGCGACAGATACAGCCGCGTAATATCAAAGGTGTCTGCCCTCAGGCGTTCGTGAAGCGTGAACATGATGTTATTTTACCTCAAGCGAAAAAGTATCGCGAGCCAGGGGACATTGAGTGAATCTTTTGCCATTGCGCCTTTTGGGCATCTTACCCCGATTTATTCGGAAGTCTACTCCGGAACACAGATTCATTTTAATGACTCTACAATGTTACGTATTTGCTTTATTTGCCTATTGAGAACTTGCAGTTGCCAGCCGTAGCAGGAGAGATGATACATACTGTATATGGTCTGACCGTATTGATCCCGCAATACCGCGAGGTCGCCGTCCATCCTGACAGGCTTTCCCTTTAACCACGGGAACAGTTTTGTTTCACGCATCAACGATATTCCTTTGGGCGTCAGAAAAATATACTTCGCGGTACCATTGTCGAATATTTTTGCCAGTGACTGCAGGTGGTCGGTTGATAGATCAGCAACATTCAGCTTGCTGATTCCAACAGTAGGCAGGTGCAGGAGTTCAATAAAAGACACAAGCTTGGCATGTTCTGATGTGAAGCCAATCTCAGCAAACTTGTCATGGTACTTTTTCCCACTGCCCTTATACTGGGGAAGTCTGAATGGGTGATGAACCCCTGTTGTCTGCCAAAAGTCTACTCCGGAACGCAGATAATCAAAGACCTCCGGTAGTGACGTTTCAATGTCAGCGGAATAGTTCGCGTCAAGACCGACGAAAAGAAATTGGGCGGTGGAAGGGTTGCAGCCTTGCCAGGGTTTTTCCTTGAACATTGAGACTAGTTTCTCTGAAGGATGCATCGTGTACGACATTTTGCCTCCTTAAGCGGTTGTTCTTGTTCGGCGGACAATAAAATCGTTTTATTAAGAATAAATGGGGATGTGTCCCTATTTATTCTTGCCAATCTACTGGAAGAATTGGCATCTTATTTCTTTCTCAACTTATCCAGCAACACCCATTCACCCGGGGTCTGCTGATATTTCCAAGTAACCCATCCATTCACTGACCGTTTTATGATGGCATGCGCTGCGTGCGAAGGCGAATTATAGAGCTGCCCCTTATATAGAATAGTGCCATCTTGCCTGACAATCGCCTTGTATAATGTACCCTTATAAGTCATTCGCAGCTTTACCGGTCGTTTCACATATGCAGCAAGTGACGGCGCACGGGTTATTTTTCCAACAATTTGTTTGGGTAAAACCGGTGCTGTATTTTTACGACCTAAAAGATGGTCCATTTCCTGTTGATGCTTATTCTCAATATCTTGTTTAAAGGCGGACATGATATTCTCAGAGCGGGCAAAAGTGCCAGGCTTCCTATTCCCCTCAGGGGTCGCAATCTTCAGGACAAGTGCCTCAAGATCTCTGAGATGGTCGTTGTTCACTGTCAGGTAGATACTGAACCTGTCCCACGTGCTCGCATGGCGGTCACGAAGATGCGTTTTGAGCCTATTTCGGAGATCAGATGCGAGACCGACATAGTTGAGCCTACCCCTTCTGAAGAGGGCGTAAATACCATGTTTGCCTTTGACATGGCTCGTTATAGTCGTCTGATGCTTTTCCAGCGCATCCCGCGAGATATTTTCAAGATGCTGACAAACCAGTTGCCCTTTAGGTGATTTCATTTACATCCCCCTTAAAATAGTATGCTCCTCTTCTCGGCATGATTTCTTCCGTTCCTATTCCTCTCCCAAATCCTCTGCTATCAGTTTGAACTGTTCCAAGGCAGCTTCGAGGTCGACAACGATCTCGCGGGCGAGGATGCCGGGGTCGGGGAGGTTGTCGGAGTCTTCGAGGCTGTCATCCTTCAGCCAGAAGATATCGAGGCTCGCCTTGTCCCGATTGATCAACTCGTCGTAGTCAAACGGTCGCCAGCGACCCCCTGGCGTCTGCTCGGACCACGTCGTTTTCCTCTTATGTCGGTTTTCCGGGTTGTAGCACTTGACGAACTCGTCCAGGTCTTCTCGTTTCAGCGGGTTCGTCTTGAGGGTGAAATCTATGTTCGTCCTGAAGTCGTATATCCAAAGCTTCTTTGTCCAGGGAGTCTCGGAGGCCGGCTTTCTGTCGAAGAAAAGGACGTTGGCCTTAACTCCCTGCGCATAGAAGAGACCTGTCGGCAGGCGCAGGAGGGTATGCACCTCGCATTCATGTAAGAGCTTGCGGCGGACTGTCTCTCCTGCGCCGCCTTCGAACAGGACGTTGTCAGGCACGACGACAGCAGCACGGCCGTGTTGTTTTAGGAGAGTCTTTACATGCTGGACGAAGTTTAGCTGTTTGTTCGACGTGGTGGCCCAGAAGTCATCCCGTTCAATCGTCTCTTTTTCCTTATATGGCTTTCCATCCGCTCCGATTATGGTTGTGCTGCTCTTTTTGCCGAAGGGAGGATTCGTCAGCACCATATCAAAACGGTCGCCGGGATCGGATGCAAGGGAATCTGAAACAATCAAGGGCAGTGTTTCTCCGCCTATGCCGTGGAGCATCATGTTCATGGCACAGAGGCGGGCGGTGTTATGTACCAGTTCCCATCCCCGAAGCGCATCACCTTTGAGAAACTTCTTTTCGTCCTTGGTCATGGTCGGGAAGTGATGGGTAATATAGTCGTGGGCAGCAAGAAGAAAGCCGCCGGTGCCGCAGGCAGGATCGCAAATCGTTTCCTTAGGCTTCGGAGCCATGCAGTCGACAATGGCCCGGATCAGAGACCGGGGAGTAAAATATTGCCCAGCACCTGACTTAGTATCCTGGGCATTCTTTTCAAGGAGTCCTTCGTAAGCGTCCCCCTTCACATCCGCGCTCATGATGGACCAGTTTTCCTTGTCGATGAGGTCCACGATCAAACGTCGGAGCTTGGCAGGGTCCTGAAACTTATTTTGTGCCTTACCGAAGATCAAGCCTAAAAGACCGCCTTTCTTGCCGAGTTCCTCAAGGGTGTGGCGGTAGTGGTCGAAAAGCTCATCCCCGTCCTTTTTCAGAAGGCTCGGCCAGTCAAAACCTGTCGTGATGGGGCTCTTTTGATTATAGGGCGGCTTTGACCGCTCGTCTGCCATTTTAAGGAATAACAGGTAGGTGAGCTGCTCGACATAGTCGCCATAGCTCATCCCATCGTCCCGAAGGACGTTACAGTAATTCCAGAGCTTTTGTACGATTGCTGATGATCCGTTAGTCATTCTTTATGTAGGGGCTGGTTTCAAACCTGCCCTGTCCTTTCATGTCCGGATTTTCATTGTCTTCATCCCCTTCAACGGGTTGAACCTGCTGACACCAATCTGAATCGCCCGGCGTAACGTGAGGTTTTATTCATCCAAAGTCCTCAGGGCAATACTTCCGCTCGAACCGCACCGAGTGGATATTACCAAAACCACGGAATAAGGTTTCTCCATAGAGGTCGAGATATTTGATCTTTCCGGCAATGAACATCGAGCAAATCACCTGGAATGCATCAAACGGAACCCAGCATCGCAGTTCAGACTGCTTGACCCGCAGAGTTATTTCACCCAGTGCTTGAGGCTGGGCATGGGGATAATTTTCGGGGGCGTCCAAGACAGGCGTTATCTCCCTGCTGCCGCTGACAGTTACATTGATTTCTCTATCTCTGAACTTTGCAGGCTCAATGATCACGCCTTTTATATTCAGAGCCTTATGCTCCAGGAACACTTTGTCTTCAATGATATGCTTAATGTCATTGATTCCAATAGAGTACGCGAAGTCCCAGCTCATCATTTCAATGATATAGCTGCACTTTCCCCGTTGCTCTGGCTTCTTTCTACTGGTTCTCTTCTTCATACATTCCTAAGCGCACCCTTAAATGGGATGTATCCATAATTGTTTCCACTATCCATAACTCAATCAATACGTCTGAGAGAATAGTATTTATGCTGAAGTGAGTCACCTTTCTCACAAGCGCGTATTTCCTTTAGATCATGAGATATGATCAAGAGCACTTCTACGCTTTTGTTGACATCGCCTAGCAGTGCTGGCACAGCGCTGACCTCTTCTACCGCACGTTGAGTGCAGATACATTTTACTGATCGACCACTAACAATTCCTTCATAGTTTATCTTGAACTTCTTCGTTTTCTGTGTCTTATCTGGCATCCCGCGCCTCAGATAGTTATCGTAAAAACTCAGCCCTAGGGCAGATCGCTGTTCGTAATGCCCCTCAGCAATGAACCTCTTCTTTACTATAGAAACATTCAATACACAGTCGGGCCCCTGCCAGCGGCCCTCATGGTCGCTATGATTTACCTGTACCAAAGCATGCCCGTAGTCTCTGTAGAACTCACTGAGTGGTAATACTTTGTCAAGAGTCTCTTTTTCCTTTACATCTTCCTCTTCAGGTATGTCTTTAATTCTGGAAACAGCATAACTCACATTCTTATGGTAGTCTTCAATCTTTATCGCTTTATTACATAATTCTTCCGCCTCGTGAAGAAACCCGGCTTTGATTAACTTAGATGCGAGATTGCTCATAGCGAGTGTTTCCCCGAGGTCTTCAGCCTTTTTGTAAGCCTCGACGGACTTGCGAACAAGATCAAAGTGGTCAAACCCCGCGCCGAGGTTATTCCATGTCATTGCATTGCGTTCATGATACGGAATCTTCAAATAGTGAAATAGAGCGGCAGCATTCTGGTTTGCTTGCGAATAGCTATAAGCGAGCTTAAACCGTGCATCGGTTTCATCAGGCCTTAGCTGCAACAATCGTTCAGTAAGACCAAAAGAAAGATCGATATCGTCTTCTGTTTCAGCTATCTTGCGGAACAACGATATAATATGCTCTTCTCCCTCCTCTATACCCGCAAGTTTCTTCATGTTTTCGCTAATAGCATCGGCGTCATTCTTCTTGCCGGCTTTAATGAGGGTAAGTACGGCATCTGCATGTCTTGACAAATTGTCACTTGCACTTTCAGCTTTCTCGGCAGCCAGCTCGAAATATTTTGCGGCTTTTTCATAGTCCTCGTAATGTTGATAACCCCTTGCAAGTAATCTCAGAACCTCACTGTTCTCCGTGCATAGCTGAGCTATTTCTTCAAGCTTTGAAAGCTTCCCACCTTTTCCGTACAACATACGACCATATTCGTGAAAGGCTTCCCAACTCTCACGATTTTTCTTAATTAATCCTTCTCCTGATGCCAAATAAGCGGCCTTAATATTATTTTCACCCTCTTCATTATCAAGGACAATCGTGCGTATAAGTGCAAGCTCATAGCGCTTCCGATTCCAATCGGCTTTGGGTTGCAGCCAGTCTTCGGTGCCCTGTTTCTCCGGCTCACTTTGCTCTTCTGGTGCCGAACTGGTCACCCCCTCCTCTGCAATCATAGCTTTTGCTCTAGGCAGTAGCGATTGGATCATCTCAAGAACTTTGCCGAAGGACTTCTCGGGTGATAGCCGTTCGAAGCTAATGTACTCCAAATTCCCCTGTAGTCCGCCCGGCTGACGCACACCTTCTTCGACCAACAGTATCAGCTCCATGTTGCGACCTTTTGCAAGCCCTATCTCCTGTATGATCCAGTCAGATGTCTTGAAGGAGAACTCACTTTGTTCCGCCCTCAACACGCTTTTCTTAAATCTTCCTGGCCTAAGCTTTGCCTGATTGACAGCAGCTTCTTTGCCGGTACATATACCGATGAACAGGTTCTTGTCCTCAATAAGCCGCATTACTTTTTCCGCAAGCTCCTTCGGCTCTGCAGTTTCAGCATGTTCCCAGCTAAACCCGATATTCATTTTATTGACCTGACCGAAAAACTTTAGGAATGCACGAACAACATCGTCGTCATCGTCTGTGAAACTGTGACCAATAAATGCTTTAAGTTGGCTCATGTCTACGCTCCTTTGCTTGCCTCTGGATGAATGGTGCTTTTGGATCGCAGGGCTAGCCGCGCTGAAAAAGCTTTTGTCAGTATCCCTTGCCGCAGACGTTCAGCGCGTTTAAGATTGGTTTCAACTGCAGCATCAATTTCGTCAGCGACAGAAAAAAGGTGATCGATTTCGTCGATTATCCTTTGTTGTTCATAGGTAGGTGCCAGTGGCATACCCAGGCATCTGATGTGCGAAAGACCAAGGTCGGGTTGCGCAGTCGCTCTAGTGTGCTTTTTTATCTGTCTCTGTATCGGTTCAGTTTGCAATACAAACGATAAGTAAGCACTCATCTTCTCTGTAAGAGGTTTGAGAATAGCAATACTGTATGACGCTTGAAAAAGTGTCTTATTCCTGACAAGTCTTACTTCCCCAACCGTACCATATCGTGATAACAAAATATCTCCCTTTTCAGGAAATATTTTACGACATAACTTGTCATAATCAGATTGATCTATTCTTTTTGCATTCTCATAATTAATACCCCCATCGGGAGAAAAGTCTTTCGTTGAAATGTATGGTATGCCTGTTTCCTTCGCTTTTGGCATTTTGTGATCGACATCGCCAATCTGATGACAAATACTATCGACACTTGCCCACACCCACCCCTCCGGCAACTCAGGCAGGTTTGAAATATCAGGCGCGACAGGCTCTTTGTATTTCTTGCCCGGATTCTTTTCTTCCCATTTCATCTTCCGCTCCACGAGGATGCGTTTTAACAATTCCGCACCTGCTTCGACGTTTGGATTGGCCTTACGCCATTCTTCGGTCAACTTCCCCTCAACAGCAGCCTTGAGGACGGCGGCCTTGTAACGTTTGAGGTTTGCCTTTATACGCTTCAACCCGGCAACAGCCTCGTCCAGACGGGAGAATTGTTTTTCGATTTCTGCGACGATGAGTTTTTGCTGGGAGAGAGGGGCAACGGGAATAGGAAGTTGCTTTGCTTTTGCTCCAGATAGTTCGAGAAATGTAGTGCCACTTGCCAAACTTTCAGCTAAGTCTTTACTCCCCTTCAAATACCAGTATACATAGTCCGGTAGAATGCCCTCTTTGAGCACAAAGCTCTTAAACCCTTGATTTGTCGCAATCGGATTTGCGGCAATGGCAACATAACCAATGGGTGCGCGAGATGTAAAAAGAACTGTGCCCGAAGGCAACAGGCGTGCTGACGACGACAAAAGTCCCTTTTCTGTAATATTGCGACTGCCATGACCTATTTTTTTTGATGTGTATCCGGACAGATCAGCTGGCGTCACCCATGGAATAGAGCCACCTTCGAAATTCGCAGGGTCGTTTGTCCTAGGCGTTCCACCACCGCATACCTCCGCAATATCCCCCAGCGTCTTCCACTCCCACCCCTCCGGCAAATTCCTTTGTAGGGGCGAACCTGTGTGTTCGCTCTGTTTGGTTCCTTGGCCCTTATTGCCAGGGCAGGCACAGGGACCTGCCCCTACGGGTTCATTTAAAACCATCGATCCTTGCTCCGGATCAAGCGACTCTCTTTCCTGCATCGAGGGCTGTAATCGCTCAGCCATGAAGTCTTCTGAAAACTTGGAGAGACTGGTTTCGGGTGTTTTAAGCTTACGCCGGGGTTTCACCGATAGACCTCGTCATGGCTGCCGATATCGAGCAGTATAATCTCCCGCTCTGTGACCATCAGTGTAAGCGTGATCCGATAACTATCAGTAAGGCTGACCGCCTGGATACCTTTCAGTTTTCCTCCGAGACTGTGAAATTCAAGGTGCGGGTGAAAGGGGTCTTTTCTTAGGTCATCGACAACGATGGCAAAGCGTTCCTTCAACTCGGGGTGTTTCCTGAAGAATTTTCTTGCGCGTCTGAAGAAGTAATTTGACGTGACAACAACGAACACTACGTATCGTCCTCTTCGTCAAGCGCCTTCAACAAGTCATCGACAGACTTGAAGCGCCTGACCCTGCCTGCCTTCACATCTTCCAGTGACGCACGAATGCGGGCGTTGTATGCTTCGTCCTCTGCCTCAATCAACTCACGATATCGAACCTCAGTCATAACAACATACTGGGGTTGATTGTTTTTAATTACGTGGACAGGTCCTTCCCGGAGCGCTTCATCGACTGCCGAAATCCCTTTGCGTTTAATATCCTGCGCTGCAATAGCATTCATATTACGACTCCTTTCGGTACTAAATAAGGTACTTAAAGTATACCATTCAGCGGACTAATTATCAAGAAATCCTATATATCAAGTGTACTTTGCATATCCTTGGTGAATTATGCATTAATCACTCTTATGTTTGCATACTTATGATTCTTTTTCATGCCGCCAGCACCCCGTTCAACTCTTCGATAATCCTGTTCAACTCATCCCCAAAGACCTGATGAGCTTTCCCTACCCCGCCTTCCTGTATGAACTTTCCATATTCGAAGTCATCCGGTTCTATTGAAAGATTCCCCGCAATATGATCGCGGATCATATCGAGCCATTGCCGCTGTTCGTCGGTGAATTTCTTTCCGGCCTTTTCCTGCTGGGCCATCCATGCATTAAAATTAACATTCACCTTCTCAGGGAACGGGACCAGTTCATTGTCCTGATGAATGGCAAAACGGACGAGGGATACCAGATCCGTCAGAATGTGAGGGGCGCTTGCACCTTTGACTTTTGACTTTTCCAGTGCGGCATACGCCTCCCAGAGCCGGTCTATCTTCCATAGATAAGGAGGCTTTTCGATGAGCTGGGCAAGGGCCTTGATCTCCTCAAAACGAAGCCGCGCCTTGTAGGGCCTGCTGTAGAGAATCTGCAGGGCGGTGATCTCGTCCTTATGGTCCGCTATGAACTGCTCGAACGACTGAATCATGCCTTTTGCCTTCTCTAATCCCTCGACGTTAAATGCTGAGACCGTGAGTTCATCTTTGCTGACAATATCAATCGTCTGTTCAGTGGTTTTGTTGAGTTCGACCAATCTCCTCCGCAGCTCAGGTGTATGCAGGGGCTTTACGGATGTTTGTATGATCTTTGTCGCGGCTTTCTTGATCTGTTCCGGCAAAGGCTCGACAACTCCCGGATTATCTCTCTTCGCCTGCTCAATGTGCCTGTCCGGATCAATGGCCTGGACGAGATCCCCGGTGAGTTGCTTAAGGCTTTTGCCGCCTGCTAGCTTCTGAACCTCTGCCTTTTCCTCAGGCCCGATCTTCTTTTCCAGCCGGGCAAGACGGGCTGCAATCGAAGAGATGACATCCTGCTCAGTATTCCCCAGCGCCACAGCTTGCAAAAGCTGCTCCAAAGAGACCGAGCGCTTCTTTTCCATAGGCCGGGAGTCTGTTTTGTCCTGCTCGCAGACGCCCACGGCATCGATGATCACAAAATGGTCTTTCTCCGTCGCGTCCGGCGTGACCGACTTGAGGTCATTGGGATTGATGACCCTCACGCCCCGGCCCTTCATCTGCTCGAAGAAGGAGCGGGACTTGATGGTGCGCATAAAGAAGACGATTTCAAGGGGCTTGATGTCTGTGCCTGTGGCGATCATATCAACGGTGACAGCGATTCGCGGGTTGTAGCTGTTCCTGAATTCGGCAATCAGGTCTTCCGGCTTTTTGCCGGTTGTCTTGTAGGTGATCTTCTGGCAGAAGTCATTGCCCTTGGCGAACTCTTCGCGGACAATTTTTACGATGTCCTCTGCATGGGAATCGTCCTTTGCGAAGATGAGCGTCTTGGGGACCTCTTGACGGCCCGGAAATATATCGGTAAAGAGCCTGTCACGGAATGTTCTGGCAACTGTCCTGATCTGGTCCGGCACAACCACATCGGCATCGAGCTGGTTTGATTCATACTCAAGCTCTTCGTCCAACTGCTCCCATCTGACGGCGCGGGTCTCCCTGTCCCGCTTATCCACATAATAACCGGCCTCGACCTTCGAGCCTTCCGTGGTTATCTTTGTCCGTATCTGGTAAACGTCATAATTGACATTGACGCCGTCGGCAACGGCCTGCTCATGGGGATATTCCATGACAAGGTTCTGATTGAAGAAGCCGAAGGTCTGTTTGTTCGGCGTCGCGGTGAGACCGATGAGAAAGGCATCGAAATAGTCCAGCACCTGCCGCCAGAGGCCATAGATCGAGCGGTGGCATTCATCGGTGATGATCACATCGAAGGTCTCTATCGGAATCGCCGGATTATATTCGATCGGCATCGGTACCCTGAAGAGGTCTGAATGATCGAAGAGCGATTCTTCTTCAAGCTCCTCGCTGATCTCTTCTCCCCTTAAGACTGAATAGAGTCGCTGGATCGTCGAGATGCAGACCCGGGCGGTCTGGTCTATTTTGTTTGATTTCAACTGCTGGACAATATATTCTTCGTTAAATTTAAAGGGGCTATAGGGAGAATCATACTGCTGGAATTCCTTCAGCGTCTGGCGTCCAAGATTTGCCCGGTCTACAAGGAAAAGCACCCTCTTGGCGCCGCCGAACTTGATCATGCGGTAGATGGAAGTGACTGCCGTGAAGGTCTTGCCGCTGCCGGTTGCCATCTGGATAAGGGCGCGAGGCCGGTTCTCTGCTAACGACTTTTCGAGGTTCCTGATCGCTGTTATCTGTGCAGGCCAAAGGCCTTCTTCTTTTAACGGCGGCATCTGTCGCAGTCTTGAACGCAGGGTCGAAGGCAGGCCATAGACCGGCTGAAATTCGGCTGCCCTGTCCATGACAGAGGGCGCTTCATCGTTCAGCCATGCTGCCAGTGTCTCGGGCTTATGAAAAGAAAAAACATTGCGTGAGCACGGCTCAGGATCAAGTCCATTTGTGAAACGCGTCTCAACACCGGTCGACTGATAACAGAAGGGGAGCGGCCGATGCCAGGCCGGAAATATATCAGGGAACCCATGTTTGTATTTGTCCGATTGAATCTCGACACCGGTTAGCGTAGAGCCAACCCTTTTTGCCTCGATCACCCCGGCAGCTTTTCCGTCGATATAAAAGAGGTAATCGGCAAAGCCATGGCCTTTATTGAGAGGATAATTCCGGATGACAACACCGCGGGCAGCATGTATATTGGCATCTCTGAAATCGCAGACATGCCAGCCAGCCTGCACTAACATTGTGTCTATCTGTTGCCGAGCTTTATCTTCAGGAGTCAAAAACCTTATTCCCCCCGATCGCACTTTTCTTGCCGACCATGTAATCCCCTTGCTTCAGCATCATGGGCATATTCTATATAAAGAATGTGTATGATGTAAAAGGAAAAGTGTGAATAGAGAAATTATATGGCGAGCAGACAAACAAGCGCTACAACACATAATTTGAAGTGTTAAGTTTTCGGTGTGGGGTCCGGGGCAACGCCCCGCCCTTATTTTCAAACGACAGATCGGGTGCAGTCCCTGGATGGATCAAGACCGTGGCTCAGTCACCGATGAAGTCTACAG
>SCQH01000005.1 GCA_004321925.1 Nitrospirota bacterium | reverse complement strand
CAGCCTCAAACGGTCTCTTTGTCCTGAGGTCAACGGACATGAGCGGCCTCCGCAGGGTCGGGATCGGTTTCATCGCTGCCCTGATGATGACCGGCATACCGTTGGACATCCCGCCTTCGATGCCGCCTGCGTTGTTCGTCTTGCGGTAAAAGGCGGCAGCCTCTGTCTTTTTCGGCCTCTTATAGAATATCTCGTCCATGACCTCTGAGCCTGGCCGCCTGCCCATCTCGAAGCCGAGGCCTATCTCGGTACCCTTTATGGCCTGGATGCTCATGACCGCCTGGGACAACCGGGCATCGAGCTTTCTGTCCCACTGCACATGGCTTCCGAGCCCGACAGGCAACCCTGTTATGAAGACCTCAAAGATCCCGCCAAGGGAATTACCGTCCCTGAGAGCCTTGTCGATCAGCGCCACCATCTTTTTCGATGCAGCGGGGTCAGGGCACCTGACAACCGATCTTTCAGCAGCGGCAAAGAGCTTGAGGAGGTCCGGGGGACCGAGCATCTCGGTCCTGACCCCTGTTCGTACGCTTCCTATTTGCAGAATATAGCTGCCCGTGACAATACCGAGGTCCGCAAGGAACTGTTTTGTGATCGCACCGAGCCCGACCCGCATCGCTGTCTCCCGGGCGCTCGAACGCTCAAGGATATTGCGGGCATCCTTCTGGTCATACTTCAGCACACCGGCAAGGTCCGCATGGCCGGGACGGGGCTTGGTGACCGGTTTGATCGAACCCTGGTGGGCCGCATCAGGGGACATGCCCTCTGACCAGTTCTTCCAGTCCCGGTTCTCGATCATAAGGCTGATGGGAGAGCCGATCGTCTTTCCCCATCTCACACCCGAGAGTATCTGCGCATGGTCGGACTCTATCTTCATCCTGCCGCCCCTGCCATGGCCTCCCTGCCGCCTTTTGAGGTCCCTGTCGATCTCCTCTGCTGATATGCCGAGGCCTGCCGGAATGCCCTCGATGATCCCGGTCAGTGCGGGTCCGTGCGACTCACCCGAGGTTATGAATTTTATATGTCCCATTACCTTCCCTTATTCATGTGATCAGAACTTATTATTCAGTGCCTGTTCTGTTGCCTCTGCCCTTGACCTTCTCCACCTGTTTCTCCAGGCCGGATGCCCCGCCCCTCATGGACGCGAACATATCAGCTATCTCCTTCGAATACATATAGTAGGCCCCGACAAGGAAGGCAAGTGCGACGGCCATCTTAACGACCATCCATATTGGCCCGCTCCCCATGGTCCTGCCCAGTTTTCCGATTATCATGAAGACAATGATAAGACCGGTGAAAAGGGCCACCGGCTTCCAGTAGCCTTTTTCCATAAATCCCTCGGCCGCTGCCTTGGCCTTAAGCCTTGCCGTCGCCGTCTTTGAAGGCCCCTGCGGAGCCTCCTGCTTAACTTCAGGGGCCGGGCCGGAAGCCTTGGCAGTCTCATCCTTTTCCCTTAACCCCTTCACCTCAACCGCCTTCTTCCGGTGTTTTTCAGGGACTGCCTGAAGGCTGTCGGTATAGGATTCGACCCCGTCCTTGTCAACGTACTTATAGACCGCAGCAGAGACAGGCTGGAGAGAAAACAGCCCCAGTCCGAAGATCATTAATATACCTATGAGCAATGAGTTCTTTGTCATTGTATCATAGGGTTATCGTCAAGGTTACTATCCTTGATTGTCCCGCTGAATCTGTCACGGTCAGTGTGACAGTAATTGCTGCGGTAGGATTCACCGTCACCGTAAATGATCCGCTCGTGGTAGATGATGCTACGCCGGGTGAGCCAAAATATACATCAGCAGGGTGATCAGATATTATCGTGTAATTAGGGGTACCCCCTGAAATTGAAAAAGTTCGGTTTACTATGCCGCCTGCTATCGAAACAGGCGCTGCTGCAGGTGGCGAAACTATTAGCGGCAGTGGCTGGATATTCATTGTCGCCGTCACACTTGTTCCGATAGAATCGACAACCGTCAGGGTCACCGATGTTGCCGTCACCGTCGAGAGAACAGGCACCGTAAAGGTATCGCCGCTTGCATTGACATGAGCTGTACCTGGCTGGACACTTGCATTGTTTGAGACGATCGTATATCCTGGCACTCCCCCGACGATCGCAAAGGTGGCAACATTGCCTGCCGTCACCTGGATGCTTCCCGGCAGGATGGTGAGTGCCGGCGGGGCCTGGACCGTGATGGTTGCGTCCTTGGTCGCCCCCAGGGAATCCCTGACCGTCACGGTAACAGTGCCTGCAGGCGTCCTTGCAGGGATCGTGACCGTGAAGGTACCACCGCTTGCAGTCACAATAGCGGGGCTCACCACGGCAGCCGCATTGCTGGTTGCAACCGTATAATTCGGCTGGCCGCCGGTGATCGTGAATTGTGCCGAGCCTCCTGCCACAACCGTCGTCGCTGCCGGGAGGACCGTTATCGGCGGAGGATCATCGACGGTGATGGTTGTCACGACCGATTTCCCGGCGCTGTCCCTCACCGTGCAGACCACGATAGTTCCCTTTGGGGTCCCGGCAGGTATCGTGACGCTAAAGGTGCCGCCGATCGAACTGACCGCTGCAGGCACCGGCTCAATACCGGGTCTGCTTGACGTGACCGTGTAACCCGGAGAGCCGCCGGTGATCGTAAAGAGCCCGCTGCTGCCGGAAGGTATGGTCAGCGTGGCAGGCGACACCACAGGGTCGGGGATGGTCGACTCAACGCCAATTTTAGAGAGGGCCGACTGCCCGCCGCTGAGAACCCTCAGATTTCCTTCATAGGTAAGGCCTGCCCCTGTCTTGAAGACGAGGCAGAGGTCATAGTTGCCGTTTCCGTCGGTCTGCCTCTGTGCCAGGGTATTGACGATACTGGTCCCGTCGCAGAGGGTGACGAGGGTTGAAAGGTCAGAGACGGTCGTCCCGGGGACGGTCGTCATTTCATAGGTAAGGTTAAAGATCGTGTCCCTGACGCCTTTTGTGCTGTTATCAAAGTCCGTAACCCGTATCTGGTATATCTGGACAACTGACTT
The DNA here is from genome assembly GCA_004321925.1 of Nitrospirota bacterium. Lineage (GTDB taxonomy): Bacteria > Nitrospirota > Thermodesulfovibrionia > Thermodesulfovibrionales > UBA6898 > PALSA-1316. The sequence continues at coordinate 4,191 of SCQH01000005.1, read as the reverse complement.
CTGGACCGTGCTGCTGCTGGTGATCTTAAGGGCAGTATCCGCAGTCGATGACGGTGTTATCGTAATGACCGAACCGGGAGGTGCAGCAAGATCACCGCCTCCGCCGCAGCCTGAGATCAAGATCGTCAATAGAATTAATAGGGCAATCTTCTTCATGAAACCTCCCTGCGCGGTCGTCAATGAAATCGGGGTGCGCATCATCGTAAATTATATCATAAATCCCTGATATACCACATTCGCCAGGAAGTGGAAGAGCAGGGGCGGCAGGACATTTGAGGTCCTCATGTACAGCCCTCCCATAACGAGGGACGGGAAAAAGGTGAGCAGCGCAGAAGGGTCCTTATAAAACCAAAATGCCGGCAGATGCGCTGCAGCAAACAGGAGGCTCACCACCAGTACGCCTTTCAGCGTGTTCCCCACGGACTCCTGCAGATATCCCCGGAAATACACCTCCTCCGGCAGCGACACCAGGGCAAACTGTCCCAGCAGCGCAGAAAGCGGCAGCAGATGGAACTGCCTCCCTGCCGACATGATGAAATAAAAAGGAATGAGGACGACTGCCGAGACAAGAAGGCCTTCGGCCATATTCCGTAAGGAAAAAATGCACCTGATCTTCCGCCTCAGGACAACAGGGGTCAATAAAAGATACAGCGGCAGTACATAGACAAACAGCGGGGAGGGAAAAAGATGCGAAAGCAAAACAAGGCAGATAAGAAGAAGATAAGCCAGGGCGTCCTTTGTTGTTATATTTAGCTTCATGGTGTTTAATACTATAAGATTGGAAGCAAAGCGATCTCTCAGTTTTATTTTGTCATTCCGACTTGTTCGGAATCTTTCTTTGTTTTCAGAAGGATTCCCGATACCCAAACATCGGGCACAAGCGCGCTTCGCTTGCGGGAATGACAATTTGTAAGGCTTTACTTATGTCCTCCTTAATAAATAATTTATCGCCCCCGGTCCTTTCTCTTTTTCCTCAAAAAACAAACCCCCCTTTTTTGAAGGGGGGCTGTGAAGATGATCTCTGGTCCCTTACCCGCCCTGGCACCCTCTCTTACCAAAGGACCGAGAGGGTATCAGGGTCTGGGGGATATCTTATTTCTTTCTGCGCCTGATGCCTCTCAGGACCGCGACAACGAACAGGGGCATCAGGATGACTGCTGAGTCCGCAACTGCCGTTGCCCTGTTCTGGCGCGAACCGATGGAGCAGCCACCGCCGCCGCCATCACTTGCAGCCGGGAGACCGCTGCTGCTCGTCGGGGTGGTCGTTGTTGCGCTGTTCGAATAGAACGAGTCGCCCGTAATAAAGCCTGAGCTCGGTGGGTTCGGCAGAAACGCCATTGCCTTGACCCGGTATTCATAGGTCGCACCGGGGGTCAGGCCCGTGTCGACAAAGCGGGTCGAGTTAAAGGGGATCGTGCCGACGGTCGTGAATACGCCGGCGATCTTTCTTTCTATGATGTAATTGTCCTCACCCTTTGCATTGTCAGTCCAGGTGAGCGTGATCTCATTGATATTGGTCGCTGTGGCTGTCAGGCCTGTCGGCTGCAGCAGTGCTGTGAGGGCCTTGTTGGCATTGAGCCTGCCGTTCGTCCAGACACGACCGTTGATGAACTCAAGGTTCTGACCGTCCGCAACCGTATCCACATACCTGAGGAGCAGGCCGCGGACCTGGAGATAGGTGAAGTGGTTTACGTCTTTGTTGTAATAACTGTAGATGAGGCCTGCAACTCCGGCAACATGAGGGGCAGCCATGGAGGTCCCGTCCATAAAGTCATAGCCTTCTCCGCCGAAGCTAGAGGGCTGGTTCGTCGGGACAGTGCTGAGGATATAGACACCCGGGGCCGCCATATGGACCGCCTTCGGACCGAAATTGCTGAAGGTGGCAAGGCGGTCATTCTGGTCGGTTGCGGCAACCGTTATCACGTTATGCAGGTCAAAAATGGCCGGGGTCCGCATATCGAGGTCGACATTGTGGGTATCGTTCCCTGCGGCAGCAACAAAGAGCACACCGTGTGTCTCAGCCTCTGCTATCGCATTATATTCCGAAACGCAGTAATCAAGGCCGGTATGGAAGCTGCCGTTAATGATGCTAGCCCCATTTCTCCAAGCATACTGTATGGCGGCGATCTCGTCGGCGACAAATCCACCGGCAACGCCGCAGAGGGAGGCCTTTGAGGTTGCTGTGCTGAAGATCTTCAGCGGCATGATCCTGGTGTTCCACATCACACCGGCAACTCCGATATTATTATTGCCGACCGCGCCGATGATGCCGGAGACATGCGTACCATGGCCGATATCATCGAAGGGATCGTTATTGCCGTCGGCAAAGTTCCATCCCCGCCAGTCGTCTTTATAGCCGTTTAAGTCATCATCTATACCGTTCGTCCTGAAATCATGGACGCTCATCTCACCGCTGTTGGTCCAGAGGTTGCTGACGAGGTCAGGGTGGTCATAATCTATGCCGGTATCGAGGACCGCGACAACGAACTTCCTGTTGCCCTGGGTGAGTTCCCAGGCCTCGCGGGCCTTGATGTCGACCCCGAAGGTGCCGTTGGCAAAGGTGCCGGTGTTATGGAGCGCCCACTGCTGGGGGGTGAAGAAGGAGTCGGCCGCATTGATGGAGGCAGCGCATCTGACATAGTTCGGCTCTGCATATTCGACATTCGGGTCTGCCATGTAGGCCTCGACTGCCTGGGCCACGGTCAGGCCATCAGCGAGTTTCACCTGCTGCAGGTTAGGGACAATGTCATACTTCCGGAGCACGGTTGAGCCCATGACATCGTGTGCCTTCATGAGGGTCTTTGAGGCAATACCGGACCTGAATTTCACCAGCAGTTCGCCGTCCTTGTACTTTGCAGTGGCCATCGACTCAAGGACTGCCTTGGCTGTCACTACCTTTGACGGACTGGCCGGTGTTCCGGCCGGAACCCCTGCCGTGTTTGACATGCCGCAGGCTGCCAGGGATATCGTCAAGAGCGCTGATATTAATATTTTTTTCATTAACCCTCTCCTTCTTTAGAAGGGGCGGGCTTAGCGCCCGCCCTTTCTACTGTTTATTACTGCAAACGACGCGTACTATGGACCAATTGTTATGACTACCGTTGCCGTTTTGGCAGGTACCGATGAATCAGAAATGCTCAAAATCGCTGTACTGGGGCTTGGTGCACCTATTGGTACTCTAACGACAAACGTAGGTGAAGCCGCAAGAACTGACCATGTGGCGAAATCAGGTGGAGACGTGGTGCATAGATTGTCAGAGTCGGCATCTCTACATGCACTGGTCAGGCTGGACGATGTTACGGTAAACGGTCCAAGACCTCCCGTTATTGCAAAGGTAAGTGTTGCACCCGCAGCACTGGAAACGGTACCGCTCGTCGGCGCCATAACAATAGCGGCAACGGGGACAACGGGTGCCGTTATGGTCACCGTAGCAGTTCCGGTGGCAGTTCCGACGGATGCCCTTACCGAAGCTGTGGTATTTGTCGTGACTGTCGGCGCTGTATATGTTGCTGTTGCAATGCCGTTGGTCGTCTGAGAGAACGGTGTGATCGAGCCGGTGCCTGTTGTGCTGAAGTTCACCGAGGTGCCGTCAGGGACAGGGGTCCCGGCTGACGTTGTCACGACTGCTGTTATCGTGGATGTGGCGGCAGAGGCGATCGTCGAAGGCGCTGCAGTCACCGCAACACTGCTGATCGTTACCGGCTTTAAGAAGAGGCTGATAACATTAAAGGTGCCGTTGTCAGCAGATGCCGTGATATTCAGCACCGTGTCAAATGACCTGAGTATGATGGGGTCTACACTGACAAGGGTCGACGCCTCTCCATTGGTTCCGGTGTGAACCTCGGCCGTCGTCGGTGTGACAGACAACGGGAACGTTGCTTCCACGCTGTCAGTGCCAAAGGTCACCAGGCTGTTCACTACGGGGTTCCCTGATGCATTTCTGACCGTGGCCGTTATAACGGCCGTGTTATCACCAGACCCTTCAAACAGAACAGCGTTGCTGGTAGCCAGCGTCAGGGTTGGCGCTCCGAATAACCCCGCCGGAGCTGTCATATCGAACGCCGAGAAATAGACCGTCTTTCTGTCCCTGATCTTTTCACTGCCGGTATTCACCTCTGCCTGAACAGTGGCGAAGCCGACGACTGTTGAATAGAGGGTTACTGTGGCAATACCGTTAGCGCCGGTCACCGC
>SCQH01000036.1 GCA_004321925.1 Nitrospirota bacterium | reverse complement strand
CATAAATATGACTGTATAGGATGCCACACCATTCTCGGCAACGGGTCGTACTTTGCCCCTGAACTGGCAAAGATCACCGAGAAAAAACCGAAAGGGTACCTGAAGAAATTCCTGATGGACCCGAAATCGACCAATCCGGGGGCATCGATGCCTAAACTCGGCATCAGTTCTGAAGAGGCCGATAATCTTCTGATATTCCTTGACTGGACGGCAAAGGTCGATACCAACGGCTGGCCGCCCAAGCCTATATTGGCCACTGCCGCAGGTGTCAGCAGCCAGGAGCTTTCAGCAGGACAGAAGGTCTACCAGGCGCAGGGCTGCTCCGGCTGCCACAGCCTCAACGGCATAGGCGGAGCAACAGGGCCTGACCTTACACACGTCGGCAGCAAAAGGGACCGGGCATGGCTCATCGGGCACTTCAAGGACCCTGATGCCTATGTCAAGAACTCGGCAATGCCGAAGGTCGAGGCGACCGATGCAGAGATCGGGCAGTTGGCAGACTATATGCTCACACTTAAATAGGAGGTGATGATACATGACTCTAAAATATGAAAGTCAGAAGATAGCAGAGTATTTTTATACCTTTGCCGTTGTACTTTTTCTGGTGCAGGTCCTGGTCGGCATCATAGCGGCTGTCCAGTTCATCTGGCCGAGTTTCTTTTTCCTGAACTTCAATACGATCAGAACGCTCCATATCAATGCACTCATCGTCTGGATATTATGCGGCCTTATGGGGGCAACCTATTACGTCGTCTCCGAGGAGTCCGAGACCGAGATCTGGAGCCTGCCCCTTGCACAGGCACAGTTCTGGGCAACGGTTGTCGCGATAACCGCGGTCGTCCTCGGGTATATCTGGATGGGCCTCGCACCTCAGGCCAACAGCCCTATCATGGGGGTAAATCCCCTTAACGAGGGAAGAGAGTATATCGAGGCCCCCCGCTGGGCTGACGTCCTGATCGTGGTGTCGGTCCTCCTCTTCCTCTTCATCAACTTCATGACCATGCTCAAGACAAAGAAATGGACGGGGATACAGGGCACCCTGATAGGTGGACTGGTCTTTCTCGCCCTCATGTACCTGCCGGGCATGTTCTACACAAAGAGCATGGTCAAGGACCAGTTCTGGTGGTGGTGGGTCGTGCATCTTTGGGTCGAAGGCGCCTGGGAGGTCATTGCCGGCGCGCTCCTTGCCTTTATGCTGATGAAGGTCGTCGGCGCGAAAAGAGAGGTCGTCGAAAAGTGGATGTATATCGAGGTGGGCTTCGTCATGTTCACCGGCATCCTCGGCACCGGGCATCATTATTACTGGATAGGGACGCCGGGTTACTGGCTCTGGGTCGGCGGCATCTTCAGTTCGCTTGAACCCCTTCCGCTGCTCTTCATGGTCTGGGACGCATTCAGAACGACCCGGGAGGCCCGGCATGTCACCAACAGGGCCGGACTTTATTACACGGTCGCGCATGCCATATTCAATTTTGTCGGGGCGGGGCTCTGGGGCGTCATCCATACGCTTCCGCAGGTGAATAAATGGACCCACGGCACCCAGTTGACGACTGCCCATGGCCATCTTGCCTTTTACGGGGCCTATGTCCTGCTGGTCATGTCCATGATCTACATAACACTGCCGGCAATACGGGGGGTGAAGGAGTTCAACGCCTCCCGGGCATTTCAGTCCTTCTGGTGGATGACGATCTCTATGATATTCATCGTGCTGACCATAACGGGCGCCGGCATGGTCCAGGTGTATATGGAACGGCTGATGGGACTGGATTATGTGACGGTCAAGGCGACCTACAACCTCTGGTTCTGGATCCTGAGGGCGATCTTCGGTGTCGGCTTCCTGATCGGTGTCGGCATCTTTGTCTATGACTTTTTCAGGCTCGGAAGGGAGCCGCTGCCTGCAGGGACTGTTGTCCCTGAACCTGAAAAGGCATAGGGTATCCATCTGTTCCTCCCCCTTTGAGGGCGGCCGCCGGCCGCCCTCTTTTTTTCATCCGCCTTATGATCCTGATCATGTTCTCAGGCGCCGGCAGCATGGTATAAATAAACATGAGGTTGACAACGCTCAGAAGGATCACCCAGGTATCATTCATCCTGCTTATCTTTCTTATGCCGGCGCTTGATATCTTCAGGTATGATACCGCGGCCAGGGAACTGATTGTCTTCGGCCATGTATGGAGCCTCGGGCTGGACCAGGCCCTGTATGCCGACCACAGCCTCAGAGGGGCCTCCCATATCGCGGTGAGGTTCTTCCTCAAGGCTATACTGCCCTGGATCGTCTTCCTCTCGATATTCCCGCTGCTGGGCTTCCTGACCGGAAGGCTTTTCTGCGGCTGGCTCTGCCCGGAAGGGGCCCTGTTTGAGCTGTCCGATCACCTGACCCTCAGATTACTCGGCCGACGGAGCCTCTTTAACAAAAGGACCAATGACCCTGTACTGCCGGCAGCCTCAAAGACCGCATATGCCGCACTGGCCCTTGTCACCGCCATTGTCATTCCGCTGGCGGGCGGCATAGCCCTCACCGGATATTTTGTTGCACCAAGGACAATATGGCATCAGATCATCAGCGGGGAATTTACCTTCGGGGTCAAGGCCGGCATCATCGGTGTTTCGATCTACATGCTTATCACGTCGATACTGGTCAGGCACGTCATGTGCCGTTTCATCTGCGCTGCCGGTCTGATGCAGATGTTGCTTGGCTGGGTCAGTCCCGTGTCGATGAGGTTGTCCATGGACACGGCGCGGGCAAAAGAATGCACAGACTGCAAGGGCTGCGACAGGGCCTGCTTCATGAATGTGCTCCCCCGGATGCAGAAGCGTGACATATCCTGCGTAAACTGCGGCGCCTGCATCGATGCCTGCAACCGGGAACTCGGACCGGGGAAAGGTCTTTTTATGTACCGGTTCGGGAAGGGCTGCGCAGCGCCTGAGCAGACCTGCCGCGGCATTGAAAAAGCAGCTGCCCCTGTCCCCATGGCGAGGCACCGCTCCTGACCCCGGGGGCAGGGAAATATTGACATACATCCCGCCATATTGGTTAAATACAAAATGCTCGCCAAAACAGACAAGATATGGATGGATGGAAAATTCGTCGCATGGGATGACGCCAACGTCCATGTACTGACCCATACGCTCCACTATGGCCTCGGTGTTTTCGAAGGCATCCGCTGCTACAGGACCGACAAGGGACCTGCCATCTTCAGGCTTGACGAACATGTGGACCGGCTGTTCAACTCCGCCCATATATTCATGATGGAGATACCCTTCTCCCGCAAGCAGATCAGGGACGCGATCATACAGACCGTGAAGGTCAACAAGATGAAGGAATGCTATATCAGGCCCCTCGTCTATTTCGGGTATGGCGTCATGGGTGTCAACCCCAAGGGATGCCCGGTGAAGGTATCGATAGCTGTCTGGCCGTGGGGCGCCTATCTCGGAGAGGAAGGGCTTCAAAAGGGGATAAGGGTAAAGGTCTCCTCCTTCACGCGCCACCATGTCAATGCCGCCATGACAAAGGGCAAGGTATGCGGCTATTACGTCAACTCGCAGATCGCCAAGGCAGAGGCCTTAACCTGCGGCTATGACGAGGCCCTTCTGCTCGACACCGAGGGTTTTGTGTCTGAGGCGAGCGGCGAAAACATCTTTATGGTCAGGGGGAACACCCTCAAGACCACCCCGCTCACGTCTGTCCTTGAGGGTATAACCAGGGACAGCCTCATGAATCTGGCCCGGGACAGCAAGATCACGGTCAGAGAAGAACGCTTCACCCGGGATGAGCTCTATATTGCTGATGAGGCCTTCTTTACCGGGACTGCCGCTGAGGTGACCCCCATCCGGGAGGTTGACGGCAGGGTCATCGGAAAGGGCTCCCGCGGAAAGATCACCGAAAAACTTCAGACCAGGTTCTTTGATATCGTCAAAGGGAAGAACAAAAAATACGAGCACTGGCTGACCAGAATATAAACATATCCCGGCATAGGACCATAAAAAAAGCCCCGGATGAACCGGGGCTTTTTTTATGGTCAAAAACTTTTCTTACTTCTTATGGCATTTGGCGCAACTATCAGCTTTGGTGACATCAAATGCTGTCTTGCCATCATGACACTTGCCGCAAAACTCGCCTGCCTTGTGAGGAGCGGTTATCTTTGCTGCACCTTCTGCTCCTGGCTTCTTCATGGGGAATGCACCGTCGCCCTTATGGCACTTGCCGCAATCCTTTACCTTCTCAAAGTGAGCCTTGCCGTCGAACGTGACCTTACCCTGCTTGCCGCCTGCGAACTCAAGGACGTTCTTTGATGCAAACGCACTGCCCACAAATGCAATAGCAAGGATCAAGGTTAAAAATAATACTGTCTTCTTCATCTGTTCTTCACCCCCTTTCATTTTTAAGATTTATTCTTCCTGATATACAGGTTACAATTAGCGTGCCAGCAAAATATCGTTCTAAAACAGCGGACTCCGGTCAGGCTACTTTCCTATATCGTCAACGCCTTGCTTTTTTAGGGAAGCGCCTCTGTCAACTATAAAAAAAACGGGCCGGCAGTGTCAAGGACCGCGGCAGGCATTTGCGTGGTCTGGCTGTTTCAGCGGCTGGGCCGGGTATCCCCTCTGCATGATCAACCTATTGAATTTTCTGGCCATTTTTGCTATAGTTAAACACCTTATGGATATGACAGAAAAGAAATATCTCGTTGAGGCACTCCTTTTTATCTCGGGCGATCCGGTAACGATCGAAGCCATGAAAACCATAACCGAACTGCCTGAGACGGAGCTGAAGCAACTGCTTGATGAGCTGACCGCCGAGTACCGCGACCACAAGAGGGGCATGCAGATCATCGAGGTCGCAAACGCCTACCAGATGACAACGAACCCGGCGTATGCACCCTGGATAAGGAAACTTACCAGCAGCGCTGCGCCGAACAAGCTCTCGATGCCTGCCCTGGAGACCCTTGCGATCATCGCCTATAATCAGCCCATTATCAAGGCTGACGTTGAACATATGCGCGGCGTGAACTCTGACGGGGTCATCAAGAGCCTTCTTGACAGACGCCTCATCAAGATAATGGGCCGGAAGGAAGTCCCCGGCAAGCCGCTGCTGTACGGGACGACAAAAGAGTTCCTTCAGTACTTCGGACTCAAGGACCTCACCGAGCTGCCGACCCTCAAAGAACTTACACGGGACGAAGCCGCCTGATGCTCAGGGCCACCCTCCTCAGGATATTCCTTGCCGTATCCGTATCAGTATGTTTTCTCTGTATGGGTTCCGTGTCGTCCGCTTCGGTCACGTATGTGATCAAAAAAGGGGATACCCCCTCCAGCATAGCAAAGAAACATAAGATCCCTGTCCAGACCCTTCTCAGCGCAAACAAGATCAAAGCCTCCACTATGAAGATCGGAACTTCGATCATCGTCCCGACCCGCACTGCAGAGGCGGCAGTCGCAAAACATAAACATGCCGGGAAGGCAAAGAAGGCAGTCGCAAAGACGAAGTCCCTCAAGACCGAGCCTTCCGTCACTGAGTCGGCCGGACAGGCAAGGCCCAGCCAGGATAATCCCTATCACACGATCAAAAAAGGGGACACGCTTGCCTCGATCTCCAGGAAATACAGCGTCAGCGTAGATGAGCTTAAGGGCCTCAATAATTTGAGATCAAAGAAGCTGAGGACCGGCCAGAAACTCCTGGTCAGGCATATGGGCCCGAAGACCTATACGGTAAAGAAAGGCGATACGATCAGAAAGATCGCAAAGAAATTTGATATGGACAGCGAAGACCTGATCACGCTTAACGAATTAGACATCCATGAGCTTTATATTGGTCAAACGCTCTACCTTGAGGAGAAACTCGACGAGACCTCTGCCGAACAGTTCCAGCAGGCCATGGGCCGGAATATCGAAGAAGAGATAAAAAAGGTTGCAGCAACGCAGGAATTCGAAGAAAAGCCCACCCAGGACAAAGTGACCACCTTTGCAAAGAAGATGCTGAATATCCCCTATAAGTTCGGCGGGACCAGCATCCTTGGCATAGATTGTTCGGGATATGTCAGGAAGGTCTACGGGTTCCTCGGGGTCAATCTCCCCCGGACGGCCCGCGAACAGTTCAAGGAAGGTGAGGCCATCGACAGGGAAGAGCTCTCGATAGGCGACCTCGTATTTTTCAGGACATACGCTTCCTTCCCCTCACATGTCGGCATCTACCTCGGGAACAACCTTTTCATCCATGCCTCATCCAAGGGCCGGAGGGTCACCATCGACAGCCTGGAGACGCCCTATTATCTCAAGAGGTTCATCGGCGGCAAAAGGCTTCTGACCGAGACAGAGCAGGAACCGGACCCGAAAGGATAAATGTGGTCAGGCCCGTCAGCTGATCCATCTTCATTGATTTAACCGCAGTGCATGCTCTATCCTTGAATATATGAACATACTTATCGTAGGCGCAGGCGGCTTTCTGGGCGCAATTGCACGGTATGCGGTCGCACTCTGGATCGGGCAGAACTGGGGCAGGAGCTTTCCCCTGGGGACCTTTTTCATCAATGTCAGCGGGAGCCTCCTGATCGGTCTTTTTATGCCCCTGGTGACTGAACGGTTCATGGTGAATCCTCAGTGGCGCCTGTTCTTCGCCGTCGGGTTCCTCGGGGCCTATACCACCTTCTCAACCTTTGAATTCGAGACCGGGAATCTCCTGAAGGACGGGGAAGTGGCACTTGCCGCGCTGAACGTTATCCTGAGCGTTGCTGCAGGCTTCGCAGCACTTAAAGTTGGCAATATGATCGCTAAAGGCATATAGGAGATCGAACATGGTGACAAAAGGTCCTGCAAAGAAACTGACTATATATATTGACGAGACCGACCGGCACAAGGGCATCCCGGTCTATGAGGTCCTGATGGATATCCTCTACCGCAACGGCCTTGCCGGGGCCAGCGTCTTCAGGGGAATAGCCGGGTATGGCAGGGACGGGATATTCCATACCTCAAAGATGCTCGAGCTTTCGACCACCCTGCCGCTGAAGATAGAGGTAGTTGATACGGACGAAAAGATCAGGATCGTCCTGCCGGAGATGGAACAGATCGTTGTGAAGGGCCTGATCGAGATCAGCGATACGGTCGTCATCAGGTCCTGACGTGCGGCCTGACTGGGAGATGCAGACTTTACATATCCGGATTTTTGGCAGATAATACACTATTAACCAACCTTAAGGAGGACGGAATGAAAAAACTATTACTGTATCTTGTAGCTTCCATAATGCTTATGAGCGTCTCAGGCTGCGGGTATAACCAGATGCAGGCCAATGAAGAGGCGGTCAAGGCAGCATGGGGGGATGTCGAGGCGTCCTATCAGAGACGCAACGACCTCATCCCTAACCTGGTCGAAGTGGTCAAGGGATATGCCAAGCATGAAAGCGAGACGCTGACAGCGGTCACCGAGGCGCGGGCCAAGGTCGGCTCCATCAAGATGGACAAGTCCCTCCTGGATAACCCCCAGGCGCTGCAGCAGTTCCAGCAGGCCCAGGGCGGCTTAAGCAGTGCGCTTTCACGGCTTATGGTGGTCGTCGAGAAGTACCCTGACCTCAAGGCGAATCAGAACTTTCAGGACCTGCAGCATCAGCTTGAAGGGACAGAGAACAGGATCAATGTTGCCCGGACAAGGTTCAACAAGACCGTTGAGACCTTCAACGTCTCGGTCAGGACCTTCCCCAACAGCCTGACGAACAGCCTGCTGCTCCACCTGAAGCTGAAGGAACCCTTCAAGGCAGAGGCCGGATCTGAAAAGGCGCCCAAGGTCGATTTCAGCAAGCCGAAATAGGACATTTCCAATAAAATGATGAGCAGGACCGGCCTCAGCTTGAGACGAGCCTCTTCGGCCTTTCCGGCCCTCAGGCCGGTCCTGCTCATCCCTGCTTTTCTTTTCCTGTTATTTTCTCTCTCTTTTGCACTTGATGTTCCGCCGTTGACCGGCTATGTGAACGATTACGGCGCTATGCTCTCGCCCGGGGTGAAGGCCCAGCTGGAAAACGAGCTGAGCGCCTTTGAGAAGTCCGATTCGACGCAGGTGGTCATCCTCACCATCCCTTCTCTCGAAGGCGAGGTGCTCGAACAGTTTGCCATCAAGGCGGGCGAGACCTGGAAGATAGGACAGAAGGGAAAGGACAACGGCGTTATCATCGTCGTTTCGAAGGGTGACAGAAAGATACGGATCGAGGTCGGCCGGGGCCTTGAAGGAAAACTGACCGACCTCATGGCCGGAAGGATCGTAGACCTTGCCATCAAACCGCACTTTAAACGCAAAGATTATGACGGCGGCCTTCGTGCCGGGGTTGCGGCCGTCATTGACGCCACCCGGGGCGAATTCAAGGCCGGACCGGCAAAAAGCCGTCAGAAACGTGGAAAATCATCGCTCCTGACGTTCCTCATCTTCGGCGCTGTGGCCATTATTGTCCTTGGCAGCATAAACCGTCCGCTCGGCGCAGTCGGCGGTGCAGTCGGCCTGCCCTTAAGCGTCCTGCTTTCCTCCATATCTGTCGGCGTAGTCTGGCTCGCCGTGCTCGGGGTCGTCGGCCTGGTACTGGGGCTGCTGCTGCCGCTGCTCTTTGGGAGCATGGGCGGCAGAGGTGGTGGCGGTGGATACTTTCCGGGAGGCGGCTATTACGGCGGTGGCGGCGGTTTTTCGGGCAGCGGCAGTTCCGGGGGAAGCGACTTTGGCGGCGGCGGTGGCGGTGACTTCGGCGGCGGCGGCGCCTCAGGAGACTGGTAAATGGATAGAACAGCAGCCACATTTTTCACTGAAGAGGAAAAGCAGAAGATATCCGCTGCCACGCAGCAGGTAGAAATGCGGACATCGGGGGAGGTGGCCGTCATGGTCGTTGACCGGAGCGATACATACCGGGATGCGGATATCATGGGCGGTCTGGTCTTCGGAAGCCTCGCAGCCTTTGCCCTTACCGAGATATTCTTCAATTCGCTGATCTGGTACTTTATCCCGCTGATCATCATCTTTTTCATTCTCTTTGCCTGGTTGACCGGGACCATCCCGGCGCTCAAGACGCTTTTCATCAGGGCCGGAAGGAAAAATGAGGCAGTGGCCCGGCAGGCGTTGAGGGCCTTCCATGAAAAGGGCTTAGACCGGACGAGGGAAAATACCGGCGTCTTATTCTTCATATCGATACTTGAGCACAAGGTCTGGGTCCTCGCTGATAAGGGAATCTACTCAAAGATCCAGCAGGAGACCCTGAACCGTTATGCCTCGACCGTAACGCAGGGTATAAAAGAAGGCCGTGCCTGTGACGCCCTCTGTCAGTCCATCACTGAGGCCGGACAGGTCCTGGCCGAACATTTTCCGATCAGGCATGACGATACGAACGAACTCTCCAACGAAGTAATTACCGGGTAGAAAAAAAGGGGACGCCGGGGCGTCCCCTTAAAAAATTTGCCTCTGGTATTTCTTTAACCGCGAAATAATCTGCCTTTCAGCATCTCCAACCCCTGTGCAAGCATATCGCCCTCAGGCATCTTTCCGTCGGGCGTCAGCTTGTCAACGATATCCGGGAGCAGAGCGGCCAATCCATTTGAGGCCTCTTCCTGCGACACCCCGGCGTTTGCCGCGATCTCCCGGATCTGATCCGCGCCAAGGGCATCTTTGATCTGGTCAGCCGAGACGGGCAGATTCTGCCCTGTGCTGATCCAGGATGAAATGACATCACCGAGGCCCTTGTCCTTAAATACCTGCGCAAGGCCGGAGAGCCCGCCTGTCTGGGGATTGCTGATCAGTCCCATTATATTTTCAAGCAGCTGATCCTTATCTCCACCGCCAAAAAGCTTTCCTGCCAACCCGCCGGCAAGTTCATCAAATAATCCCATAGCTCTCTCCTTGGTTTCAGGTGATCGACAGATGCGCCAATCCGATAACTCCGTTACTTTACGGTAATAGAATCCTTGATCTTATTGAATATGCCCTCTTTGATCCCCTTGACCTTCATGACATCTTCAGGGGCATTATAGGGCCGCCCGTCGATTATGGCCTGGGCCTTAGCCGGCCCTATTCCGGGAAGTTTCTCAAGCTGCTCCTTGCTGGCGGTATTAAGATTCACCTTTTCTCCGGGGGCAAGCTTTGACTGGGCTGCAGGCTTCTCGGCTCCTGCGGGGGCCTTGGCAGCCGGGGCTGCTTTTGTGGCAGCAGCCGGGGCAGGAGTTGCCGGTGCCGCTTTTGTCGACGCAGCCGGGACTGCAGGGGCAGTTGCCTGGGCAGCCTTCGGTGTGCTTGCCGTCACCAGGCCCTTGAGGGTCTCCATCTTCTTTTTGGTGATCCCTTTGACCTTGCTCAGGTCGTCAACACTCTTAAACGGTCTTACCTTGATGATCTCCTGAGCCGTTTTAGAGCCGACCCCTGGCAGTGCTTCAAGGCTCTTCTGATCAGCGGTATTGATGTCGACAAGACTGTCCGCCTTGCCTTGTGAGGTCTTTGCCGCCGTTTTTTCAGATGGCGCAGCTGTCTTGGCAGATGAAGGTGCCGCTGTTGCCGGACCTGTGGTCACGAAAGGCTTCAAGGCCTCTATCTTCTTTGCAGAGAGGCCTGCCTTTGATAGTTCATCCACAGATTTATACGGGCGATTTTCAATGATCTTTTTTGCCGTGGCTGCACCAACGCCTTTCAATCCTTCGATATCCTTCTGTGACGCGGTGTTAAGATCGACGAGCGGCTCTGCCTTTTTCGCCGCGTATGCGCCCGGAATGCCCTGGCCAACTATCAGGACCGCAATCACGAAGAAGAAGACCATCCACAACCCTAAAGACTTCCTGCTCAGTTTCTGCATACATCCTCCTTTTTTTAGATAGTATTATTTGTGATGCGGACTTCCCGTCGCGGAGCGGGGATCTCGATCTCCTTGTCCCGAAAGCCATCTATCACACTCTGGTATATCTCTACCGGTGAAAGCACATAATCTTCGACCTTTACCCAGGGCCTGACCGCCACTGAAATTGAGGACTCGCTCAGGGAGGCTATGCCGACGACCGGAGCAGGCTCCTGCAGCACATGCGGGTTCTCCTGCAGTATCTTCTTAACCACTGAAAGCGCAGCGTCAAGGTCTGTCCTGTAAGCTATGGGGACAGACAGGTCAAGCTGCCGGATCTTACCGTAATTGTGGAGTATCTCACCGACTATTTTCCGGTTGGGGACGATGACCCGGGAATTGTCAACGTGGAGCAGGGTCGTTGAGAAGAGTTCGATCTCGATCACCTGTCCGTAAACGCCGAGGACCTCGATATATTCGCCGAGGGTGAAGGGTTTTGTGAAGATTATGGTCAGCCCGGCAACGAGGTTGCCGAGGATCCCCTGCATCGCCAGACTTGCGCCGACTCCTGCCACGCCGATCCCGGCTATGAGGGGAGTGATCTGCACCCCCATCTGGCCCAGGGCCATGATCCCGACGAAGACCACTATCAGGAGCTTCACTATCCTGACAATAAGGACGCTGACCGGTTCGTCGAAGGCTTTTGATCTCAGCCAGCGGTGTATGATGTTGCCGACCCAGCGGGCAAAAAGGACCCCGATCCCCATTATGATGATCGCGGTGAGGATCTGCAGCCCGTGCTCCACAAAATAGAAGATTATCCTGTCGGTCAGTTCCGATGTCTTGATGCCTGCTGCCGCCTGATTCGTCATAATAGAAAGACTACCTGTTTCCGGTTTAATTTATAAAATTGTGTCATATGCCGCGCCGCTTGTCAATCTTGTCATGTCCTTCAGACAACTGTTGCCGTGATGGGTATAGACCTGCACCTGGATCAGGGAGTAAGATATAAGCCGCAATGAAATCACCTGTCAGACAAAAAGATACGGTTAAGTCTCCCTGCATCAAGAGGTGTTCCCTTGATGATAACAAAGTCTGTCCTGCCTGTTATCGCAGCATTGACGAGATCGTCTCCTGGCCGGATGCCGGCAACCTTACAAGACAAAAGATACTCGAAGCTGTTAAGCTCAGACGAACCGGGAACATACAATAAGAGCCCCGTTGTAGATGAAAGGAAAAGAATGAACGTTTTAAAACTGCCTTTTAACAAGGTCCTCATGATAAAAAAGTCGGAACTGCCCGACACGGTCCTTATGCTTGAAGACAAGGAAAAATATCAGAATCATGTAGGCACCGTTCATGCGTCCGCTCAATATGCGCTGGCGGAAGCTTCAAGCGGGGAAATACTGGAGAGAAACTTCGGAAATTGGAACGGTGCCTATTTCCCCGTGGTGAGGAGGGTTGAGGTCAAATATAAAAACCCGGCAAAGGGAAGACTGTTTTCAACCGGCTTTATTGACGCAGACAGGGTCATGAAGGCAAAGAAGGAACTCTCGGAAAAGGGACGGACCCTTGTGGATGTCATGGTAAAGGTCATGGACGAAGGGAAGAACACTACCTTCGAAAGCACCTTCACCTGGTTCATTGCAAAAGCCAAAGAATAAGCATAACATCCCTCCCTGCTTCATCTTTTTTCATTCGCTCACATACTTTTGGTCCCACTGCACAAAAATATTTTTTGAGCAGGGCCACTATCGGCATATTTGGTGATACAATATGCTCTGGAATCTCTTGAAGCAGACATAGACCGGCTATCCCGGTCAGAGATATATTATCAAAGGGGGCAGTATGAAAATCCAAAAGAAGGGTTTTATCGGTCAGGCAGTTATGGTTGCTTTGCTTATTCTGTCCGCAATGGGCAGTGCCTGGGGAGATGCAACCTATTCGTCCGACGGGAATATGCATCTGTATATGGTGGATGTTCCGGGGTCTGGTATGTATGACGCGTACCTGAGAGCAACGGACAGCACCGGCCAGGAATTTATACTTACCAGTGCGCAGGAGGTTGCTCCCGGTTTGAGCATTGCAGCATCATTTAACTGGGAGACCGGCATCCTGAGCATCCCGAAGCTTGCCATGTCCGGGGTGAGCAACGATACGAAATATGTGGAGGTCGACCTGGAGTTCATACCCGGGTCAGACCCGATGAGGTTCAGGGTGAAGGGTGTCTACGGTCTTCAGGTCGGGGTTGACGACAGGGGGCCGATGGGGCCCCGCGGCCCGCAGGGAGACCCCGGAGCTGCAGGACCGCAGGGGATCCAGGGAGTGGCAGGTCCAACAGGTCCGCAGGGCCCGATAGGTTTGACCGGCGCCACAGGGCCGACAGGACCGGCAGGGACGGACGGGAAGACAGTTCTGAACGGCTCCGGGGTACCTGATAATGTGACTGTTGGTGCAGATGGTGATTTTTACATAGACACCGCAGGCAACACCCTGTATGGCCCTAAGAACGGTGGACTCTGGGGCGCCGGAGTTTCACTCGTCGGGCCGACAGGTGCTGCTGGACCTATAGGACCAATCGGACCGACAGGTGCAACCGGACCCATAGGGCCAATCGGACCGACGGGTGCAACCGGACCCATAGGGCCAATCGGACCGACGGGTGCAACCGGACCCATAGGGCCCATAGGACCGGCAGGAGCAGATGGACCAACTGGGCCTCAGGGCATAGCGGGTATATCAGGGCCTCCGGGGGTGATGGGGCCCACAGGTGCTACCGGTGCAACAGGACCCATAGGTCCAGCGGGACCAACAGGCGCAACCGGAGCTACAGGGCCGATAGGTCCAGTAGGTCCAGCGGGACCGGCTGGTTCCGCTGACACTATAGCGCCTGTTCCCGGAAATTCAGGGACGATCAATGCAGCCCCGGGCGTTGATATCGCCCTTTCCTGGACTGCTGCAACCGACGCGGTGACACCTCAGGCCACCCTGGAATATACTGTTTTTTATTCAGCATCGAACAATATAAGTACCGTCGCAACCGCAGAGGCCAACGGCACGGTTGTCGGCCTTCCATGGTCAACCAACATAACGTCAAAGACAGTGACCGGCCTGACCGTCGGCACCACATATTACTTTAATGTCGTTGTCAAGGATGCAGGTCTCAACAAGGCCGCTTATGCAACGGTGGCACAGGCCCCATCAGTCCCCGTAACAAATATCATACTGTATCGCCATGAAACGACCTATAACGGAAACCTGGGCGGTCGGGCCGGCGCAAATACAAAGTGCATTGCCAGTGTCAACAAGCCGGCCGGCTACTCCAATTTTGCCGCGTTTATCAGCGTGAACGCCACCGATACGATCGCTGGAAGGCAGGCCTTCAGCGGCCTGGATATCTCACGTACCATACGGTCCACTAACGGTACGATAATCGCGAACAACTGGGCCGATCTTCTGGACGGCTCGATAGATGTGTCCCTGAATGCCGCAGGCATTACCGGAAGCTATTGGAATTCAGGCACGAAGGCTGACGGGACCCTGGGTGAGACATGCAGCGCCTGGACTGTGGGCGTAAGCGGTACAGGGCCCCTGTTGGACTGGGGAAGCGAAAGTGTGACCAATACTACATGGATCTATAATCCCGGGTCCCAGGACTTCTGTGGTGATGCAACATCGACTTTGCTCTGTATCGCCTGGTAACGACAGGCAGACTGCCTGGATTGATATGTGCTGTAAAGGCAGTTTCTAAAAGAGAAGGCCGGCCACAAACCGGCCTTCTCTTTTCCAATGATGCTGCAGGTTCTTTCTGGTCGTTTCGAAATTCGCATCCGCCGCGGTGACCTATTGCCGATGAAGACCTGACTTGACGCCGTTCATTTCCCTCTTGATTTATTTCAGATAATAATTTATAGTCTCTATATTTTTCTTTATGGGGGCGACATGCCAGTTATGAGAAACCCGCGGGTCAACATCTTTGACGATGATGCGACCAACCTGACCATGCTCAAGACATTTCTTGCGACTCTGGATTTCGAGGTCCTGACCTTTGACAGCCCGGTCATCTGCCCTATCTACAAAGATCATGCAGACAACAAGTGCAGCCGTTCAATTCCCTGCGCCGATATCGTCCTTACCGATAATCAGATGCCGAGGATGACCGGTCTTGAAATGCTGGTCCGGCAGGCCCAGGGTGGGTGCCCGATTGATTCAAGGAACAAAGCCCTTATGTCCGGTGATCACAATGTCGACAGCGATAAGCGGCTTGAAGGTCTCGGCTGCGCATTTTTCAAAAAACCGTTTAAATTTCGTGATATCTCTACCTGGCTTGAGGCCTGTAAAGAACGCATAGACCTGTCAAAGCCGGTCGCGACCATCAGGAAAGAAGAACGCTATCCCTTCGATGCAGAAATAGCTTACGCATGCGATACAAACACTGCAGTCCATAAGGGCCTCGTCATCAATTTGAGCAACACCGGACTCTGCCTCAAAACCGACATCCCGCTTTCTGAAGGTCAGGCGATCGCCCTTAAGACCGACCTTCCCAATACGATCAGCACTGTCATTGTCCGCTGGGTAAAAGAGTTGAGTGCGGGTCAGTATATGGCAGGCTTTTCCTTATAGTCAGCCGCTGCGCAACGGCTCAGACCAAGGAGTGGAGATCACAGCCACAATGGTCCATGACGCCGGGCACCGATAGCGTTTTTCATGACTGAGTTCAAAAGGGTTTCCGGTCCGGATGGATTACTCACGCAATATTTGCATCTCTTCACCGATGATCTGAAAGATCATCCGATCCTTGATCTTGCCTGCGGAGATGGACATAACGGGATACTCCTGGCGTCAAGGGACTTTTCGGTCGTTCTGGCAGACAGCTCGGAAGAGGCCCTCAGTCAGGCCAGGCTGAACGCTCAGGCAGCCGGGGTAACGGCAGAATTCTGGCAGGTGAACCTCGAACAGGGAGGCGTCGATCCCCTGGAGGGCCTCTCCTTCAGCGCAATACTTGTCTTCCGCTATCTCCACCGCCCCCTCATCCCCTGCATCGCCAAGTCTCTGAAAAAAGGCGGGATCCTCCTGTATGAGACATTCACCATAGGACAAGCCCGGCTCGGAAGGCCGAAAAACCCTGACCACCTCCTTAGACCCGGCGAGCTTCTTTCATGGTTTCAGGACTGGGAGGTGATCCATACCTTTGAAGGGACCACCGGTGTTCCGCCGAAGGCCATTGCCCGCCTTGTCTGCAGAAAGAGGTAAGTCTGATTGCTCATAAGTCCCCTCACCCCTATGAGAATTCTAACTCCCACTAACCCACCAGTTTCCGACTTATCTTTCCGCACTCAGGCGGATTAGCCGATGAGAAAAGAAGGGTTACAATTGGCATTATTAGCGGTACAATTTAAGTAGGAATAGGGGTGGCGGAAAAGACCGGATTACCGGCCTGGTGTGTTTATCAGAATGGCAGCAGACAAAGCTTGCCAAAGCATCAAGGGGGTGTAGGATGAAAAAGCAAAAGTGGTTTATCGGTTCGAGTCTTATGGTCGTTCTGCTTGTTCTGACCGCAATGGGCAGTGCGTGGGGCGATGCGACCTATTCGTCCGACGGGAATATTCATCTGTATATGGTGGATGTTTCCGGGGACGGCATGTATGACGCATACCTGAAGGCAACGGACAGCACCGGCATGGAGTTTCAGCTTACCAGCGCACAGCAGGCCGTTCCCGGCCCGGGTATCGTGGCAACCTTTGCCTGGGAGACGGGCATATTGAGCATCCCGAAGCTTGCGATGAACGGTGTGAGCAACGACACGAAGTATGTCGATGTTGACCTTGAGCTCATCCCCGGGTCAGACCCGATGAGGTTTAAGGTGAAGGGGGTCTATGGTCTTCAGGTCGGAGTCGACGACAGGGGACCTGAGGGGCCTCGCGGCCCGCAGGGAAACCCCGGTGCTACTGGCGATACCGGGCCGATGGGACCGACGGGGGTGACCGGCGCTACCGGTCCAACCGGACCACAGGGGGCGATAGGACCGCAGGGGCTGATAGGTCCAATCGGGCCGCAGGGGATTCAGGGAGTGGCAGGGCCGACAGGTTTGACTGGTGCCACTGGTGCAACCGGGCCTATGGGTCCTATAGGGTTGCCCGGACCGATAGGGCCAACGGGAGCTACTGGTGCAACGGGAGCTACTGGTTCAGCGGGGCCGCAGGGACCACAGGGGCCACCAATTGCCACGGCATTTGCAGTTAACACTGCGTATAGTCCTTATATTTATTGGGGTGGTACCGACGCAACTGTTGACTGCACGTGTCCTGCTGGATACATTTTATATAATCAGGAGGTGTTGCAGGAGGCTGATTCCGGGGTGAACATTACAAGCTTGGGAATCATTCTTTTTGAGACCATCGGGCCTTCCGGAAAATATTTGAACCAAGCGCGCTGTCATATATCCCGTGGCGCTGATCTGGCATTTGCCGGCGCTGCAAGGGCCTTATGCGAGTGCTATTGCATGGGGCCCTTCTTTTAATACGTGCTGTCACTAATGAAACTGCCTAACGACAATCCGGCCGAGGGGAGCCTTCCGGCTCCTCTCGCGCCTGTTCAATGAGTTCTGCGTAATTGTCTGTACGAAACGATGGAGATCACAGCCCAGAGAAAAGTTCGCAGGCTCATGGCATAGACCGTTTTCATTTCATAAAGGCCGTTGTTCAGGACATGCATCCCGAAAAATATGAATGTCATGACTATGCCTATCATCACGGCGACGGACAGGGTTGCGGCCCACCTTTTCCGCAACCAGAGCCCGACCCCGGCAGCGATATAGAAAAACCCGCTTAGGAAGTTGGCCCAGACAACAAAAGGGACGTAATTTCCCTCCACCTGCCGCATAGAGCCGATATCAAAAATAACCGAACCCCCTGCCTTTAAAGTCAGCAACCCGAACACAACCGCGACCACCGAGAGGATCCTGAGAATTATCATGACCGTAGTATAGCCTTCTTTCACGCCGAGGGTAAATGACGACAGTCCCGAACCCTCAACCTTTCAACTTCACCTGATACACCTGAGGCAGCTGCCGCGCAAGAATTGTTAACTACCAAAAGAAACTTTCTCAACGGATACTGGGGGGAGAATTCAAGATCAAAGACCACACTCTCCTCGATCTTCGGGGAGAAAAGAAGGAAGCTTGAGCAGAGAAGAGGGGTTACAATCGGCATTTTTAGTGATACAATGTGCGTGGAAATTTCTGCAAGCAAAAAAAGACCGGCTATCCGGTCAGAAATAATGATCAAAAGGAGGTAGTATGAAAAAGCAAAAAAAGGGTTGTATCGTTTCGGCTGTAATGGTTGCACTCCTTGTTCTCATGGCAATGGGCAGTGCCTGGGGAGATGCGACCTATTCATCCGACGGGAATCTGCATCTGTATATGGTTGATGTCCCCGGGTCAGGCATGTATGATGTCTACCTGAAGGCAACGGACAGCACCGGCCAGGAGTTTATTCTTACGAGTGCACAGGAGACTGCCCCCGGCCTCGGGATAGTAGCAGCCTTTAACTGGGAGACAGGCATACTGAGCATCCAGAGGCTTGCCATGAACGGGGTGAGCAACTCCACGAAATATGTGGATGCCGACCTGGAACTCATACCGGGGTCAGACCCGATGCGGTTTAAGGTGAAGGGTGTCTACGGTCTTCAGATCGGGGTTGACGACAGGGGGCCGATAGGGCCGCGCGGCCCTCAGGGCCTGCAGGGAGATGCCGGGCCAGCCGGAGCACAGGGACCAACAGGTGCTACCGGGGCAACCGGCGCAGTTGGTGCTGCAGGACCGCAGGGACCGACAGGCCCGACCGGGGCTACTGGTGCTGCAGGACCACAGGGGCCAGCCGGGCCGGCGGGTGCAGCGGGTCCGCAGGGACCGACAGGTCTGACCGGAGCAACTGGTGCTACCGGGCCGCAGGGCATACAGGGGATTTCCGGCGTCAGCGCAAGTATTAAGTATTATTCAAAGAGTTCTGCACAATACACAAATGCTACCGGGGCTTTTGTGTTTTATGTTTCGTGTGACGGCACGGATGAGATCCTTGGAAGCAGTTATAATTTCGTAGGGTGCACCCCGGGGTTCTCAACGTGCACAGGCTCACAGGAACAGAGAGACGTCTCGGGCACAGGGGTGGGCAGACTCAGGATGGATGTTACAGATGGTGAGTTGTTCTGGAATATAACCGCCAATGGATCGATAACGTGTTTAGGGTTACGATAATATAAGGTGTTGGGGAGTCTTGCTTGGGAGAGGGAGGCGCCGGAAGGCGCCACCCTCTCCCGGGATAGGAACGGAATCCCCCCTCCACCTGCCGCACGGAGCCGATATCAACAATAGCCGAATCCTGCCTTTAAAGTCAGAAGCCCGAATATCCCAGCTATCACCGAAGGGATTCCAAGCGTTATCATGTCCGTCGCATAGCCTTCTTTCGCGGCAATGGTAAATGACGACATGGGAAGTCCAGCCTTTATTTCTCTTTGTGACAAAAGTCACATACACTGCCGGCGATAATCCTTAAACTATATCCATGGTGAGCACACCAAAATCAAACACACGGAGGAAGCAACATATGAAAAAGAACGTGGGATCAATTGACAGGGGTATCAGGATTATTATCGGACTGGGAATCCTTTCCTTCGCCTTTACGGGCGTATCAAACTGGGGATACGTCGGCTTAGTGCCGCTCCTGACGGGTATTACAGGCTGGTGCCCGCCCTACAGTCTGCTGGGCATCTCCACCTGCAGGAAATGCACTGACAGCAAACTCGGTGCCGGCTGCGCCTGCGGATCAAAGAATTAAAAAAGCCGGGAAAGAAAAGGGACAGGCTGCTTCATAAAAGATAGCCTGCCCCTTTTTTCTGACTCCGGGCGTTATCATGTCCCCGGCCTTCTTTCACGGCAACGGTAAATGACGCCAGTCCCGAACCCTTAACCATTTCAACTTCACCTGAAAGCAAACGCATTGACCATGAACTCAGACATGATGATTTCCGGTTAAGAATATTAGCGCTGCTCCATCAAGCTTATTTCAAATATATTGTTTAAGTTGGCAACGTCCCCAAAGTCCCCAAAGTTCTATTCTCGTGATCCAAAATCTAACTTCGCCGCTGCTCACCGGCGTTAATCGGCCTCGAACCAGCTTGCGCATGCGATAACGTGATTCGTGGGATTGTTGGCGTTGTAAAATACAGGGACGCTGGATCCTTCGGATACATTATATCCAACATCCCATGCCCGGCCGGAGACGGTTTCCCCGCCGGCAGTTTTGAATTGATAAACGATTCGATCTGTCCACTCCCCAGTGACTTGTCGACTGTGGACGATCGCCATAGTCACTTCGCCGCTTCTAAGGAGTCGGATTTCGCGCCAGCGCTTAATCGCCTGCCGGGCCAGTAATGCCAAGGCAAGCACGACAACGAGATACAACACCCAGCCGATGTCAGCGTGCATTCGCAGGATATAGAGGAAGTGCCACGGAACAAGCAGTAACGGCGCCCAAACGGGAAGCCAGAAGACGCCTCTCCATGAAGGGCGGACACGGCGGGGTGACAAGCTATATTGCTGTTTCTTGACCCACGGCAGCGGGAGTTTGCCAATGATCGTTATAGCGACAAAGGAGGCAAGGAAAGCCACAGTTGTTGGTGCGAAAAACCACCATGGCATGCCGCTCTTTGGATGCACCCCGCCGAGCATCAGCGAAATGCCGACATAGAAGACAGTGAGTGCTATCGTAATTGCAATTTGCATGTGAGAATCAGACCATTTATCGTTTTTTTATCATTTTGTACTGCGCCTGCTTG
>SCQH01000001.1 GCA_004321925.1 Nitrospirota bacterium | reverse complement strand
GATCTCGCATGTGGACGCATTATGAATAGAACAGAAATAGGGGGGGCGGCACTTAAGTCGTTTAAGTCCGGGAACTGTTCCGAAATTTGAAGCATTTCGCCTCGCCGGAGTTTTGGAAACTCTTCCGGGCACTTCCGCAGTACATCCAGGACCTTGCAGACAGTAGTTTCGACCTATAAAAAATACCGAATATAGGTATAATAAAGGCAAAAAGGAGGCGAGATGACACAAAAACTGACGGCAATCATAGAAAAAGAAAATGACGGATATGTATCTCTTTGCCCAGAGCTTGATATAGCGAGTCAGGGCGATACCATAGAGCAGGCGCGCGATAACCTTAAAGAGGCATTGGAATTATTTTTTCAAACTGCCTCTCCCGAGGAGATAAAGCAGCGGCTTCACGGGGATATATTTGTAACACAAGTTGAGGTCGCCGTTGGGTAGACTCCGTGTCCTTTCGGGCAAAGATGTTTGCACGATTCTGGCACAGCACGGGTTCAGCGAGGTAAGAAGAAGAGGCAGTCATATTGTTATGCAGAAAAAGATATCTGAAGGGACCATTACTGTTCCGGTCCCTGACCATAATGAAATCAAAATTGGTACACTCCAGTCTATTGTCAGACAGTCCGGAATTCCCCGCTCAGAATCTGAATCATAAAATAAGACACACAGAACGAAATGCTCAGCCAGATCTCGCAACAAGGCGTTCACTTGTTTCTTAATTCCCTGAGTGCATCTATTTTAAAAAATATCCCTGCTTAAGATACAATATCATCTATGACCAGAACACTCGATACGGACATGCGCTGCAGGGAATGCAAAGGGAGGCTGATGCTCTCCTTTGGCTGAAGGGCTGTCAGCCTGCGCTGCATGGAATGCGGCAGAAGATACGGCCTCGCGGATTATGCCGACGAGATAGACGAGAAGGTCTGGGAAAAGATATCGAACCGGTCCTGTGACCGGGCCTAATACAGTTCATTATTAAGACAGGGGGAGTTCATATGAGCATCAGAGAAAATGCATATCAGGTGGTCGACCGCATAAAGCCGGAGCATATCCTTGTCAGCGTCTTCGACAAGGCAGGGCTTGAGGAGCTCATACGGGGCATCCTTGAGGTCAGTCCATCGGCACGGTTCTATTCGACCGGCGGGACCGGCAAGAAGATCATGGAGATACTCGGCAGCAATGCCTCAAAGAACTACTCCCCGGTCGAGGACTTCACCGGAGCGCCGGAGATGGAGGGCGGGCTGGTCAAGACGCTTCACCCCAAGATACATGCAGGTCTGCTGGCTGAAAGGGGCAACCCTGCTCACGAGGAATATCTGTATCGGACCCTCGCGGCAATGGGAGGCTCCCCGGGCGTTTACTTCGATGTCTTCGTCGGCAACCTCTATCCCTTCACCTCGGTTGTTGCAAAGGAAGGGACAACGTCCGAGACCGCCCGGGTGAATATCGATATCGGCGGTCCGGCCATGACCATGGCCTCTGCCAAGAACTGGCACAGCGTTGCCGTGCTGACCGCCCCTTCCCAGTATGCGGGATTTATAAAGTCCCTCAAGGACAATGGAGGCAGGATAGGCCTTGAACAGAGGTTTGCCCTTGCACAGCAGGCGATGAGCTCTGTCGGTGAATACCGGACGGCCATCGGGAAATATTTTTCGGGGCTTTCCTTTGAGAAGGATGTGAAGCCCCATCTGAACATAACCGGCAAATAGAATTATACAGGAGGCATAATGCGTAAAATATTATTATTCACACTGGTGGTCTCAATGGTCATCCCTGCTGCTTTTTCTTTTGGTTTCAGCAGCAAGGACCAGGACTGTGCCAAGTGCCACACCCTGAAGAAGGAGGAGGCGGCCACGATACTCAAGGACATCATCCCGAACATCAAGGTCAAGGGTGTGCAGCTGTCGCCTCTGAAGGCGATGTGGGAGATCGAGTTCGAGGCCGACAACAAAAAAGGGCTGGTCTACCTCGATGTGACAAAGAAATACGCGGTCTCCGGGTCGATCATCGATATCAAGGGCAAGAAGAACGTGACCCAGGAGAGATACTCGGAGGTGAACAGGGTCGATGTCTCGAAGATCCCCCTGGGCGATGCGATACTGCTGGGGAGCAAGGACGCCAAGATCAAGGTCATCGTCTTTACCGATCCTGACTGCCCGTTCTGCTCAAAGCTCCATAAGGAGATGAAGAAGGTGGTCGAGGAAAGGAAGGACATAGCCTTTCAGATAAAGATGTTCCCTCTTCCGACCCATAAGGGGGCCTATGAGAAATCAAAGGCGATCGTTTGCGGGAAGTCCCTTGCCCTGCTTGAGGAGGCCTTTGAGAAAAAGCCGATAGCGAAGGCTGCCTGCAAGACGACCGATGTTGACAAGAACATCGCGCTGGCAAAGAAGCTCGGGTTCAATGGTACACCTGTCATGGTACTGCCAAACGGCAGGGCCATCTCAGGCTTCCGTGAAGCTGCCGCGATCAAGGAACTGGTGGACAAAAAGTAGCGACTGCATTCAGGGGGGAAGTCTGATGCGTCCCCTGATTATCACATAAGAAATGAAAGACAGACAGGACCATAAGCTCCCGATCCTTAAAGACCGGCGGGAGAAAGATCTGCAAGCCGTTCCCTGTTCTGCCGAAGACGAGATCAATACGATCATCAGGGCTGCGATGGATGGCTTCTGGATCGTCGACACCGGCGGAAAGTTCCTGGCTGTGAACGAAGCCTATTGCAGCATGGTGGGGTATAGCAGGGAAGAACTGCTTGGAATGCAGATCGGGGATATTGAGGTGAATGAAAGCCCCGAAGAAATTGCTCTCCATATGCAGAAGGTGATCAAGACCGGCTCTGACCGCTTTGAGACCCGTCATCGCTGCAAGGACGGGAGGATCATCGATGCAGAGGTCAGCACAAACTATCTGCAGGGCCCTCCGGACCGGCTCTTTGTTTTTCTCCGCGACATTACCGAGCGGAAAAAGGCAGAGGTGCACCAGAAGCATCTGATCCTTGAACTGCAGGCCGCAAACAGGGAGCTGGCCGAGTTCGCTCACATTGTATCACACGATCTGAAGGCCCCGCTCCGGGCGATCAATTCCCTGGCCTCCTGGCTGTCGGATGATTATGCAGACAAACTTGACGAACAGGGGAGAGAAAAGATCGCTCTTCTGAAGAACAGGGTCCGTGGGATGTATTCTCTCATTGAAGGCATCCTGGAATATTCAAAGCTGGGCTGGGAGAGGGAGGAGATGAAGGAAGTCGACCTCAATGAGCTCGTGCCCCGGATCGTCGAAATGCTTGCTCCGCCCGTCCAGGTCAAAATTATCATTGAAGAGAGGCTGCCGACAGTGTTTTGCCAGCCGGCCCGTATGGAGCAGGTGTTCCAGAACCTGCTCAGCAATGCGCTGCAGGCGATGGATAAACCGGCCGGGGTGGTCCGCATCAACTTTCGGCCGGACAACGGTCATTATCTGTTCAGCATTTCCGACAACGGCAGGGGGATCGAAACAAGACACTTCGACAGGATATTTCAGCTCTTCCAGACCGTGTCCGGCAGCAATGAGGATGGAAGTTCGGGCATAGGGCTTGCCGTAGTGAAAAAGAACATCGAGCTGTATGGGGGGAAGGTCTGGGTCGAGTCCGAGGCCGGAAAAGGGAGCACCTTCTTTTTTACCCTTCCGCGGGAGTGCCGGGGATGACGGCGCCCATAAGGATCTTGTTGGTGGAGGATGACGAGGTCGACCGGATGGCTTTCCGGCGTTTCGTGGCCGGTGAAGATCTTCCCTATAACTATACTATGGTCAGTTCGGTCGCTGAGGCGAAAAAGAGGATCGATGACGGGTCTTTCGATGTCATTATCTCGGACTATCTGCTGGGTGACGGAACTGCCTTTGATATCCTTGCCCTGAAGACCGATATCCCGGTGATCATAACGACCGGCGCGGGGGACGAGGAGATCGCGGTCAGGGCCATGAAGGCCGGGGCCTATGATTACCTTATCAAGGGCAGGGGGCACACCTACCATAAGATCCTCCCGGTGGTGGTAGATAAGGCGGTCGAACGGCATAATGCCGATGAACGTTTCAGGGTGCTCGCAGACAGGGAGTCGAGCGAAACGGTCGTCGTCGGCAGCACCGGGATGAGTGATGTCCTGAGGCTGGTCGCTCTCGCTGCCTCCTCCGATGTCCCTGTCCTGATCTCGGGAGAGACAGGGACGGGCAAGAACCTCATTGCAAAGACGATCCATATGAAGAGCGGGGCCAGGCAATTCCCGTTTCTGAGCATCAACTGTACCGCGCTGCCCGAAAACCTGATCGAGGCGGAGCTCTTCGGCTATGAAAAAGGTGCGTTCACCGGTGCGGCCAAGACAAGAAAAGGGATCGTGGAGATGGCCGAAAACGGGACGCTCTTCCTGGACGAGATCGGGGAGATGCCGCTTCACCTGCAGTCAAAACTGCTCGATGTCCTTGAGGAAAAAAAGGTGAGGAGGCTCGGCAGCGAGAACGTGACCCCTGTCAATGTACGGATCATTGCGGCGACCAATATCAACATCGAGGAGGCCATCGGCCGGACCTTCAGAAAAGATCTCTACTACCGCTTAAGCGTCCTGCGGATAATCATCCCGTCGTTGCGGGAGAGGTCACGGGACATACCCGAGCTCTGCAGCTACCTTCTCGCCAGGATAAAGGGCGGCAGGGTATTCCGGTTGTCGGACCCGGAGATGCAGCGGCTGCAACAGTATGACTGGCCGGGCAATGTCCGGGAGCTGAAGAATATCCTTGAGAGGGCGGTCATCCTGGCAACCGGACCTGATCTGAGGCCATCTGAACTCCTGGGAAAGAGGAACGCTGCCGATGGACCGGTTAATGCATTGCCCGACCCTCCTGAGATCCTCCCCCTTGAGGAGATGGAAAAGAGATATATAACTGCTGCGTTCAGGACGTTCTCGGGCAATGTAACGAAGACTGCAAGGGAGCTCGGGGTCCCTCTGTCCACTTTCAAACGAAAGCTGAAGGAATTCGGCCTGAAATGAGCCATGGGCCCATAATGACCGGCCTGTTTTGAGCCTTATAAATCCTCCCTCTCGTCTCTCTCACGCTTAACTCACTAATTTTAAGGCATAATAAGTTTTCCTCTGTCTGGCCTCGTTATTGCTCAATCATCAGTACTATTAAAAAATATTAATCACGATCGTATCCCGACCAGTGAGGAGAGATGAAGAAGATACTGATAGTGGACGATGATGCGGCACTTCTTTTGTATCTGTGCTGCAACCTCAGAAAACGTTTTGAGCGGCTGACGATCCTTTCTGCCAAGAACGGCCAGAGGGCGGTTGATATCATGAGCTCCCATCGGATCGACATGCTCATCACGGACCTGAATATGCCGGTCATGGACGGATTTGAGCTCCTGGCCCATACCGCAAAGAATTATCCTTCCGTAACAGTAATGGTGATGACGGGGAACGATAGCGCGGAGGTGAGTGAACGGCTTCTGCCGTTCCGGGTCTCCCAATGTCTAGCCAAGCCCTTCGGTCTTGATCAGTTGCTGTATGAACTGGGCGAAGAGATAGACAGACTTTCAGGAAGATGAAAAGAAATATTGCAGATATAAACATTGGGAGGACAGAGATGGCTGAAAAGCTTCGTTACGGAACAGTGAGTATGATAATGATCGTCCTGGCCGGGCTCGTATGCCTGTCCGGTTTCCCGGCGGAAGCCGGGGCCGCGGACTGCCTGGTCGCAAATGTTGTTGCCCTGGATGAGGTCATTTTCTACAACCGGCTTGGCGCGGTCAATCCTGCCGCCATGATCTTTGCCCTGAGGGAAGATGTGGTCCATAGTCTCTCAGGACAGCCGATCGGATCAGGAGGAGTTCCCGGACAGGTCTCCCTGAGGTCTGACAAGCGGCCGCGGCCGCTGGTGCTTCGCATGCATGCCGGGGGCTGTCTGCAGATACATTTTACGAACCTGCTGTCGCCTTCAGCCATTGTTGCTGAGGTCGATGATAATCCCAATGCCCGGGAAGTCCTTGAGCAGCCGGCTACAAGGAACGTATCGATCCATGTGAACGGTATGCAGGCTGTCAGCAGCAGCGCTGACGACGGGTCAAAGGTCGGACGCAACAGCAGCAGCCTGGTTGGCCCGGGGCAGTCCCGTACCTATACGCTCTATGCAGAGCGGGAAAATACCTACCTGCTCTACAGCATGGGCGCGACCGCCGGGGGCGAGGGCAACGGTGGTCATACGCCTTCCGGTCTCTTCGGCGCCATCAACGTGGAGCCGCAGGGTTCTGAGTGGTACCGGAGCCAGGTGACCCAGGCCGACCTTGCAGAGGCAACCATCGGAACGACCCCTGACGGCCATCCGATCATCGACTATGAGGCACGCTACAGCAGCGGGCCGCTCGCGGGACGCCCGGTCCTGAGGGTCCTTGACAACAACACGCTGGTCCATTCAGACCTCAACGCCATCATCACCGGACCCGGCAGGGGCGGCTTTCCCGCAGGGACCTATCCCGTCAACCCGGCATACCCTGACCGGGACCGGCCGTTCCGGGAGTTCACCGTGATATTCCATGATGAATCGACCCTCCAGCAGGCCTTCCCTATTTTCAGCGACCCGCTCTTCAGTTCAACTCTGGCCGGGGTAAAGGATGGCTTTGCCATCAATTACGGCTCTGCCGCTGTCGGCCCCGAAATTGTCGCAAACAGGCTTGGCGTCGGCCCCATGCGGAATTGTGCCGGCTGCAAGTTCGAGGAATTCTTTCTGACATCCTGGGCTGTCGGAGATCCTGCCATGGTCGTCGACGTACCGGCAAATGCAGCATTTTTCGGGAGGATCACCGGCGGACCAAAGGCAACAATGGCCTTTTATCCGGATGATCCCTCGAACGTACATCATGGCTATATAGGAGACCATACCAAGATCAGGAACCTGCATGCAGGACCCAAGGAGCACCATATCTTTCACCTGCACCAGCACCAGTGGCTCTTCACCCCGGATGACGACAATTCCAACTACCTGGATGCCCAGCACATAGGTCCGGGGTCGGGTTATACGTATGAGATGGTCTATAACGGCGGTGGGAACCGCAACAGGGCGCCGGGGGATTCGATATTCCACTGCCATTTCTATCCCCATTTTGCGCAGGGCATGTGGGAGCTCTGGAGAAACCATGACGTGTTCGAGGCAGGTACCCTGCTGGACCCGGACGGAAGGCCTGCCGCAGGAGCGCGGGCCCTCCCTGACGGGGAGATAGCTGCGGGCACGCCGATCCCTGCGATCGTGCCGGTCCCGGGGAACCCCATGCCGCCGATGCCGGGAAAGGCATTTATCGTGGACGGACAGATACAGTTTGATACCTCTGACCTGGCAGCGGGAAAAAACTTCGGGTTCCCGTTCTTTATCCCCGGGGTTGCAGGCCATCGCCCGCCGTCACCTCCGCTTGACATGGTACTGGAGAACCCAGCGGACAATTTCATGGACGAGTCTGCCCCCCGCATGGACGGAGGACTGCCCCGGCATATCCTCCTTTCCGGAGAAGCAACACATACTGAGACGCCTCTTGATTTCAGCAAGGAGGTTATCTCGGCAGGGTCCGTATTTTTCAGGGAGACAGGTGAGCCACAGGAGCAGAATGCGATGAATGCCCACGCGATCCGGTTCCATCCCTCATATACCCCTGAAGGGAACCCTTCGTTCTATGAGCTTAATGGTCTTCCCCCGCAGCAGGGCGCACCCTATGCCGACCCTTGCAGGGCGGACAACGGGGAGCCGACCGGTCTGCCGAGGATCTATAAGATGGCCGACATCCAGTTCGACATGGTCCTGAACAAGGCCGGCTGGCATTTCCCGCAGTCACGCATTGTGACGCTCTGGAAGGATGCGCTGCCGACGGTCGAGGGTATCAGGCCGCCCCAGCCGCTCGTTATGCGCGCCAACAGCGGCGACTGCGTGACCGCATACCATACGAATCTCGTCCCGAATGTCTATGAGCAGGACGATTTTCAGGTGCGGACACCGACCGATATCATATCGCAGCATATCCATCTGGTAAAGTTCGAGGTCCTCTCCTCTGACGGCGGGACGAACGGCTGGAATTATGAGGACGCGACCTTCAGCCCCGACGAGATCCGCGAAAGGATATCGGCGATCCGGGCCTTCAACCAATGCCCGCCGCTGCCGGGGCCGGCAACGGGACCCTGCCCGGAACCCAGGCCGCATACCTTTTTCGGCCCCTCGTTCAACGGCAGGGACATAACCGGGGCCCGGGCAACGATCCAGCGCTGGTATGTCGATCCGCTCCGCAACAATGAGGGGCGGGACCGGGGACTCGGGAACGTTTTTTCGCACGACCACCTCGGACCTTCTTCGCACCAGCAGGCAGGCCTCTACAGCACCCTTCTGATCGAACCCTCGGGTTCCCGCTGGCGCGACCCTGAGACAGGCGTCTATTTCGGCACTGACCAGGACCGCGCATCAGGGGACGGAGGCCCCACGAGCTGGCAGGCGAATATCGAAAAAGGCGTTGACAGTTATCGTGAATTCTTTCTCGACGTTGCAGACTTTGGCATTGCCTATGAGGCAGGCGGCGGCGGGGATGCGCTTCATCCGCGTCCTGACCCTGCGAAGGCGATCAATCCGCCGGGTAAGGTCGAGGTCGGACTCCCCTTCCTTATTGCTAAACCCCGGGAGTGTCCCAACGGCAGTTCGGCGGCAGAGGGCTGTCCGACCGCAATATCCGCAGCCGATGACGGCACCTTCCTGGTCAACTACCGTAATGAGCCGTTGGCCCTCCGCATCCGCGACCCGTTGACCAATACACAGGCTCCCGGTCTTGCCGGAGATCTTTCCTATGCGTTTTCTTCATTGATAGAACGTGCAGACCCTCTGCTGAACACGCAGCATAACCAGTACGTCCCGGGCAGGCCGGCAGGCAACCCTCTGACCTTCGGCGCCGGCGGCCTCGACCCCTATACACCTCTGTTGAGGGTTTATGAAAATGACATGGTGAAAATAAGGGTGCAGGTCGGGGCAACAGAGGAGTCCCATATTGTCACTCTGCATGGGCTCAAGTGGACGCAGGAATACAACAGCCCGAACTCAGGGTACCGGAATGCACAGTCCATGGGCATCTCCGAGCAGTTCCAGCTCAAGACCCCGATCATCCGGGAAAAAGGCCAGATAGGCACTGAGGCTGACTATCTCTACTCGGTAAGTTCGTCGAAGGAAGGCTACTGGAACGGGGCGTGGGGTATCTTACGTTCTCTCGGAAGGCGGACGAACAACCTGGTCCCCTTGCCGAACAACCCCATCCCGCAGACCGGGTGGCCTATCCTGAATGATTCAGGTTTCAGCGGTGTCTGCCCGGTAAACGCACCGGTCCGTTCCTATGACATCACGGCGGTCACTGCCGGGAACGTTCTCCCGGGCGGGACGCTCACGTATAATTCGCGCCGGACCGGGATCGCCCCCCTCTTGCTTCCCCCTGACCCGGTAGATGGCGGGGGAGGGCTCGTCTTTCCCGGCGGGACAGGGCCGCTGCATGACCCGGGGGCGATCCTCTATGTCATGACGTCAGACCTCGGCCAGAACGGAATGCTGAAGCCCGGGGCCCCTGTTGAACCGCTCATCCTGAGGGCTGCTGCCGGTGAATGCATCAACGTGACGCTTCGCAACCGGCTCCCTGAGGTGCTGCCGGACTATGACGGCTTTTCATCGCTGCCTCCGGTTGTCATGGGCTTTAACTCAAACGAGGTGAGGCCTTCGAGCCATGTGGGCCTCCACCCGCAGCTTGTTGAATATGATATCACCAGGAGCGACGGGGCGAATGTCGGCAGAAATCCTGTGCAGACGGTCCCGCCCGGCGGTGTAAAACAGTATCGCTGGTATGCAGGAAACGTTACGGTTGACGGCAATGTCTACCGCGGCAGACCGGCCGAGTTCGGCGCCACCAACCTGATCTCCTCCGACCGGATCAAGCATAGCGGAAAGGGCGCGGTGGGTGCATTGATCATTGAGCCCAGCGGCTCCTCCTGGGTTGAAGATCCCGGCACGCGTGCTTCAGCAACCGTTACTGCCGGCGGCATATCGTTCCGGGATTTTGTTGTTATCATGCAGACCGATCTGAACCTCAGATACGGCGACGGTATTGGTTCGCCGCTTCCGTGGGTGGCGGAGATCGAGGACGCGGAGGATTCGGGGCATAAGGCGATCAATTACCGGACAGAGCCTCTGTGGTACCGGCTCGGGATCAGCCCGCAGCTGCCGCTGACCCTTAACGGACGGTTCGATTATACCAACGCCTATTCGAACGACGCTACAGGCGGCGGGGACCCTGTTGCCCCCGTATTTACGGCAACAGCAGGGACGCCGATCAGGTTCCGGGTGCTTCAGCCCGGGGGCGCCAACCGGAATTCGGTCTTTGCCCTGCATGGCCATGTCTGGCAGCGGGAGCCTTACCTCAATAATTCGCTCACTATAGGGAAGAACCCATTTTCCCAGATGATAGGCAGCCAGGAAGGAGTCGGGCCGGGGAATCACTTTGATGTCATCCCTGCCAACGGAGCAGGGGGACTTTTTGGCATACCGGGCGATTATCTTTTCAGGGATGAAGCCTCCTTCAGCAACTATCAGGGGCTGTGGGGCATATTGAGGGTCACTCCGTGAGAAGGCAGCTGTCCGGCAGGAGAAGGCCCGGGCCGGGCTGCAGGGTCTTTCTCTGCTGTCTGCTCATGACCGGCCTATTGTCGCGGGGAGTGGCTGCAGCCGCTGCGTCCCTGAACGAGGTGGTTGAAAAGGGCCTTAGTATAAACTTTTCTGTTGACCCCGCAGGCGGGTCGAAGGTCGTCACACAAGGGGACCTGGCATCGGTCAGGTTTCATATCAGTGATGCATCATCAGGCGCGCCGGTCTCAGGCCTGAGGCCCGCTGTCTGGCTGGACCTCATCAAGCCGGCAGAAAAGGCGGATAATGACCCGGCAGCCGCCTGCAGGGAAAAGATCAAGGTCTACCTGAAGGGGAATCTGGCCTCCAGGCCGGACATTGACCTGAATACCTACTACATACTCTCGATGAACGATGATGCCAGCATCTCGGTCATCGACCCACTGGTCGCCATGACAGGCAGGACGAACCTCCTTGCGATGATCCTGCTCAACAGACCGGGAGAGGACTGGGTCAGGGGGAGGAACGACAGGCGGCTCTTTGTCACCATGCCGAAGGCGGGCCAGGTCGCTGTCCTGGATACCGAAACCTTCAGCGTCCTGAAGAACATCGATGCCGGCATCAATCCTGTGCGTATTGCCCTGCAGCCCGATGCCCGCTATCTCTGGGTGGGGAATGATCCTGCTGACACCGGTGTGGGCGGAGTCACGGTCATCGACGCAGTCACCCTGAGCCCTGCCGCAACCATTCGGACCGGAAGAGGGCATCATGAGATAGCCTTTTCCGAGGACAGCCTGAGCGCTTTCATTACCAATGCAGAGGACGGGACTGTTTCAGTCGTCGATATCCAGACGCTGAAGAAGATCAGAGAGATCAGGACAGGGGACCGGCCAATGGCGATCGCGGCGTCCGGTCTGGCACACGCGGTATATGTGGTCCATGAGACCTCCGGGACCGTAGCGGTCATCGATACTGAAAGCCGTGAACTCATCAGGCAGATAACCCTGAAACCAGGTCTTGCATCCGTGCGTTTCGAACCGGGCGGACGCTGGGGCTTTGTGACGAATAAGAAAGAAGGTACGGTCGAGATACTCGATTCCTCCATGGGCCGGATCGTCCAGAAGACCGCCGTCGGAAGGGGGCCGGACAGGATCTCGTTTACTGAGGGGTTTGCCTATATACAATTGTCCGGTGCCGCGGATGTTGCGGTCATCCCCATGTCTTCGGTCGGCAGGGATGAGAACCTTCCCGTGCTGAAGATCGTTGCAGGGGAAAGACCGCCGGGAGAATACCTGAACCATGCATCTGCCGATACGATCGTCCCCTCCGGTGAAAATGCGACAGTGCTCATAACCAATCCGGCTGACGGGTTGATATACTACTATATGGAAGGCATGGAGGTCTCGATGGGAAGTTTCCGGAGCTACGGCCGGGTGCCCAGGGCGGTCCATGTCATAGACAGGAACATACGGGAGACGGCCAAAGGGACCTACTCAGCGAAGACGAAGCTTCCGCTGGCGGGAAGATACCGGGTGGCGATGCTCCTGGACTCACCGCGGCTGACCGCCTGCTTCGAATTCGATGCAAAGCCTGACCCTTCAGCGGCCGGGAAGGATGACAAAAAGCAGGTTAGGGTGGATGTTCTGACCGAGGACAATACGATCATCGCCGGAACAGAGACTGTCTTCCGGTTCCGTTTGAAAGATCTGGACAGCAACGAACCGATCACCGGGGTCGGCGATATCACGACCATTCTCACGCGCACCCCCGGTGCCTGGAAACAGCGCTATCCGGCAGTACCGCTAGAGAACGGGTCGTACGAAATACGCATCAGGGTCCCTGAGCCGGGCGTATACTACCTTTTCCTTGGGAGCCGTTCGCTCAATGCCGGCTATGCCCGGATACCCTACTCAGTTTTGAATGCAAAAGACAGTGATCTCAGGGAGACAGGAAGGAGGCGGGAGGCACGGTGACAAGGTCCCTCGTGATAGGGCTTCTGCTGCTGCTCTGCCATCCGGTGGTCCTGCCCTCCGGGCCGATCGCAGGGGCAGAAGGGCCCGGGCTGCCGAAACCGCGTACTTCGCCCGGCGCTGACTCCGTCAGCATAACACTCCCGGACCTTGAACTTCAGGACCAGCAGGGGAAATATCTGCGGTTCAAAAGTGATCTGATCAGCGACAAGCTGGTCGCCATAACGTTCATCTATACTACCTGCACAACCATCTGCCCGGTGCTGGACGCCATATTTGTCAGGACCCAGGAACTCCTCGGAAACAGGCTCGAAAGGGATGTGCGCCTGATATCTCTTTCTATCGATCCGGCCACTGACACCCCCCCGAGACTGAAGCAGTATGCAGAACGGCAGAAGGCGCAGACGGGCTGGACCTTTCTGACCGGGAAGAAGCAGCACGTTGACCGGATATTGACCGGGCTTGATGTCTATTCCCGGGACAAGGCCAAACATCCGCCGGCCATACTGATCGGTGACGGCCGCAGGGGGGTCTGGAGACGTCTCAACGGGTTCCCTTCTCCTGAGCAG
This sequence comes from Nitrospirota bacterium, assembly GCA_004321925.1. Classification (GTDB taxonomy): domain Bacteria; phylum Nitrospirota; class Thermodesulfovibrionia; order Thermodesulfovibrionales; family UBA6898; genus PALSA-1316. Next base: position 35,326 of record SCQH01000001.1, on the reverse strand, counting down.
GTCATAAGGGTCCTGGACCGGCTGGAAGAGGAGAGGGCCCGGGAAGAAGGAATAAAAGGTAGATGATCGGCTCTGAGCATAGTATAATCGCGGTATGAATGCGCCGGATGCATCCGCCCGGTCCGACAGGGCGGTGACCATCACGGGACAGTGATAAAAAGGAGGAAGCATGACACGAGGATGGCAGCGTTATCTGGGGTTCGTTCTATTCAGTCTCGTATCTCTGGGCATCGGGTGCGGGGGAGGTGGCGGCGGCAGCAGCGCAGCGCCGGCAGTATCGCCGGCAGCGAAGAATCCTCTCAACGCCAGTGCGTTGCAGCAGTTCGCAAACCCGCTGATACAGATCCCTGCTGCACCGGTCGACACCGGCAACCCGGCCTTCTTCACGGCCACGGTCAGGCAGAGGACAGACTGGGATTTCGGTCTGAGGAATATCGATGGCAGCAGGATCATCGATCCTACGACCGGCCGGCCGATAAGATCGACGACCTGGGGGTATGAGATAAACGGGCTGTTCCTGGGGATCTACGGTCCTACGATCGAGGCCAGGGCAGGTGTCCCGGTACAGGTCAGGTATGTCAACGATCTGAGGGACGATTCCGGGAAGTACCTTACCAGACACCTTTTCCCTGTTGACCCGACGATAACCGGCGCGAGCCGGGGCGAGCCTGAAATAAGGACCGTCACGCACCTGCACGGCGGCCATGTCGATGCCGAATTCGACGGCCATCCCGAGGCATGGATAACGAACGATCCGGCGGTCCAGGCCCTCTGGGCACTGCCTGCCGACCCGGTGCGGGGAAGGCCCGCAAGGCCGGCCACGAACTTCGTGACCTATACATACAGAAACGACCAGCCGGCAGCGACCCTCTGGTTCCATGACCATGCCATGGGCATTACCCGTCTCAACCCGTATGCCGGAGTTGCCGCCTTTTATCTCCTGAGGGACAGCGTTGAGGACTCTCTCAACCTGCCGAAGGGGAATTATGAGGTGCCTCTCGTGCTTCAGGACAAGACCTTTTATGCCGACGGATCGCTCGCCTTTAAAACAGGGAAGAATCTCAGCACGATCGATTTTGAGCCGATGCATGACAAGGACGGCAATATCATACCCTCGATAAAACCGGAGTTCTTCGGGGATGTCATCGTCGTCAATGGTCAGGCCTGGCCTTATTTTGACGTTGAGCCGAGGAGGTACCGCTTCCGTTTCCTTAATGCTGCGGACTCAAGGATGTTCAACCTCTGGTTCCAGGATGCGCAGACCGGTCTGCCGATAACCAAAGACTCCCTGAATCCGGGTGAGTCATGGCCGGTTGTCCAGATAGCTGCAGAGCAGGGCTTTGCTAATAATGCTGTTGAGGTCGCCACCGGCAGCGGACCCCGCGGACTCCTCATCGGGAACGGCGAGCGGGCGGACGTGATCATCGATTTTTCGCACCGCATCTTTAACGGCAGGAACGTACTGCTCAGGAACGACGCCCCTGCGCCGTTCAGCGGTGCCTTCGGCCCGGATGCGGAGGACCCGGCAACTCTCGACCCCAAGACGACCGGCAAGGTCATGAAATTCAATGTGAAAAAACCGCTTTCCGGAGCTGATACGACCGCTGCGATCTCATCCCTGAAACGATCCCTTAAGGTATTTGCCGGTCTTCCCGCGCCGGAGGGCGGGGACAGCACCTCAGGTCTGATCAGGTATATCGACCTGCAGGAAAGGAGCGAATCCCAGTCGGCTCTCCTTGATCCCTTCACCAACACCGTGAGCAACCGTATGCAGCTTCTGATCAACGGGTTGAGATTCGATGACCCGATAACCGAAAAGCCCGTTGTCAACGCTATAGAGGACTGGGTCATCATAAACACGACACCGGATGTGCATCCGATGCACCAGCACCTGGTGGCCTTCCAGGTGATAGAAAAGGGTTACCTGATGACCGACGGGACGGACGGGAACTATCTCCGTGCCGACGGGGCGGGCATGATGCCGCAGGTGAACCCCGCGGCGCTTATCCCCAATGCCGATCCGGGTTTTGAGCCCGGCACCGCGCCGCCCGGGTCACCGTATGCGATCGCACCGAACGAGATGAATGTGTGGAAGGATACGGTCAAGGTCCCCCCGGCAGAGGTCTCCGGTCCCGGCACCGTTGTCAATCCGGGCTATGTAAGGGTGAGGGCCCGATTCGACATCATAGGCACCTATATGTTCCACTGTCATATTCTCTCTCATGAGGAGAACGAGATGATGAGACCCTTCCAGGTCGTGGCAACTCCGGCAGAAGCTGTTGTGGTCTCAAAAAAGAAGGATTTCTTTTTCAGCAGGAAATAGCATCAGCAGGACAGCAGCTTTTCGAAGGGGGCCGGACGACCGGCCCCCTTTTTTGTTCGTCAAATGGAATGGACCGACAGGCCTACTGAGAGGAAAACCAGCCCTTCGACGAGAGGCTTTCTTTCCCGTGAGGATCGGTTGCCGGGACCATAATATAGGCGCCGGCAGCTCCGACCCGTCTGTTCCTGTCAAAGGTCAGCGGGGGAGTCAGACCGGTTTCGAAGTCTGCCAGTCCCTCGAGCGCTTCCAGAAAACGCTCGCGGCTCAGTTCCCTGCCTGAACGGCGCAGCCCTTCCACCATGATCTTTGCCGCCGCCGTTGCGGACAACTTCGCAAGCTGACGGGCCTGGCGCGGCACCGCAGGGGTCCGGGCATCCGACGTGCCGGCCTGTTCTTTGTCAGGACCGGCCTCCGGCAGTGCGGGATATGCCAGATAGGCCCTGTCTTTCAAAGTCTTTGGCATCGCCGAAACGACGTGTCCGGAGAGCATGCCGGACATCAGGATATACGGGGTCCAGTCCGGGTCTGCGGCCGCCACGAGGGATGAGGTCTCTGCCTCTGCTCCCAGAGATATCAGGAGCTGGATCTTCTTCTCACGGAGATGCCGGTATGCTTCCCTGCCGTCGAATCTGCCGGGTCCGTATGACAGCATGAGGATCTTTCTCCAACCCAGGTGCGTATACCGCTCTGCAGCAGCGGCCGCGATCGCGGCGGTCTCCTTCTTTTCAGGGTAGAGTATGGCGATCTCGGGATCGTCGGGTCCGAGGTGGCTGCGGGAATAGGACACAAGGGCCAGTATCTGATCCCTCAGTCCGGGGAATATATAGAAGCTGTACCGGCGCAGAGATTCGCTTTCAGGCGGATGGAGTGTCAGCGGACCGACAAGGGGCGTCTGCAGCGTCTCGGCAAGTGATTGCAGTTCAGGGTCAGATCCGGGAGTGAACGTGCTGACCAGGCAGAAGAGCTCCTCCTTCTCAAGGAAGGTCCTGATATATTCTTCAGGTGATCTCATGCCGGAGGGGATCCTCCCGACCGTAAGCTCTATCTTTCTGTTGTAGATGCCGCCATTGTCGTTGATATCCTCGAAATACGAGCGGAGTGTCTTTTCGACGACCTGGCCCGGATCGCCCGGAAGATCGTTCAGGGGTATGATCGTCCCGACCCTGATGGCACGTCCGGTCAACCCAGGATCATTGAGCGTTCCGAGGACGGCAAGAAAAGCGACGAGGGCGTCCAGGTCTTCATCAGGCATATCATAGACGGGCATGGCCGGATCTCCGCGTTTATTGCCCGGATATATGCCGTCTCTGAGGTAGCTCCTGAGCGAGTCTTTGGTGAAGGCCTCATGCATCATTCCGTCCGGATGTATATGTCCGAAGGCTTTCAGCAGATATTTCCCGGTGATGTTCGTCGGCACGACACTGCTTTCAGGCCTGCCCTTTCCGTCATACCCGTGGCAGCCGGCACAGGCGGCGCCTTTGCCGCGGATCTCTATAAGGTCGTGACCGAAATAGGCGGCGACCGGCCTGCCGGATGACGAGGTGCCGGTGAAATAGATCTCCCGCCCCCGATCTTCCGGTGATGGACGAGGGCCTGCGAAGACAGCAGAGACGGACGCTGTCTGCATCAGGATGATCGTTATGAAGATCAGTCCCCGGGAGGTCTTCCGTGTCATGCTACACTTTATTATCTGCCGCCTCCCTCTGTCAACAGGCAGATTTCTCGATGTCCCATATCTTGTGGCCGATGGATCCTGATACCCAACATACAGAAAAATAACGGAATATCGCATTTTTTGCTTGACACATTTTTCTCCTTCCTTTATATTTAAGTGGTAAATAGTGGTAGAAAGTGGAGGAAAAGTGCCAGGCTTTACTGGAAAGTATTATTACACCGCCGATGCAAAGGGACGGATCATCATTCCTGCTCCTTTCAGGGAGATCATTTCCTCCAATTATAACGCAAAGCTCTATCTCGCAAACGATGCCTTTGATAAATGTCTTCATATATATCCTCAGGTGGAATGGAATGCGCTTGAGGATAAGGTCCGCAAACTGCCGAGCATGGACGAGGCGGTCAAGTATTTCAAGCGCAAGGTCATAGCCTCCGCCCAGGAGATCGATCTTGACAAACAGGGGAGGATACTGGTTCCGGCAGCGCAGCGGGAAGATGCGGGGCTGGATTCAGAGATCGTCATCGTAGGCCAGATAAACATCATCGACCTCTGGGACAGGAAGGAATGGGACCTTGCGACCGACCCCGCGCTCATCGACAGGAAGGCATTCGAGGAAAAGCTCACCGGCTTTGGTATTTAGCCGATGACGACAGACCATCTCCCGGTGCTCATCAGGGAGGCGGTCGAACTGCTCTCACCCGTTGAGGGCGGTACATACATAGATGCAACAGTAGGACTGGGGGGGCATTCTGAGGTGTTGTTGGGAAAGATTGGTCAGAATGGACGAGTTCTCGGCATTGACAGGGACGAAGAGGCCCTCAGAAGGACCGCGCTTCGCCTGCCGGACAACAGGCTCATATTGAAACGGGGCAGTTTCTCGGATATGGAGGCCCTGCTGGCTGAGGCAGGCATCACCGAAGCTGACGGCCTGCTCCTTGATCTCGGCGTTTCGATGATGCAGCTGAAGGACCTTGAAAGGGGCTTCAGCTTCAATTCGGGCGAGAGGCTCGATATGCGCATGGACCAGCGCCAGCCTGTTTCGGCCTGGGACGTTGTCAATACCTATCCTGACAAGGAACTGATCCGCGTGCTGAAGGAATACGGCGAGGAGTACCGTGCCCCGCGGATCGTCCGGGCCCTTGGCATGGCCAGGCAGAAAAAGACGATCGATACCTGTTCCGAACTTGCAGAGATCATCGAGCGCAGCGTCGGACGGACCGGCAGGACCCATCCTGCCACCAGGACGTTCCAGGCACTGCGCATCGAGGTCAACCGGGAGATGGAGGAGCTCAGAAAAGGGCTTGCCGCATCCCTGAGGATCCTGAAACAGGGAGGGAGGTTCTGTGTCATCTCGTACCACTCTCTTGAGGACAGGATCGTGAAGCACTACATAAAGGAAAATGCACAGCAGATGCTGTTACGGCCGCTCACGAAGAAGCCCCTCGTCCCTGATGCAACGGAGATGAGGCAGAACCCTTCTTCACGGAGCGCAAAACTGAGAGGAGCGGAGAAGCTATGACCAGGACCAAGGCAGACGGTAATTTCGCATCATTGATCTACAGACCCCTGTGTGTTCTCCTGCTTCTGGCAGGCCTCTTCTTTATGATATGGCTGAGGTCGAGCATCGTGACCCTTACCTATACGCTCCGGACGATCGAAGAGCGGGCCACGGAGGCCCGCAAAGACACGAAAAAGCTGCTGGCCGAACGGGCACAGCTCATGTCTGTCTCGAAGGTGACCTCGTCCCTGCAGACGGTTGCCCAGAACACCACCCAGAACAAGGCGCTGAGAACGCCGGATGACAGGCACTATGTGACCGCCGGCTATGTGACCCCTGACAGGACAAAGGTCGTGCATGTGAAGAAGGACAAAGGACCCGAACCCTACCGGGCATCCCTCACGACAGGGGACAAGAACTGACCGATGGGGCAGGGCCTGCAGAACGATACAGGACTGAACAAAAAAAGGTCGGTCATATTAAGTACAACCATCATATTCGGGTTTATCGCGATCTTTCTGCGCCTGACGGACCTGATGATCTTCAACCACAAGCTCTTTGCCGAAAAGGCAAAGATGCAGCAGGTGAAGTCAGAGGATATCCAGGTGATGCGGGGGAATATCTTCGACAGGAGGGGTCGGGAGTTTGCGATCAACGTTGAACTGGAATCCCTTTACTGTGATGCCAAGGAGGTCTCTATCGACAAGGAACGCGTGAACCGCCTCTCCTCTGCCCTCAACATGGAGCCCCGCGCCATACAGGCAAAGTTCGATCAGGAAAAGAGGTTCACCTGGATCAACCGGAAGCTCTCGCAGGAAAGGGTGCAGAAGGTACGGGATGCGCTTAGTGCGGATTCCCGGCCCGGGACCCCTTCCGTCAGGGGCTTCGGTTTTATTTCCGAGCCCAAGCGTGTCTATCCGCGCGGGGAGCTTGCCGCGCATATCATCGGTAATGTCGGGCTCGATAACCAGCCCCTTGAAGGCATAGAGCTTGCGTACGACAAGTATCTCAGGATCGCGGGGGGCAAGGTCAGTTTCTCCCGCGACGCAAGCGGGAAGGTCCTTTCCTCAGGCGTCAATATGGAGGCCAAGGGCAATAATGTCCTTCTGACGATCGATGAGAGCCTGCAGTATATCGCCGAAAAAGAACTCGAAAAGGCCATGGCCAGATGGCGGGCGGTCGCTGCCACGGCCATCGTCATGGACCCGGCCACCGGAGAGATCCTTGCGCTGGCGAACCGGCCGACCTATGACCTCAACGAGATAGGCAAGGCAGGGAAGAACGACGTCAGGAACAGGGCCATAACCGATATCTACGAGCCGGGGTCCACCTACAAGATAATCGTCGGGACCGCTGCGCTTGAGGAAAAGCTCTTTCGTCTCGACTCGACCTTTGACTGCGGCAGGGGGAGCATCGAGGTGGGCGGCAAGGTCATCCACGATGCACACCGGCATGGGCTCCTCACCTTCAAAGAGGTGATCCAGAAATCCTCGAACGTTGGGTCCATCATGATCGGGATGAAGCTCGGCAAGGAGAATGTCTATAAATATTCAAAGCTCTTCGGCTATGGCGACCGTACCGGCATCGACCTTCCCGGCGAGGTCTCCGGCTGGATCCGCAAGCCTGAGAAATGGTCCGCGACCTCGATCGGCGCCATCCCTATTGGCCAGGAGGTTGCGGTCACCCCGCTGCAGGTGCTGCGCGCCTATGCCGCGATCGCCAACGGGGGGTATCTGGTGACCCCGCATGTCGTGCAGGAGATCCGGACCCACGACGGGCTGCCGGTCTTTTCGTTCACGGACAAGGACAAAAAAAGGATCATCTCCGAACAGACCGCCACCATATTCAAGGACATCCTGAAGACCGTTGTCGAAGAGGGCGGGACAGCGACCGGCGCTGCCGTGGACGGCAACCAGGTTGCCGGCAAGACAGGTACGGCTCAACTCATCGACCGCAGGACCAAGCGCTATTCGAAGGACCGGTTCGTGAGCTCCTTTGTCGGGTTCGTCCCTGCCGACAACCCGAGGCTGGCGATGATCGTGGTCGTCTATGAACCCAGGGGCGCTATCTATGGCGGTGTCGTCGCCGGTCCGATCTTCAAAAGCATCGCCGACCAGTCGCTTTCCTATCTGAATGTGCCGCGTGACGACAGCCGTGAGAAAAATATCCTTATGGTCGCAAAATGAAGCTCAGCGGAATACTGCAGGGCATAGAGACAGAGAAGATAACCGGAGACACCGGGGTTGAGATCACCGGTATGACCGATGACTCCAGGACCCTTGTCCCGGGCGGTCTCTTTGTTGCCGTAAACGGTGAACATGCCGACGGCCATGGCTTTGTCGCCGATGCGGTCAAAAAAGGGGCAGCAGCTGTGCTCTATGAAAGACCGGAGGCAGCAGTGCCCGCGCAGGAGAACCCGGCGGTTGTTTTTGTCAGGGTGGCTGACAGCAGGGCAGCCCTTGCAGCGGCCGCAGCCAATTTCTACGGGAGGCCCTCAGAGACGCTGCAGGTGATCGGCATCACCGGTACGAACGGCAAAACAACAACATCATACATCATAAAAGCGATCCTTGAGGCCTGGGGGCGGAAGGTCGGCCTGATCGGCACCATACAGTACATGATCGGTTCCGAGGTCTACGCCGCAAGCCATACAACGCCCGGGCCGGTGAAGTTCCAGGGGCTCCTCAGGGAGATGCTGCAGGCAGGCTGCAGCCATGTCATTACCGAGGTCTCGTCCCATGCCCTGGCACAGAGGAGGGTCGACGGGACGCTCTTTCGGACGGTCATCTTCACCAACCTCACCCGTGACCATCTGGATTTCCATGATACGATGGAGGGCTACTACCATGCCAAAGAGAGGCTCTTTACCGAGTTGCTTAACGGCAGCGGATACGCCGTGATAAATGCCGACGACGATTACGGCAGGAGACTGCAGCAGTGCTGCAAGAACCTCCATACTTACGGGCTCAGCGCCGGGTCGGACCTCATGGCCACCAAGATCGAGAACCTGCCCGAGGGGCTGCGTTTCAAAGTCCTGCATAACGGCAAAGAGCATGCTGTGGTCTCCCCGCTCATCGGCCTGCCGAATGTCTATAACATCCTGGCTGCCATGGGCGCCGCCCTTTCATCAGGCATGCCGATGGACCTGATACTCGAAGGCATCAGGGGGTCCGGGACCGTCCCTGGCCGTTTTGAGCAGATCGAGGCGGGCCAGCCTTTTCTGGCGGTCATCGACTATGCCCATACCGAGGATGCCCTCGAAAGGCTCATCTATACTGCCCGCGGTCTTGCCAGCGGGAAGATCATCACCGTCTTCGGCTGCGGCGGCAACCGCGACAGGGGCAAAAGGCCGCGTATGGGCGCGGTGGCGACCCGGCTGAGCGACTTTGTGATCATAACCTCCGACAACCCGCGGTCCGAGCGGCCTGAAGAGATCATCCGGGAGATAGAGGCCGGGGCTGTCAGGAAGAACTATATGACGGAGCCTGACAGGAAAGAGGCGATCAGGAGGGGCGTGATGATGGCCGGCAGGGGTGATGTCCTGCTGGTCGCCGGCAAGGGGCATGAAGATTATCAGGAGGCGGCTGGACAGAGATATGCGTTCAGCGACAGGGAAGTGCTGCAGGATATGATCAGGCATTCTATAATAAAGAGATAGCCTGCAGCCTGCAAAGAGGGAGAACAAACGGGAGAAGATGGGACATTTAACGGTTCAGGACATACTGAAGGCGACCGGGGGAAAACTGCTGCAGCAAGAGCATGCGGATTTCTCCGGCCTGTCGATCGATTCAAGGACCATCGGAGAGGGCGAGCTCTTCGTGGCGCTCCGTGGCGATCGTTTTGACGGGCATGCCTTCCTTGACCAGGCGCTCGCAAAGGGCGCCGGCGCGCTCGTGGATACGCCGCCTGCAGAGGCGATGGCCGGCAGGACGATCATCCAGACCGGCAACACCCTTACGGCCCTCCAGGACATAGCCCGCTTTCTCAGGGCACGCCGCAGCATTCCGGTAATCGCGGTCACCGGCACCAACGGCAAGACCACGACCAAGGAGCTCATCGCCTCCATATTCGGTCTGCGGCATAAGGTGCTCAAGACCACCGGCAACCTCAATAACCATATCGGGGTCCCGCTCTGCATGACCAGGATGGCGGGTGACGAGGACGTCATGGTCCTTGAACTGGGATCGAACGCACCGGGCGATATCAGGCTCCTCTGCGAGATAGCCCGGCCTGATCATGCGGTCACCACCAATGTCGGGCCTGCCCATCTTGAGGGCTTCGGAGAGCTCAGCGCTGTCAGGGACACTGACCTTGAGGTCCTTGCCTATGCGAAGACCTTTGCCGTGAATGCGGACGACGCCTTCCTGGTCGAAGGGACCAGGGGCTATACGGGGAGCATGCTGACCTACGGGATCGATAAAAAAGCCGACCTGAGCGGCCGGGATATCACGCTGCATGAAAGAGGCTCAGGCTTCAGGCTCTGCTGTCCTGACGGGCAGGAGACTGCGGTGGAGCTGAAGCTCTCCGGCAGGTTCAATATCACGAACGCCCTGGCAGCAGCCTCTGTGGCCTTTGCCTGCGGGATCAGTATCGACGATATCAAAAAAGGACTCGAAATGTTTACCGGTGTGCCGCTGAGACTTGAACTGAAGGAACGTGCAGGCATGCTCCTGATCGTCGATGCCTATAACGCCAACCCGGCATCGATGGAAGAGGCCCTCAGGGAGCTCAGCAGGCTCAAGAGGAGCAGGACGATCGCTGTTCTGGGTGACATGCTCGAACTCGGTCCGCGGGCAGAAGAACTGCACCAGGACCTTGTGAAGAGGCTCAACGCACTGAATATCGGCCTGCTGATCGCGGTCGGTCCGCTGATGCAGAAGGCCTCTGCCGGATTCGAGGGGGACTGCTACACCGTCGAGGACTCACTCCAGGCAGGGGCGATCCTCTCGGATCTATGCAGGGAGGGCGACACCATCCTGCTGAAAGGGTCCAGGGGCATGAAGATGGAACTGGTGCTGTCGGAGGTCGAGGCCTCCATTGCGGCCGGGAGCGGGTATGCTGTATAAGGCCCTCTACAGTCTCCATAACCTTTTGACCCCGGCCAACGTCTTCCGGTATATAACGTTCAGGACCGCCCTGGCGATCATAACCGCGATGCTGCTTTCCCTGCTGATCGGTCCCCGGATAATAGAGTTCCTCCGGAAGGTCAGCGTGACCCAGCAGATCCGAGACGACGGCCCGCAGACGCATCTGAAAAAGTCAGGGACCCCGACCATGGGCGGCCTCATCATCGTCATTGCCATACTGATAACGGTCCTTCTCTGGGGCGACCTCGAAAATATGTACGTCTGGGTCATGCTCTGCTCCCTGATCAGCTTCAGCGGCATCGGCCTGCTGGATGATTACCTGAAGGTGGTCAGGAAGAACCCCAAGGGCCTCAGGGCCTGCTACAAGTTCGGCGGGCAGATCGGCATAGCCCTGATCATCGGGGCTGTTCTTTATTTCAATCCCAAGGACCCATACAACGATGTCCTGAGCATACCGTTCTTCAAAAGATGGCTGATAGACCTTGGCTGGTTCTATATCCCGTTTTCGGTGATCGTCATGGTCGGCTCCTCAAACGCCGTGAACCTTACCGACGGTATCGACGGACTGGCGATCGGCCTGGTCGGGATCGCCCTCCTGGCCAATATGATCCTGGTCTATATTTCCGGGAACGTGAAATTTGCCCAGTACCTCCAGGTGCTCTACCTGCAGGGCACCGGGGAACTCACGGTCATCTGCGGGGCCATGCTCGGGGCCGCTCTCGGCTTTTTATGGTTCAACGCCTATCCCGCGGATATATTCATGGGAGATGTCGGATCCCTCGGTCTTGGCGGGGCGCTCGGGACGCTTGCCGTGATCACCAAGCACGAGATCGTGCTCGCTCTTGTGGGGGGCATTTTTGTGATCGAGACGCTGTCGGTCGTGTTCCAGGTCGCATCCTTTAAATTAACAGGGAAGAGGATATTCAGAATGGCCCCGATCCATCATCACTTTGAGCTGAAGGGGTGGCATGAATCGAAGGTCATTATACGTTTCTGGATCGTCGGAATAATGCTTGCGCTGCTCAGTCTCGCATCGCTGAAATTGAGGTGAAAATGAAGAATCGTCAGTCAGTTGTCAGATTTATGAGGAACCTGCAGGCTGCTTCGCTGGCCATCGGCTGCCTGCTGCTGGTCCAGACCGCCGGCGCAGAGGAGATACGCTCGCGCGCCGCCGTCGTCATGGACGCCGAGACCGGAAGGGTCCTGTATGCGAAGAACCCGGACCAGAGGCTGATGCCGGCAAGCACGACGAAGCTGATGACGGCGCTGGTCGTCCTTGAGCGGGCGCGCCTGAGCGATGTGACCACGGTCAGCAAAAAGGCCTCGCAGACCTCGCCGACGAGGGTCGGCCTGAAGGAAGGGGACAAGGTCACGATCGAGACGCTGCTGTATGCCGCGCTGATGAGGTCTGCCAACGACGCCTCTGTTGCGCTTGCGGAGGCGGTCGGCGGTTCCGAGGAGCAGTTCGTGGGCCTCATGAACCGTAAGGCGATCGCGATCGGTGCGAACAACACACACTTCATCAACGCTAACGGCCTGCCCGGTAAGGGGCAGTATATCACGGCCTATGACCTTGCCAAGATCATGAGGCAGGCGATCAAGTACCCGGTCCTCAAGGAGATCATCAATACCCGGATAACCGAGGTTGCCACTGAGGCCGGCAAGACCATGTTCATCAAGAACACGAACAAACTCCTCTGGTCGGACGAGGAGATCCTGGGCGGCAAGACCGGTTACACCCGGCAGGCGCGCCACTGCTTCGTCTGTGCCGGTGAGCGCGACAAGGAGACCCTGATCGTCTCTCTCCTGGGAACTCCCAGCAGGGACCTCCTCTGGAAAGAGTCCGAGGAGCTCATGGCCTTCGGCTCAAAGGTGCTCAACAAGACCGAGGAACCGGTCGTCTACCTGGCCAGGACCGATGACAGGATATCCCGGGCATCCCGTGCCGTTTATTCACCGGAAGGCGATGGCGGTTCAGGCAGCATGAAGGTCCACGGGGAGAGGGCGGTCCCGGCAAAACATAAGAAATACGCAAAGCTGTCGTCGAAGAAGAGGACCTCAAAGCTGTCGGCAAAGAATAAAAAAGGGGCCGGCAAGATGTATGCAAAAAAGAGATCCCCCCGGAAAAAGGCGCGGGGTACGACGATCGCGCTGTATGGTGATAATGGACCTAAAGGGTAAGAGCGTCATCGTGGTCGGACTTGCACGAAGCGGTGTCGGGGCTGCAAACCTCCTGGCAGGGATGGGTGCGCTGGTGACGGTCACTGATATGAAGCCGGCGGCAGACCTGCAGGATCAGCTCGGAAGGCTCTCGCCCGAGGTCAGGACCGTCCTGGGGGGCCATCCGGATGAACTCTTTCTGGCGGCCGACCTGCTCGTCGTGAGCCCTGGTGTGCCCACTATCCCGCCGATAGCAGCCGCAAAGGCACGGGGAGTTCCGGTCATCGGAGAGCTCGAACTTGCCTACGAGATCCTGCACGAGGCCAGGGACAGGGATATCCCGTTCATGGCAGTGACAGGGTCGAACGGAAAATCGACCACCACCACGCTCCTGGACCTGATGCTCAGAAAGAACGGGGCCAGGACACTGCTGGGCGGCAATATCGGCAATGCGCTGACCGAGGAGATCCTCGCCTGCGGGGAGCCCGGCAGCATGCCTGGCGCCGCGGTCCGGGAGAAGTTCGATTGTGTCGTTGCCGAGGTGTCCAGTTTTCAGCTCGAGACCATCGCGGCCTTCAGGCCCCGCATAGCCGCGGTCCTGAATGTAACACCCGACCATATGGACCGGTACCCGTCCCTCGATGCGTATGCCGAGGCAAAGGCCAGGATCTTTGAGAACCAGGCGCAGGGAGATCTCCTTGTCCTCAACGCCGATGACCCCGGGGTGATGAAACTGTACGAAGCAGGCCTGAAGAAGGCTGGGGAGAGCGGGCCCCGGGTATATTTCTTCAGCAGGAGGCAGAAGGTGAACGGAGTATTCAGTCAGGACGGCAAGGTCTGGTGCAGCATGCCGGTCTGTTCTGACCGGGAGCCCATAGTATTGATAGGAACCGATGAGATCGGTATACAAGGGGTCCATAACCTGGAGAATGCCATGGCCGCTTCGGCCATGGCCCTCCTTGCAGGCTGCAGTCCCGAAGCGGTCAGGTCCTCGCTCCGCGAGTTCAGGGGGCTTGAGCACCGGCTTGAAGCAGTGCGCGAGCTTGAGGGGGTGCGCTATGTCAATGACTCAAAGGGTACGAATGTGGATGCTGTCCTGAAGTCGATAGAAAGCTTTCATGGACCGATAGTCCTCATCGCGGGCGGACGGGACAAGGCGGGCGATTTCAAGGCCCTTCGGGACCTTGTCTCCCGCAAGGTCAGGGCCGTGGTCCTGATCGGGGAGGCAGCCGGAAAGATCGCTGAGGCGATCGGGGGTCTGACCGAGATCCTCAGCGCTCAGAATATGCATGAGGCCGTTGCCCTCTCCCGCAGCAAGGCCCGTCCGGGGGATGTTGTCCTCCTGTCTCCGGCCTGCGCGAGCTTCGACATGTTCCGTGATTTCGAGGACAGGGGCAGGCAGTTCAAAAGATCCGTCATGGAGCTCAACGGATGATGCAGGCCCGGAGCGCAACATTGAAGGCGCCTGTCATAAAGTCCTACGACAAGGGGCTTCTCCTTGCCATGCTGCTTTTGATGGCCTTCGGTTCACTCATGATATACAGTTCCACGTCGGTGATCACCCCGCTCCTGGCGAAGAGGAACATCACCGAGTTCTATTATTTCAAAAGGCATCTCTTTACCATGGTCCTCGGTTTCATGGTCCTGTTCTTTACGTACCGGATCAAGCCCTCATCCCTGGAAAAGGCCGCGGTGCCGCTCCTGATCTTTTCCTTTGTCCTGCTGACCATGGTCTTTCTCCCGTATATCGGGGTTAAGGCAGGGGGCGCCCGCAGGTGGATACGGCTCTGGCCCACGACCTTTCAGCCCTCGGAGCTGGTGAAACTGGCGATGGTGATCTTCCTTGCCCGGTACCTTTCGCAGCCTGATTACGACACGAAGAAGTTCACCTCCTTCATCAAGCCGCTTGTGGTCATGGCCCTTTTCCAGGTGGTCTTTCTCAAACAGCCCGATTTCGGCTCGACCATGAGCCTTGCCTTCATTACCCTGTCGATGCTCTTCATCTCCGGGATGAGGCTGAGATACCTTGCCCCGGTCCTGCTGCTTGCCGTCCCGGTCATCTACAAACTGGTCATGGAACCGTACCGCCTCAGGCGGATCACGTCCTTCCTGGACCCGTGGAAGGACCCCCTCGGCAGCGGCTTTCAGCTTGTCCAGTCCTTTATCGCCCTGGGCTCCGGCGGGATCACCGGCCTCGGCCTTGGCGAGTCCAAACAGAAGCTCTCGTTCCTGCCGGCCTCGCATACGGACTTCATATTCTGTCTGGTCGGCGAGGAACTGGGACTGGTGGGGGCCACGGTCCTCATCGCGCTCTTTGTCTTTCTCTTCATGAGGGGCATTTCGATCTCGAACAGGTCCGAAGATAAATTTGTCTGCTATCTCTCCTACGGACTGACCCTCATGATCTCGCTCCAGGCGCTGATCAATTTCGCGGTCGTCACCGGGATGGTGCCGACCAAGGGCCTGCCCCTGCCGTTCCTGAGCTATGGCGGCTCGGCACTGCTGGTGAACATGGCCGCCATCGGCATACTCCTGAGGATCTCCCGGGGGGATGACGCGGCAACGGTCCGCGAGGCCGGGACGATGAAGGCCCGCAGGGTGGCGCGCAGAAATATCTACGGCAGAAAAGGGGAGGCGCATTGAAGGTGATGATAGCGGGCGGAGGCACCGGCGGACACCTTTTCCCCGGCCTTGCCCTTGCAGAGGAGTTCAAACGCAGAGACAGTGCTGCCGAGATCGTATTCGTCGGGACCGAGCATGGCATCGAGGCCCGGATAATCCCGAGGGAGGGATATCCGATAAAATTCCTCAGGGCGGAAGGCATTGTCGGCAAGTCCTTTGTAAAGAAAGTTTCGGGTATCGTGAAGCTGGTGCTCTCTTTTTTTGATGCGCGCAGCATCCTCAACAGCGTCAGGCCTGATATCGTGATCGGCGTGGGCGGGTATGCCTCCGGTGCGCTCGTCCTGATCGCGGACCTGAAATCCATCCCGACGATGATCCATGAGCAGAACTCGGTGCCGGGCCTGACCAACAGGATACTCGGCAAGTTCGTCAAGTCGATATGCGTGACCTATCATGAGAGCCTCTCGTCCTTCCCGATGAGTAAGACCTTCCTCACCGGCAACCCGATACGTCCGAGGATCCTTACGGGTGACCGCGAGGCGGCCTGCAGGCTCTTTTCCCTGAACAAGGACCTCTTCACCGTCTTCGTCTTCGGCGGCAGTTCCGGTGCCCGGGCCATAAACAGGGCAATGGTCGATGCGCTGAATCACCTTTCGGACATACGGGGGGATATCCAGTTCCTGCACCAGACCGGGGACAGGGATTTCGAGGGGATACGCGAGTCATACCGGAAGGCCGGCATGAGCGGCACCGTGGCCCCGTTCATCTACCAGATGTCCGAGGCATATGCCGCCGCCGACATTGTCATATCACGGGCGGGCGCTACCACCCTTGCCGAACTGACCGCACTCGGCAAGCCTGCGGTGCTTGTGCCGTATCCCTACGCAGCAGGCCGGCACCAGGAGTTCAATGCCATGAAGCTCAGGGAGATGGGGGCGGCAATGGTGATGCCCGAGGGCGACCTCAAGGGAGAGACCTTGGCCGCGACCATCCGGGAGCTTTACCAGAACAGCGGCCTGAGGGCCGAGATGAAGACCGCCAGCAAAGGACTCGGGAGGCCCGATGCCTGTTCCCGCATCGTGGACATAGCCATGAGCCTGGTGAAAAAAGTATGAACATGAATGTTACAGCAGGCAGGGCCGACTTTCGCTCCGGGAGCCCTTTTTCTGCCGTTCTAAGCTCATTGCGCTACAGACTTGAAACTCACCCTGCGGGTTCAGACACTCAAGTCTGTTTCACGCTCCATTTCGCTAAGAACGGCAACGAAAAGAGGGCAATGTCGCTCAAGTCAGCCCTGCCTGCTGCTATTAATGTGAAAAAATATAGGGGTGACGGGGTCGGGAATGTTTGAGAAATACCGCGTCATACATTTTGTCGGCATCGGCGGCATCGGCATGTCCGGCATAGCCGAGGTGCTTTCGAACCTCGGCTATGAGGTGACCGGCTCGGACCTGAAGGAGTCAGAGACCACCCGGAGGCTCGGTAGCATGGGGATCAGGATCAGCACCGGCCACAGGGCTGAGAATGTGGCGACCGCGGATGTCGTGGTCATCTCCTCTGCGGTCAGCGACGATAACCCCGAGGTCGTTGCGGCAAAACAGCGGGCTGTCCCGGTCATCCCGAGGGCCGAGATGCTGGCAGAGCTTGCACGGCTGAAGTACAGCATCCTCGTTGCAGGGGCGCACGGCAAGACCACGACAACCTCCCTGATCTCAACGGTGCTCGGTCACGGCGGCCTTGACCCCACGATCATCATCGGCGGCAAGCTCAAGGGCATCGGCAGCAATGCCAGGCTCGGGAGCGGGGAGTTCCTGGTCGCCGAGGCTGATGAGAGCGACGGCTCATTCCTGAAGCTCTCCCCGACCATCGCGGTCGTGACGAACATCGACCGTGAACATATGGAATTTTTCAGGGACATGGGCCGGCTCAAGGATGCCTTCTGTTCCTTCATCAACAAGGTCCCGTTCTACGGCGTCTCGATCATCTGCCTCGAAAACGAACATATCCGTGAGCTTGTTCCCCATATCCACAGGCGGTATGTGACCTATGGCTTCACCGAAGAGGCTGACCTGCGGGCGGTCAATATCCGCAAGGGTTTCATGTCGACCAGCTTTGATGTGCTCTTCAGGAACAGCGCTGCCGGGAGTTTCACCATCCCGGTGCCGGGACAGCATAATGTGCTGAATGCCCTGGCCTGCATCGGCGTCTGTCTTGAGCTGAAGATGGATATCCGGGCGGTACAGGAGGCGCTTGCCGGCTTCAGCGGTATAATGCGCAGGTTCGAGTTCAAGGGCGAGGCTGGCGGGATAAGGGTCTATGATGATTACGGCCATCATCCCACCGAGGTTCGGGCAACGCTTGCAGCGGCCATCGAAAATGTCGGGTTCCTTGCGGGCACGGCCAGGCTCTTTGTGTTGTTCCAGCCCCACCGGTATACCCGGACCGCTGACCTGATGGATGAATTCGCCGGGTCCCTGAACGGGCCGCATAAGGTGCTGCTCCTGGATATCTATCCTGCCGGAGAAAGACCGATTGAGGGAGTGACCGCAAAGGCCCTCCATGACCGGATCAGGGCAAAGGGCAACGATCATGTGGTCTATTGCGCCGGCATGGACGATGCGGTGAAGTCCCTGGTTCCGGAGCTGAGGGCAGGGGACATCGTTTTGACGCTTGGCGCCGGCGATGTCTGGAAGGCCGGGGAAAAGGTCCTTGAGGTGCTGCATGGAAATAAATGAGCAGCAGTGGCGGGAGGAGCTCAAGGGCATGTACCAGGGCCATATCGGTTTTAACGTCCTGATGAAGGACTATACCACTCTCGGCATCGGCGGCAGCGCAGGGCTCTTTATGACACCGGATGATCCTTTGTCGATGCGCAATCTCGTGGCGATGCTGAAGAAAAAGAAGATGCCCTTCTTCACCCTCGGCAAGGGGAGCAATATCCTTGTCAGGGATGAGGGGATAGACGGGGCGGTCATCTTCACGCATGCCTTTGACCGGATAGAGGTCCTGAAGGAAGACACCAATAAGGCGGAGCTCTTCGTTGAGGCCGGGGTCCCCCTGCAGCGGCTGGTCAATTTCTGCAAAGAACAAGGCTTTGCCGGCATCGAGGGCTTGACTGGCATCCCCGGGACCGTGGGCGGCGCGATATGCTGCAACGCCGGGTCTTACGGCAGCGAGATGAAGGACCTGCTCATTTCGGTCGCTATCATGGATGCCGACGGCAGGCTCGAACGCTTCAAGGCAGAGGGCCTGGGTTTCAGGTACCGTGGTTCGGACATCCTTCCGACCGATATCGTCCTGAGTGCGAACCTCATCTTCAAACGTGACGAACCCGGGGCGGTCGCAAAAAGGACGGACGGCTTCTTCCGCGAGAAGGTGCAGAGCCAGCCGGTCTCCGAACGATCGGCGGGCTGCGTCTTTCGGAACCCGGAAGGCACATCCGCCGGCAGGCTGATGGACGAGGCAGGCTGTAAAGGCATGCGGCAGGGCGACATAGAGGTCAGCGCGCTCCATGCGAATTTCTTTGTGAACAGGGGCAGCGGCACCGCGTCCGATTACCTGGCCCTGATGGAGAGCGTTTCAGAGGTCGTCCGGAAGAAATTCGGCATAACGCTGGAACCCGAGATCTGGGTGATCGGCAGGGCATAGAGGAGGCCGGGGTGAACAGGAAAAAGATGAAGACAATAAAGATCGGGGTGCTCCTCGGGGGCGATACGTCCGAGAGGGAGGTCTCGCTCAGGAGCGGCAGGGCAGTGTTGAAGGCCCTTCTGTCGCGCAACTATAACGCGAAGGCGATCGACGCCCGCTCAGACCTCTGCTCAGTCCTTAAAAAAGAGAAGATAAACCTGGCCTTTATCGTGCTCCATGGCGGTCATGGGGAGAACGGGGCCGTGCAGGGGTTGCTTGAGGTGATGAATATCCCGTACACGGGTTCAGGCATCCTTGCCTCGGCGCTGGCCATGGACAAGGTCGCCTCCAAAAAGACATTCCTCTACCACGGCATACCGGTGCCTCCCTTCAGGGTGGTCCTGAGGTCCGGAGTAGGCAGGTCCGGGTCCGGCATCCGGCCAGGGTTCAGTCTGCCCTGGGTGGTAAAGCCTTCAGCTGAGGGTTCGAGCGTCGGGGTCGAGATCGTCAGGGAAAGAACTGCCCTGTCAAAGGCGCTGAAGGACGCCTTTGGCTATGGGGAGGAAGTGGTCATCGAGAAATATATCAAAGGACAGGAAGTGCAGATAGGCATTCTCAACGATGAGGTGCTTGGGGGCGTCGAGGTAAGGCCCTCTGATGAGTTTTACAGTTACAAGGCAAAATATACCGCAGGGATGACCGAATATATCATGCCCCCGCAGCTGGATGCCAGGACATACAGCAGGGCGAAGAAGGCGGCCCTGGCAGCCCACCGGGCGCTTGGCTGCAGAGGCGCCACCCGGGTCGACCTGATCATTGACAGGGAGAGGAACCCGTTCGTCCTTGAGGTCAACACCATCCCTGGGATGACCGAGACCAGCCTGCTCCCGAAGATAGCGCAGTCAGCCGGGCTTGATTTTCCGGCCCTGATAGAAAAGATCATGGAAGGAGCAGCGGCTTGAAAAAACCGGCCAAAAAGGGCAGGAAGAACACCCTGGTCAAAAAGGGAGGCGGCACATCGCCCGCGGTCTCGCGCATGAAGAATTTCGGGATCATACTGCTGCCGCTCCTGGCTGTCCTGTCGTCTATATACCTGGTCACCGTCCTTGTCCGCTCGGCCTTTCCCCTGCAGCATATCGTCTTTTCAGGGAGTGAGCATCTCTCTGATGAGGACCTCAGGCAGCTGACCGGGCTCAAAGGCGGAGAGAACCTTGCGGGTCTGCCTGCGGCCCAGGTCTACAAGAACATGAGCGCGTCCCCCTGGGTACAGTCCCTCTCCGTCAGAAAGGAGTACCCTGATACCCTGCATATAAAGGTCAGGGAGGCAGAGCCCTTTGCCCTCCTGCAGATGGACAGCCGGTTCTTCATCATGGACAACAAGGGGAAACTCCTGGAGGAGCTCAGGGACAGCCCGGTGCCGTTCCTGCCGGTCATCATCGGCAATCCCTTCAATAAAAAAGAGGGTTTCACCGAGGCGATCAGCCTGGTCAGGGCGATAAAAGAGTCCGGACTCATGTCGCGCAAGGACCGCATCGAGGTCATCGCCAACAGGCCGCAGGACATGACCGTGAACCTCGACGGGGTCGTCGTGAAGATCGGCAGCGGCGAATACCAGGACAAGCTTACGCGTTTCATGGAACTTGAGGAAGAGATCCGTACCAGGCGCATCCCGGTCGACTATATTGACCTGAGGTTCGCCAACAAGGTTGTCGTCAAACCGGTGAACGAGGTGGTCCGGCGATGAGGCAGCACATCATTGTGGGGCTGGATGTGGGCACGACCAAGATATGCGCGGTTGCGGCAGCTGAGCATCCCGGCGGCCTGGACCTGATCGGCATGGGTGTGACCCATTCGGTCGGGCTCCGCAAGGGGATGGTGATCAATATCGACGATACGGTCGATTCGATCAGGAGGGCGCTTGCCGAGACAGAGGCCTGCACGGGGGTTCGGATCAAGTCGGTCTCGGTCGGCATCTCCGGGGGGCATATCAAAGGCTTCAGCAGCCAGGGCGCGGTCGGGATAAAAGGCAGCGAGGTGACCCCTTCAGACATCGAGCGGGCCATTGAAGCGGCCAGGACGGTCTACATCCCTCTTGACCGGGAGATACTCCATGTCATTCCGACCGAGTTCATCCTTGACGGTCAGGAGGGCATCACCAACCCCGTCGGCATGTCGGGCGTCAGGCTCGAGGCCAGGGTCCATATCATCACCGGCGCAGTCTCCTCGATCCAGAACCTTCTGAAATGCTGCGAGAAGGCCGGGCTCGATGTCGTCGATATCGTCTTTGAGCCGCTTGCATCTGCAAGGGCAACGCTCACCCGGCTTGAGAAAGAGTCCGGTGTCGTGCTCGTCGATATCGGCGGCGGCACCACAGATATAGCGCTCTTCAAGGATGGAAGCCTCAGGCATGCCTCGGTGCTCGGCATAGGCGGCAACCACATAACCAATGATATTGCGGTTGGCCTGCGGGTCACCATGCCGGATGCCGAGATCCTGAAGAAGCTCTCCGGGGCCGTGGCCGGCCAGGCAGCTGACCTGCCTGCGGATATCCAGATAACCCAGTCGGGCGGACAGGTCAAGACGATACCTTCGGAATGCCTCGTCCAGATCATACAGCCCCGCTGCGAGGAGGTCCTCGAGATGGTGCGGGGAGAGCTGAAGCGCTGCTGCGGGTACGAGCATGCCATTTACGGGGTCGTCATGACCGGGGGTTCGTCGCTGCTGAAGGGTTTTGACAAACTGGCGGAGTCCACCCTTGATCTGCCGGTGCGGGTCGGTCTTCCGGACATGATGAACGGGCTTGAGCCGATCATCAAGAACCCGCAGTATTCAACCGGGGTGGGGCTTGTCGCCTCCTATCCCGAACATGACCGGACAAAGACCGTTCATGCCGAGGACGTCAATAGTATGCTCGGGAAGATGAAGCACTGGGCGCGGGATATATTCAGACATGCAGAGACAACAGATATTAATCATAAAAAAGAAGGGGGTACAGTATGTTCGAGATCGAAGAAATAAGGGGGCAGAAGGCGAGGATCAAGGTCATAGGGGCAGGCGGAGCAGGCGGCAATGCCGTCAATAATATGATCGCATCGACCCTGCACGGGGTGGAGTTCATTGCGGTCAATACCGACCTGCAGGTGCTGGAGACGTCCCTCGCTCCGGTGAAGGTCCAGATAGGCACCGAGCTGACGCGGGGCCTTGGGGCCGGGTCGAACCCTGAGATGGGCAGGCAGGCGGCACTGGAGGACAGGACCGCGCTCATGGATGCCATGGACGGCTGCGACATGGTCTTCATAACCGCCGGCATGGGCGGAGGCACGGGGACCGGCGCAGCGCCTGTCATCGCAGGCATCGCAAAGGAGCTCGGCATCCTGACCGTCGCCATTGTGACCAAGCCCTTTTTCTATGAAGGGAAACGCAGGCTCCGCAATGCTGAGGACGGGATAAAGGAACTCTCCCAGCAGGTCGATACGCTCATCGTCATCCCGAACGACCGGATAAGCCTGGTCGTTGACAAGGGCACCCCGATGCTCAAATCCTTTTCTATCGCCAACGATGTCCTGAGGCAGGCTGTCCAGGGCATATCGGACATCATTCTGGTGCCCGGCCTCATCAACGTCGATTTTGCAGACGTCAGGACGATCATGGAAAATACCGGCCGCGCTGTCATGGGCTCGGGCAAAGGCAAGGGAGAAGGCGGGGCCTTCGAGGCGGCCAAACAGGCCATATCGAACCCCCTGCTGGAGGACTCCACGATCGAAGGCGCAAAAGGCATACTCCTCAATATCACCGGCGGCATGCAGCTGTCTCACAGCGAGGTCCAGGAGGCTGCCGCCCTTATCTACGACATGGCCCATGAGGATGTCAATGTGATCCTCGGAGCGGTCATCGACCCTGACATCGACGACGAGGTGCGGGTGACGGTCATCGCGACCGGGTTCGAGGAGAAGAAGGAAAAGGTCGAGCTTCCTCAGATAAAGAAATGGACCCCGGTGAAGGAGCCGCTTACCTATAAAGGGTCTGACCGCGTCCTGGCGAAGAACATCAATTTCGATCTTGAGGCGGTGCCGAAAGGCACGGAAGGGTTCAAATACGAAGAGGCGATCGATCTGCCGACCTTCCTCAGGAAGTCGTCCATGAAAGAATTCTAAGTCTTCCCCCGAGGGGCTTCCCGCTCCCCCCCAACAAGGGAAGCCCCTCTCCCCCCCCCTTTTCAGGGCTGTGCCAAAAGTCGTTTCCTGCTATGAATTCCCAAATGGATTCTGTATCATTTGATATGGGAAGGCATATTGAACATATCATTTTCACGGGATAATAATTGTAGGGGCACCTCTTGTGGGTGCCCATTTTTCTACGACGAACGATAACGACGAAATCAGGGCAGGCACAAGACCTGCCCCTACACGATATTTTGAAATACGAATCTGACAAGCACCACCGCCAATCCATTCGACTAAAGGGGTACGATTATTCGCAGGCCGGGGCATATTTTGTGACCATCTGCACGCAGAACAGGGAATGTTTGTTCGGAGATATTGTTGGCGGGGCGATGCGGTTGAATGATGCGGGACAGATGATCCGGGCTGTATGGCATCAAATACCGGACCATTTTCTGAATGCCGATATAGACGAATTTATTGTGATGCCGAATCATTTTCACGGAATTATCGTAATAAACAATGCAGGGGCGCAATTCATTGCGCCCTGTGATCGTCACCCAACAAATCAAAACAACAAAGAGGGCGCGATAAATCACGCCCCTACGGCGGTTGGTGAAATTGTGCGTGCGTTTAAGGCACGATGCACCCATGCCATCAACCAAATCCAAAACACCCCAGGGCACCCCGTCTGGCAGCGCAATTATTACGAGCACGTCATACGCAGTGAAGAGGGAATGAATCGGATCCGCCAATATATCAGTGAAAACCCGATGGGCTGGAGCGAGGATGAAAACAATCCTGCTGTTGTCTGTAAAGATCGCAATTTTCAGGCTGATTCTGTACCATTGGATATGGGTCGCGGCATGAAAATAATTGTAGGGGCGCAATTCATTGCGCCCGTGGACTGCGATCCGATAAATCAAAACAAAAAAAGGGCGTCGATAAAGAGGGCGCGATAAATCGAGCCCCTAGAAATATTAATATGACAACCATTGCACTCGGCACAGACCATGCGGGTTTTCATCTCAAAGAGGTGATCAAGGCCCACCTGTCGGCAAAGGGGTATGTTGTCGCTGATTTCGGGACGGACAGTGATGAGCCGGTCGATTATCCTGATTTCATAAGGCCTGCGGCTGAAAGCGTGGCACGGGGAGAAAGTGACCTCGGCATTGTCTTTGGGGGCAGCGGCAATGGTGAGGCCATGGTAGCCAACAAGGTCAGGGGCATACGCTGCGGGGTCTGCTGGAATGTGGCAAGCGCCCGGTTAAGCAAAAAGCATAACAATGCAAACGTCATCTCTTTGGGGGCGCGGATGATGACAGCGGAAGAGGGCATTGGCATTGTGGATGCCTGGATGGAGGCTGAGTTCGAAGGTGGCCGCCATCAGAGGCGGCTTGAAAAGATGGAAAAGATCAGCTAACATGAAATTGCTATGACCAGAGACTGGCTTGCAAATGCTTACCACGGAATGACCCGGCGGGAGTTCCTGGCCCGCGCGGCCGTGACCGGGGCCGTGCTAGCGGGCTATGCGCCTGCCGCAACGCCGGTGGCAGGCGAGGTGATCACCACCTCCAGCGATGGTCTTGCCGCAGCTGAGGGCACGGTCACCGCTGCTGATTTCCAAATACCGGTCTATGAGGCGCGTCCGTCGGCAGCCGGAAGATATCCGGTTGTTCTGGTCATCCCCGAGATCTTCGGCCTGCATGAACACATAAAGGACGTCACCCGGCGGTTTGCGAAAGAGGGCTTCCATGCGGTCACGTTCGAACCGTATGCGAGGGAAGGGGGCGTGCTGACGCTGCCTGATATGGCGGCGGTCCGCTCGGTGGCCGACAAGGTCCCTGACAGCCGCGTCATGGCTGACCTGGATGCCCTGATGGCCCATATCAAAAAGCATCCTGCTGCACGGGCCGACAGGGTCGGTGTCACCGGATTCTGCAGGGGCGGGCTCTATGCCCTTCTCTTTGCAGCCAGAAATCCTGAACTGAAGGCTGCGGTATCGTGGTACGGCCAGATCAAGCCCTCCAAAACCAAAGGGGTGAGGACTGAAGGGCCGCTCGATGTTGCCGGCAGGATCACCGCGCCTGTCCTTGGCCTCTACGGCGCTGAGGACCTTGGTATCCCGGTGGCGGATGTGAAAGAGATGGAGGCTGAGCTGAAGGCAGCCGGAAAGACCGCCGAATTTGTCATCTACCCTGGTGCGCCTCATGCCTTTCATGCCGACTACCGCCCCAGTTACCGGGCAGAGCCTGCCAAAGATGCCTGGGGCAGGTGCCTGGCCTGGTTCAATCAGTACCTCAGGGGCTGAACCTGACCGGTCCCTCTAGAAGAGGACTGCGGCATCGCCGCCGGCCTCTTTGGCCTCACGGATCGCGGCGTTCAGCGCCCTTATCAGTCCGTCCCTGAATACTGCATCTGCCGGGAAGCTTGCAATGCCGATACTGAAGATTACCTTTCCCCCGCCGGCTGTTTCTTCACCGAACCGGATCTGACCGAGGACCTTCTGCATCCTGGTGGCGGCAAAGGCGGCCCGCTCCTTATCGATCCCCGGGAGGGTCAGGATAAACTCCCTTTCTGCATAGCGGTAGAGCTTGTCGCACATACGGATGCTGTAGGACAGGGTCTCCCCGATCTTTCTGAGTATCTCGTCGCTGCTGATACGGTCCGGCTGGCCGCTGCCCTGCCTGACGATATCGAGATCGATCTTTAAAAGCGAAAGCGGTTTTCCATAGCGTTCCGAGCAGGGGATATCGACCTCGATATCTTCAGAGAATTTTTTCCGGTTAAGGCAGCCGGTCAGCCGGTCCCTGAACTCAAGGGCTCCGATCTTTGTCCTGAGCGAGGCCTCTGTCATGAGCAGGGTCAGCTCCCCTGCAACGAGATCAACGAGCTTCAGGTCATCTGATGAAAAGGCCCCTTTTTCTGAGGTGGACAGGCAGATAAGTCCGCGGATGCCGTCATCTGAAAGCACGGGACAGCAGAGCACCGATTCAGCATCAGCCACAGGAAAGAGTTCCCTGCTGACGGGGTCTTCCTGCCTGTCCGTCAATAGTATGCCCCCGGCCCTTCCGGAAAGGTACTGCATCAGGGGGGAGCCGGCAGAGAACTGTTTTAGCTGATCAGGGAATTTAAGCCCCTTTTTCGCAAGGAAGTTTGTACCACTGTCGTCTATCAGGAAGACCGCGCAGCCTGCAGGACCGTAAATCCCGGCGAGCTCCTGGCTGAACCTTCCGGCAAGCTTCCCGACATCTGCACGCAGTGCTGCATCTTTCCTGACAGCAGAGATCGCTTCAGCGATCTGAGGCCATCTGTTCTCTTCTTTATGCGGCATAGGTCACGGTCATAATGATCGTCTATTATACCCGTCCTGCCGGCCGTATGTACAAGAGCCGCCGGAACTGCTGAGGGGCCTTACGCCTTGTTCAAGTGGCTGTAGCGCATCTCAAGCAGTTCTTCCAGTCTGCTGACGGTCATCCCGGTCTTCTTTGCAATGCAGGTGATCGTCCGGTACTGCCTTACGAAACCCCGTATGCCGTAAAAAACGCAGACCGCAACGACCAGGTAGTACATCTGGCCGAACATCTTTAATAAGTAGCCTTCGATCATGTCACATCCTCCTTATGGATTAACCTTCAATATTTTCTGATAACTGCTGTTACCACGCCTGCTATTTTGAGTTCACGAAGCGGCCTGATAGGGCTGAACGCCGGATTGGCAGGCAGTAGCGTAATATCATCGCCCTGTTTTTCGAGATACTTCATGGTCCAGTCGCCGTCCACCTCTGCGATGACAATATCTCCCTGCTTCGGGCCCCTGTCCTTGTCGACTATCACCATGTCCCCGGGGAGTATGCCTGCCCCGGACATCGACTCGCCCGAGACTTGCAGCATGAAGGTGCTGTCGGGGTGGCGGACCAGCAGGTCGTCGAGACAGAGGGTGTCCGCAAGCATCTGTTCGGCAGCCGCAGGGAAGCCTGCCTCGACCGTTCCGAGGACCCTCAGTGAAGCCGCCATGGACTTTGGTATGAGCCTGCCCTTGGCGTCACGCTCAAGGATATTGAGCTTTATGAGCTTGTTGATGAATTTATGCGAGGCATTCTTGGACCTGAAGCCGACGATCTCCCCGACCTCCGAGAGGCTCGGCATCCTGCCCTGACTGCGGTAGAAGTTCTTTAATTCGTCTATCCTCGACCTGAGGATACTGTCCTGCATGCCGTCTTCCATAAAGATAGTATAGGTGAACGAACGTTCACTGTCAAGCATAAAATAAGAGGACAGGGAGAATATCTCGATCCGGAGATAGGCCCCTGTCCTTGTAAATGGAAAGAACTACCTGTTTTTGTTGGTTATTTTCTGCCCGAGTCAGGATAATGCTTTTCGAGGCAGTCCTGGCAGAGTCCGTGGGAGAACTCGATATCGAGATGTGCCTGAAGATAATGAGAGACATCATTCCAGTATCCCTCGTCATCCCGGATCTTCTTGCAGTGCATGCAGATAGGCAGCAGGCTTTTTAATTGTATCAGTTCACTGATATTTTCGAGGGTCATCACGACATACCGCGTGCCATCGTATTTAAAGGGTGAGGCTGTCAGCAGGAGATGCAGTTCCGTCCTGGTTTTGCCGTTAACCAGTTCCATGCGCGTCTGCCTGCGGTATGTCCTGCTCCCCTGCAGCGCTTCTCCAACGGAGTTCCTGATAAGGCAGTCGCTGCAGGCCACTGCCTTCCCGCACCCCCCGGGGACTTCAGCCGCATGGATGCAGTGCAGCACATCGCCGCCGCGTTTCTTATGGACCAGGTTGAGGTCAAGGCCGAGCCCGGCCGAGGCAGACGAGTTGAGGTGCAGGATCCGGACATCATCGTCAACGATCAGGAGCATGGCCGGTATCGCTTCAAAGACCTCCCTCAGGAAATCGGCCTGCGCAAGCAGCAGGTCCTTCATGCCTCCTCCTGCCGCCCTTTTTTGGGCGTGACAGGAAGGGCTGTCAGCTCCCGGGCATATCTCAGAAAGTCGGCTGCTATCTGTTCGACCTCGGCCCTGGAAAAGACCGCCAACCTGAAGCTTATCCCCGCATGGATGGTCTCTCTGACCCGTATGACCGAAAAGGCGATCGGACAGCTCGGCCCGGTCGATACGGTCGAGGCCAGTTCGATCTCCCTGCCGCCTTCCAGGTCATCCATCAGGGTCTTGAAATTCATGTTCGTCAGGGCAGCCCAGAGCGGATAGTTCTTCGGGTAGAACTTCATCTGCTGCTTCCGCTGCATCAGGGGCATGAACTTAAGGGCAAGCCACTTTTCAAAGAGCGTAACCAGGTAGAGACGTCTTTTCCGTATCCGGAGGGTCTGCCGGCTGATATCCTTTGAGAGGACCTCAAGGGAATGCGAAGCAGGGTCCATATGAGAGACAGTGAACGAACTCAGGAAGACGCCGAAGGTCCCCCGGAGCTTTATCCCGAGCTCCCTGCTGATGCTGATCGCCGCGCCGATCGCCATCCTCTTTTTCTTGTCCCTGACCTTTTTTTCAGAGACGAACGGGGCTATCACCTTAAAGACGAGCGCCAGCAGGACATCGTTCTGCGTCACCCCCCAGGTATGGGCCACAGCAGAGAGCGTTGCCGCGATCGGCGCGTCGCACCGCAGGAGCCTGAACCCAAGCTGCTGGTCGTTGACATGATACATCTGATAGGGTTTCGTCGACCGTCTGAGGCCGGACAGGAAATTAGGTATCGAAAGTGACGGGAGGAAGAACGAGACGGGCTTCCTCCTGAACATGCTCCGGCAGGTATCGGGATAGAGGTCAGTGCACTGCAGGAGGGCCTCATCGTCAGCAGACTGATAGGCACGGGCGATGTCTTTGGCCAGCTGGGCAAGCGAGTAGCCGTCGGCGATCACGTGGAAATAGACGATGCCGAGATAAAAGAAGTCCGGGCCGTCCACGGCAAAGAACCTGAAGGGGTTGATCTCGCCGTCCGCCTCGACGAACCGCATGTTCAGCTGGAGCTCCACCTCGTTATGGGCCGCCTTCAGGGAGTCCTCAGCGCCTGAGATGACCCTGAGGTCGGCAGTATAGCTCCCCCCCGGATAGGAATAGGCCCGGAGCTTCCGGTCGAGCCTGAACCTGCCGATGCCGCGCCTCTCGATCGATCTGTTCAGCGCAGACTTCAGGCGCTGGGCGTCAAGGCGGCCGGGGACCTTCAGCAGACCGATCGCATTGTACGGGTGGAACTCGTCCCACTTCAGCATCGTTCTCTGAAAAATGTTCAGCCTGCCTTGCATGTTCATACCCCGTCAATATGCAGTGTCGCCATTATTTTTGTCAACGGGTCGCGTCGCCGGAGGCGCAGGACCCTTTTTGATTATATCGGAACAGAGACAAAACCGCTATAGATAGAGTTGTGAGGCGGCGGCAGGGTGCAGGCCGGTCCTGCCTGTTGCATCACGGTCCTGCCGCATGCTATAAGTAGAGCGTGAGCACAAAGAAGATATTGGTGGTCGATGACGAGCCTGATATTATCGAGCTGGTCTCCTACAATCTCAAAAAAGAGGGGTTTGAGACCGCAACCGCGCTGGACGGGGAAGAGGCGCTCAACCTGATCAAAAACCAACTGTTTGATTTTGTTATCCTTGATCTCATGCTTCCCGGCATGCAGGGCAGCGAGCTCTGCCGCATCCTCAGGAACGATCCCAGGACAAAAAATATCCCGATAATAATGCTCACGGCCAAGGGAGAGGAGATCGACCGGATAGTCGGGCTTGAGCTCGGGGCAGACGATTATATGGCGAAGCCCTTCAGCCCGCGTGAACTGGTTGCCCGCGTGAAGGCTGTCTTACGAAGGGCTGCAAAAAAGCCGGCCGAAGAGAGCGTTATCAGGCTCGGCGATCTGCTGATCGACAAGGAGTCCTATACCGTCCTGAAGAAGAATGTTCCTCTGGCCCTGAGCACGACCGAGTTCAGACTGCTGCTGTATCTTGCCGAGCGGCGCGGAAAGGTATTCAGCCGCGACCAGCTGCTTGATGCGGTCTGGAAGGACGAGGCCTTTGTGGAGCCCAGAACGGTTGACGTGCACATCCGGAGGATGCGCGCCCGGATCGAGGACGATCCTTCAAACCCGGAATATATAAAGACGAGGAGAGGGATCGGCTACTTCGTGGACGGCGCAGCATGAAGCACGGCATCTTCAGACGGACCTTCATCCTGTACGCTGTTGTCATGGTCCTTGCCGTGATCTTTGTTGAGGTCTATATCACCTCTGCCGTGCGCGAGAGCTATATCGCCAACCTCAAGGCAAACCTCTCGGTACAGATCAACCTGATCTCAAAGAGCGTATCCTTCATTCCGAAGAATCTTGACGGCCTCTGCAGAGAGCTGAAAAAAGATACCGGGGTGCGGGTCACGGTCATCGGGAAAGAGGGCAGGGTGATCGGCGATTCGGACTATTACTCTCCCTCGATGGACAACCACCTCCACAGGACAGAGATAGAGCAGGCGCTTCTCTTTGACGCAGGCGCTGCAATACGCTATAGTGATACGCTGAAATATGATTTTCTGTATGTTGCCAAAAAGATAGGTGAGGGGGAGAGCCCCGCGGGTTTTATACGGCTCTCCATGCCCCTGCAGGAGGTCGACCAGGCAGTCAATCTCCTGCGGATAAAGATCATCATCGTTGCCGTTGCCGTGCTGATCGCCCTGGGGATGCTGTCCATGCTTCAGACAGACCATCTCAGGAGGCTCCTGAAACAGATAACCGATTTCTCCCGGTCCCTTTCACGGGGTGAAATAGATAAACGGCTTTTTCTGAGCAGCGCCGGGGAATTCAACGAGATCGCTGAAAACCTTACGCTGATGTCGGTCAAACTGCAGGGCATGATGAATACTGACGAAGAAGAGAGGAACCGCCTGAATGTCATCCTCAGGAGCATTCCGGATGCCCTCCTGATCGTGGATGCCAAAGGGGTCATCACGCTTGCCAGTTCCTCGGCCAGGGAATTCTTCGGAGATATCACGTTTATCGGGGCCCAGTTCGTCGATGTTGTACGCAAGCATGAATTTACGGACCTGGTGGAAGAGGTGCGTTCGACCCTTTCATCAGGCAGCACGGAGTTCAGGGTCGATGTCCCGGAGGAAAAGTTTTTCAAGGCGCGGGTATCACCGCTCTTTTACGGGGGGCAGGGCCTCTCAGGCTTCGTGGCAGTATTTCATGACATTACGCAGATAGAGAAGCTTGAACAGGTCAGAAAGGATTTTGTCGCCAATGTGTCCCATGAGCTCAAGACCCCGATCACGGCGATAAAGGGTTTTGCCGACACGCTCCTCGACGGGGCCCTCGACGACAAGGAACATGCCGCCGGGTTCATCCGGACCATAAAGTCGAACAGCGAGCGCATAAACAGCCTGGTGGACGACCTTATGACGATCTCCAAGATAGAGCTTGGCGTGATACGTGTCGAGAAGACCCTCATTGCCGTGGATGATGTCTTCAAAAATGTCATTGACCTTTTTGCCGACAGGGCAGCAGCAAAGAACCTCTCCCTGACCGCATCGAACACCGCTTCAGTATCGGAAATTAACGCCGACAAGAACAGGGTCATCCAGATATTGACGAATCTGGTCGATAATGCCATCAAGTTCACCGAGACCGGCGGTGTTGTTTTCGGTCTCGGTTTCGAAAAAGAACAGGTGTTCCTTTTTGTCGAGGACACCGGCACAGGCGTCCCGGCCAAGCATCTCGAAAGGCTCGGAGAGAGATTTTACCGCGTTGATCCTGCCCGGTCGAGAAAGATGGGTGGCACAGGGTTGGGGCTTGCTATCGTCAAACATCTTGTCCGGGCCCACGGCTGGACCATGCAGATCGAAAGCACCCAGGGCAAAGGGACAAGGATCAGGATCTACCTGTAAGGCCTCTTACCGGACTGACCTTGAAAAAGAAAGCAGCATTAATCCCGGTCCGCCTCAATGGGCTTGTTATGTGGTCTTGCCTTTCTCTTGAATCTGATGCTGACTTCATTACTCCTTTTGATAGGCACAAGCTGGTTTGCTAAATTCAAAATCGTGCCAGTTATCGCCATACTTAAATATAAATATGCAAAAGGCAATGGGATACTCAACCCATCGTAGGCGGCGGGATCACCTAAGTATGTTATATATTTCATCATATATGTTATATACCACACGTTTTCAAAGGAAAGCAGACCCTTAAGTACTATTGCAAGTGCAAAAAAAGCAATGGCCTTCCCATACATAAACAATATATATTTTCCCACCATCGTTGTATATCTTTCCCAAATTACCACCGCAGTGCCCGCAAGTACGACTATAATGCAAAATATAATTCTCCAAGAATAATAAAAGTTGGTGATGGCGGTTGCAGGATAGGTTGTCATAGTCTTATTATTTTGTAATTATCCATTATCCTTCACATAACGAAATAAATAACCCGATTGCTCAACCACGCTTTGAAAACAGACCAAGGCTATTGCCAGTCTGATTGATTTGCATGGTAGCTTTTTTCATTGTGACTTATTAATTCCTTGTTGATCGAATATATTTTCCGTAATCGCCATTTGTTCAGGAGAGAAGAAAATTAAATAAGTCCCGAAAATAGTGCGACCCTGTAGCTGCGTTCGTGGCAAAAGTCCCTTTGTCTTTAATTTGAGGCTGATACCTTCGCCGATTGAAAAAAGTGTAGAACCGGGCATACAGGTTCCTCCCTTAAATTCTTCCCAGTTGTAACTTTCAATGTCTTCCCAAAATTCAGCAACAATAGGCCGACATACAATTCCTTTCTCTGTAATAATCAATGGGCTGCCTTTGGCTGTTGTTAGGAAAATTATAATGAAGATAGAAAACCCATATAAAAGCGTGAGTGTAATGCTCCACATAACCATGAGATTATTAATATCTGTTGAAATCCACAGACCATAAGCGAGTCCAATGATGTAGACTCCGGAGGCCAGAATGAGAAGCGATTTGCGGCTTTCGGGAGCCACTGCCTTATTTAGTGAATTAACTTTTAATAATTCTCTTTCTTTTAAAATTGATTTAATTTTGTTTTCATTGACCATGAAATTGAGCGGCATCGTTAAGATATATTCCCCATGTTTCTTTATTATTTGCGTGCTAACAATTAATATGCGAACCTTCGTAATTTCCCCATTTTCATTATCAATATAGCATATCCTGGAATAAACGGGTGGAAAAACCTTTAAGAATCAATGTGCGGTTGTTAACACAGTATCAGGAATTTCCTGCGGTGCCCTTGCTTAATCCTTTCGGCACTCATTGTTTCGGATTCAGGACGCCGCCGGGTAAAGACATTTAAGAAGTAATTAATAATTAATCGGGTTGTAATATTCCTGTAACAATTGAGGTATATTCTAAGAATACAAAGGAGAATACATATGAAAACTATCTTAAAAGCAGCATTGGTTGTGGCCTTGGCCTTTTCGTTTACCTCTGCGTATGCAGCCGAAACACTGAACGGAGCAGGGGCAACCTTCCCCTATCCGGTCTACTCTGCCTGGTCCTATGAGTATAACAAGGTCGCCGGCGTTCAGCTTAACTATCAGTCCATAGGCTCAGGCGGCGGCCAGAGGCAGGTCACAGAGAGGACCGTTGATTTCGGAGCCTCAGACGACCCGCTGATGCCGGACAAGCTTAAGAAGGACAGGCTCCTGCAGTTCCCGGCGGTCATCGGAGGTGTCGTACCCGTTGTCAATCTTGCGGCTGTCAAGCCGGGGGAGCTCAAACTCGACTCCGACACGCTCTGCAGGATGTTCCTGGGAGATATAAAGCGGTGGGATGATGAAAAGATAAAAAAGATGAACCCCGGTCTGAAACTGCCGGCCGCCGGAATTACCGTTGTCTACCGCTCGGACGGTTCAGGCACCACGGCGATATTCACCAACTATCTTGCGCAGGTCTGCCCTGCCTGGAAGGACAAGGTCGGCTCAGGCAAGGCGGTCAAGTTCCCTGCCGGGATCGGCGGCAAGGGCAACGAGGGAGTGGCCAACTATGTGAAGAGGACTCCCAACTCCATAGGCTATGTTGAGTTCGCCTATGCAAAGCAGAACAAACTTAACCATGCGCAGCTTAAGAATGCGGCCGGTAATTTCGTCGAGCCGAGCTTTGAGAGCTTTGAGGATGCAGCCGAGACCGGCGATTTCGATGCCAAAAAGGACTTTTACCTCTGGCTGACGAACGCCCCCGGCAAAAAGTCATGGCCGATCGCAGGGGCCACCTTCATACTCCTTGCAAAGGAAAAGACCGATTCCAACAGGAAGGTCGTAAAATTCTTTGACTGGTCGTTCAAAAACGGCGATAATAAGGCCAGGGAGCTTGTCTATGTCCCGCTCCCCAAGGGGTTAAAGGAAAAGGTGAGGGGATACTGGAAGGCAAACGGCCTGCAGTAGGATATTTTTTTATCGGGGCAGGCCCGTACCTGCCCCGTTTTTTTGCGCTAACCGATTCTATGAAAAAGGTGAAATTGATCAATGGGTGATCTTCAGAGAAAGAATCCGATGGACATGGTCTTTGCCTCAGTTACCGGCATAGCCTCATTTACGGTCATTGTCTTTATCATCGGCATCCTCTACGTGCTGATCGCAGAGTCCTCACTCGCAATCGGACAGTTTGGCATCATTAAGTTTCTCACGTCGACGGACTGGAACCCGGTCAAGGAATCCTTCGGCGCCCTGACCAATATTTACGGGACGGTTGTAACGACCTTTCTTGCCATGGTTTTCGCTATCCCCGTTGCCATCGGAATCGCCATTTTTGTGACCGAGATATCGCCGAATTTCCTGAAAGCCCCTATCGGCATTGCCATAGAGCTTCTGGCCGCCATCCCGAGCATCATCTACGGCATGTGGGGGCTTTTTACCCTCTCGCCGATCATGAGCACGTATATAGAACCGTTCCTCAAGAAGGCCACTGCCGGGTTGCCCTTCGTGAGCTTCCTTTTTGAGGGTACCCCGATGGGTATCGATATACTGACGGCGAGCGTCATTTTGAGCATTATGATCATCCCCTTTACCGCGAGCATTGCGAGAGATTCCTTTAATCTGACCCCTGCGGTCGTCAAAGAATCAGCCTATGCGATCGGGGCGACAAAGTGGGAGGTCGTCAAGAATGTGGTCATCCCCTATTCAAAGCTCGGGGTCTTCGGGGGCATCGTC
>SCQH01000035.1 GCA_004321925.1 Nitrospirota bacterium | reverse complement strand
CCCGGAACATCCACCATATACAGATGCAGGTTCCCGTCGGACGAAAAGGTCGCATCCCCCCAGGCACTGCCCATTGCAGTCAAAACCAGCAGAACTACCATAACAGCTGAACCGAGGTACCCCTTCTTTTCCTTTTTCATACTGCACCCCCTCTTGAAATTGGCAAGCTTTAATTGCTGCCTCTTGCGGTTGATACACCGGACCGGATATACGGTCTTTCTTCATTCACCGCTGTATCTTATCACATTGTACCGCTACCAATACCCATTGCAAACTCTTTTTCAGGATGTTCCGAAGGTGTCTTATTCTGGTTGTACTTTTGAGAAAGTTGCGGTTTTGTGAAAGTGAGGATTAGCAGGGTGTAAAAGGGATACGCTGCTTTTTTATTGAAAGAAAAAGGTCCGCAAGTGGACCGAGCTTAAATCTTGTCATTCCCCCGCTATACTTTCCCCGGCCCTCTTTTCTCAGTACTGATCGTCGGGAAGGGTTCTTTGCTTAAAGCACCTTTCCCAAAAGCACTTCATCAATGAACTGGTTGCCGATGCGGACCCGGTTGCGCCGGATGCCTTCTTCCACAAACCCCACCCTCTCGAAAAGATGAAGGGATTTTTTGTTTGTCGTAAAGATGTTTGACTCCAGCTTTTTAAACGCCCGCTTTCTGGCCCAGTCGATAGCAAAGTCCAGCATCTGCGAGCCTATCCCAAGGCCTCGATATCCTGATACAAGATGAAGCCCAATCTTCAGGACATGCGCTGTCAGGGGGCTTTTGCCGCTGTCCATCTGGATGCCTGAGAGCGCCCCGACCACAGCAGTATCGGTAACAGCGACGATAAGCAGGTTCTTCTCAAAGTCCATGCCGCAGATATAATTCTTTATGGCCTCCGGCTTCGTGCCGTAGTGCTCCATCAGCACATAGCTCCTCTCAGGGGCATTGGTCTTGATCACGCTGATGATCTCCTCGGCATCCTGACACCCGGCAAGCCTGAGTGTGACCTTCTCGCCGTTCTTTGCGGTAAATTGCAGAACATCCTCTTCCGGCATATTGCCCTCCCATTGCTCTTTTCATTGATTATACCGCTAATCAGCTATTTTTGTTCATGACCCTATTCAGGTCCGGCCGGAGGCCCGGATGATCTATTTTTCATGCTTGAGGGTCACTCAAGAAATCTTTTTGAGAAAAAAAAAGCGCCGAATGACCGGCGCTCTTGGTTCCACGATTTGGAGATGTTCAGCATCTTGCATCTTCCAGATCGATCCAGCTTACAATACGTGTTCCATTGCTCTCATCCGAATATCCGAGCTTCACCATATCTCCGACCTTCAGGTCATCGATCGAAGCATTCATGTCACAGCTCACGATATCTACCCTGTCAGTCAGAACAAATAAATGCTCTGCATTCGGTCCTTCCCGTACCGTCAGCATTCTATCTGCGGGGTCATATCCAATAATGGTTCCCTCATAAATGAATGGGGTTCCTCCGTCAGATGTAAAGGCAACGGCCATCGTATACACTCCGAACACAAAAAAAACGGTCATCATGCTTAACAGCAGCCGATTCAATTTATAGTTTCCTAACATTGTAAACACCACCCTTCTGTTCACTCTGTATCAAGGATTAGGACCTATGATCCATACTCCTTGATTTCATCCTATCATGAGTTGCAGAGATATGCAAGTGTTAAACTGTATCTTAAATTAATTTAATGACTGGGGAATTGGTCGCGATGCTTTAGCCTTCTTTTTTTGTTTATGTCTGAGGGCCCCTTACGAAAATTCAGGCCCCGACGTGAGCCCGGAGGGAAAGAATTCTAAAGAGGACTTGTAGTCTTCGCAAAAGAGATGCTATTGTCTCAGCGTTCATCTGCTGAAAAAATAGCTTATCCCAAATACGATCAGTGCCAGTGAGAGCGGCAGGGCAACTGCCCCGGCAATGCCGTAAAGCAGTCCGCCGCCGAACCACCATCCTGCACCGAAACCTATGCCGGCCGAGACGAGCAGGGCGATCGCTTCAGTATCTGCGCGTCCGTGCATCCCGGCATTTCCCCGATATACCTTTTTGGTCACCCTTCGTCCCTCTTTTCCTCATATCTATCGGCTCTATATTTCTACCAGTATTACGAAGTATTATTCAAGGTAAAAATACCCGTTCGTGAGGAGACACCGCACACCCTGCAGCCGGCCTGTTCATACCTCCTCATTTGCAGTAGAATAAAGGATACGCCCACAACAGGAGAATATATCATGGATAAATTAATAAGGACCCTGCTTCCTTTTTGCCTGCTTCTGATACCCGCGATCGCCTTCGCCGAGCCCCCCCTGCCGCAGCATGACCTGAGGGTAAGATTTGACCTGGCCCGCAATGCCCTGATCGGCGTTTCGACGATCAGCGTTTCCGAGCGCAAGGATATCGTGATCAGCCTGGCAGGCCTCAGGGTGCTGTCGGTGACCCTCAACGGCATGCACCTGGAGCTCGATACTGCCAAAGCTGAAGTCCCGCTGAAATCCTTTCATGCCGGCAATGTCGTGCGGGTCGAGTACGAGGTCTCTTTTGCAGCTGCAGCCGGTACCGACAGATCGCGGAACCCGGGGGTTGTCCGCGGCAACCAGATAAGCAGTGACGGTATATTCCTGGCCGATGGCTGGTACCCGTCCCTCGGCAGACCCGCCGTCTTTTCCTTGACTGCCACGCTGCCGGCAGGCTTCGAAGGGATCTCAGAGGCGGATGCTGTTGTGGTCCGGGAAATGCCGGACGGGGAGAAGGAATTTTCCTTCGACTTCCGGCATCCTGCCAATGCACTGCATCTTATTGCCGGAAAATATGTCGTGGGCCAGGATGCCCATAACGGCATCGGGCTTTATACCTATTTCCTCTCCGACGATGCGGAGATGAGCAGGACCTATATCGACTACACCAAAAAGTATCTTGCCCTGTATGAAACGCTCCTGGGCAGATACCCGTACAAAAGGTTCTCTATCATCGAGCATGCGCTGCCTGCAGGGAATGCGATGCCGACGTTCACACTCCTGGGGCAGGATATCGTCAGGCTGCCGTTCATCGTCGAGACGTCGCTCGGGCATGAGATCCTCCACCAATGGTTCGGCAGCTCTGTCCTTGTCGACTACAGCAGCGGCAACTGGGCCGAGGGGCTGACCTCGTACCTCGCTGACCACCGTTACAAAGAACTGGCCGGGGCAGGTGCTGCCTACCGCAAACAGGTGCTCGGTTCGTACCAGAGCTTCGTGACCCCCGACAATGATTTCCCTCTGACCTCGTTCGCCGGCAGGACCGACAAGGCATCTGCGGCCATAGGGTACAATAAGGCCGCGATGGTCTTCCATATGCTCAGGGGCCTCCTCGGCGACGAGGCGTTCCATGCCGGCCTCCGGAACTTTTACCGCGACAACCTTTTCCGGCCTGCCTCATGGAAGGACCTGATCACTGCCTTTGAAGCCGTTCATAACAAAAAGCTCGATTGGTTCTTCAGACAGTGGGTCGAGGAAAAAGGCCAGCCTGTCCTTGAGGTCCGGGACCTCGTGATGACTTACCGGGGGTCAAAGGCCCGTATCTCTTTCGATCTCCTTCAGCAGGGGAAGGCATATACCCTGTCCCTGCCGGTCTTGATCAGGACAGCAGAAGGAGGCATCAGAAAGACCATCGAGATAGACAAGGCGGTCAATCATGTCGAGATCGATGCGGAGGGGTCGCCCCTCGAACTGGTCATCGATGAGGGGTATGATATTTTCAGAAGACTTTCGGATGAGGAGACCCCGCCGCTCATCTCGCGCCTCTTTGGAGACGCAAAACGGCTGGTCGTGCTGCCGGAGACCGAGACCGGGCCGGTGACGGCAACATCCGGTTTTTTCAACGAGATGGGATTTTCGGCAAAAAAGAGCAGCGAGGTCAGCTATGATGATATCAGGAGCTCATCGCTCCTCATCCTGGGCAGCGACAATGCCCTCTCCCAAAGGCTCTTCGCCAGGCTCCGGCAGCGGGACGCTGACCTTCAGCTGATCACCCGGGAAAACCCGTTCAATAAGAACGGCGTCGCCGCAGTCCTGGACTGGGACCTTTCAGCGGACATCAGCCGCTATCTTCCGAAGATCAGCCATTACGGTACATATAGTATCCTTGCGTTCAGGGACGGAAAGAACATACAGAAGGTCCTGACAGAAAAGGACCCGGGCATTCGCAGCCCTCTCTCAAAAGAACCTGAGGGGGTCGAGGTCCGCAAGCTCACCCGGTTCAATGATATCATCGGGGGCGTGAGCGCCAAAAAGATCATCTATGTGGGCGAGACGCACGACAAGTTCGAGCATCACCGCACGCAGTTCGAGGTGATCAGGGCCCTGCAGAACAGGGGCAACAAGATAGCCATCGGCATGGAGATGTTCCAGAAGCCTTTTCAGCAGGCCCTGGATGATTATATTGACGGCAAGACAGATGAACGGACGTTCCTGAAGAGGTCCGAATACTTCAAACGCTGGGGCTTTGACTACAACCTCTACCGGGAGATACTCCTGTATGCCCGCGAACAGAAGATCCCGGTCATCGCCCTGAACATCCGCAAAGAGATCGTATCGAAGGTCTCGAAAGAGGGCATCCAGGCCCTCACCAAAGATGAGCTCAGTGAGGTCCCGGCCGATATGGACCTGGCGGACAGGGCATACCGGGCACGCCTCAGGGAGTCTTTCCTCAGGCACCAGGGCAGCGATGAACGGACCTTCGATTTCTTCCATCAGGCACAGGTCCTCTGGGACGAGGCCATGGCCCTTAATCTCAACGACTTCATCCTGAAGAACCCCGGCCGGCAGGTGGTCGTCCTTGCCGGCAGCGGGCATATGCTGTTCGGCTCAGGCATCCCGAAACGGCTGCAGCGGCGCAACGGCCTGGATTACGCTATTCTCCTCAGCTCAGGCGAGGCCGAAGAGGATGTTGCCGACTTTATTCTCTACCCTGAGCCGGTCAAATATCAGGAAGCCCCGAAGCTCATGGTGATGTTCAAAGAGGAAGGGACCAAGGTCAGGATAACCGGCTTTCTCCCTGACAGCATCTCTGAAAAGGCCGGGCTGAAAAAGGGGGATATCATCATCTCTCTCGATGACGTCAAGGTGGAGGGCATTGATGATCTGAAGCTGCACCTCCTGTACAAAAAGAAGGGCGAGAGCCTCGTGGTCAGGGTCCTCAGAAGCAGGTTCCTTCTGGGCCCGGCTGAACGGGTCTTCACGATAGCCCTTTAGCGGGACAGGCAAGCCGGAAAGAGCCAAATATAAGGCAAAATAAAAGAGGGCTCTTGCGAGCCCTCTTTTATTAAAACTGTTACCCTTAATTACTTCTTTGCAGGAGCCTCAGGAGCCTTGGGAGCTGCAGGAGCTGCAGGAGCTGCCGGAGCAGCCGGAGCTGCAGGAGCCTCAGGAGCCTTGGGAGCCTCAACAGCCTTAGGGGCCTCAGGAGCCTTAGGAGCCTCCTGCTTCTGGCAACCGATTGTAAGGGCCATTGAAAGAACCATTATTGCTGCGATCATTAATGCGAGTACCTTCTTCATTGTCTTAAACACCTCCTTTCATTTTTGAATTAACGAAATTAAACTACCTTAGTTTCTCAAAATACCTTGAAATATAATACTTCTATACAAATTCTGTCAACAAAAAACAGGCCCCATCCATGAGATGGCCTCTTCAAAAACAGTTAAGGTAGCATTATCCATGCCAGAGATGAAAGGACCCCTTTTATATGAACTTATCGGCCCTCAGCTTTACCATTGGGAGAATTTCTTCCCCATTCAGGAAAAAAACCGGCAGGTCCGGTCTGATCCGGGTAATGCTTAATTCCGGGTTGCCCGGTCTTGCAGGTGAACAGGGTTGGCAGCAGCTCATATGATCAGGTTATAATCGAGGAGATGAGAAGAGCGCTTACCATTGCAGGGTCTGACCCTTCGGGCGGGGCAGGGGTCCAGGCAGACCTCAG
>SCQH01000004.1 GCA_004321925.1 Nitrospirota bacterium | reverse complement strand
AACATCGGCTCCTTGCGCTGTGTCTCTCCTAACAATGTGTCCTCCTTAATAATCTGGCTGACATTTGCATTGCAATTCCTGCGCCTAAGTTTAAGGAGAGTTTTTCAACAGCCTGTCAAGGGCTGACCCCGTTATCCTCCGCGATTGCGGCCTCGGGAACACGTTCCTGGAAAAGCAGGGGCTCACTTCCATACGCACATTGTGGATAAAGATTCACCATCCGGCTAAGGCCCGATAATTTCTACGAACCGCCCACTGCGGACCCGCACGGTGGGTGGTGTGGGGGCTGGGGGTTAACTACCCCCGGCTACCCGATTTCGGCGACTTTTATCATTATTCTTATCATTTTG
Source organism: Nitrospirota bacterium (assembly GCA_004321925.1). GTDB lineage: Bacteria > Nitrospirota > Thermodesulfovibrionia > Thermodesulfovibrionales > UBA6898 > PALSA-1316. The sequence goes on along the minus strand of SCQH01000004.1, from coordinate 53,253 downwards.
TATCTTCACTATAAAATGTTTCATACCCCAATGCCCTTCTTTCTCGATTGAGTAATCTGATCAAATGTCTTTGTTTTGATAAGGGAGCTGCTAAGTTTCTACCACAAAGATATTTCTCCCTCTGCTCTTTTGTTTTTAAGCTGGGCAACTCAAATACAACATAGTTTTTTTCAGGTATTGTTCCACTTGGCAGAATCAAGGGTCGTGAATCTATGTGTTCGGGATAACAACCGTACCCTGGTTTAAAGATTGTCACGTATCCGTTGTCGTCCCATCTCTGCAGTATTCCTGTCTTCAGAATTCTTTTTGATTCTACTTTGAATTCTCCATTCTTATCAGTTTCAGTCTCTACGGCATCAGCATACTTAAATACTGCCCCACCGACTGTGGCCGATACTGTATGAAAAACTATCAGAACCGCTGCTCCTTCTAAAGGTTGTTTCGTCTCTGAATCAACCACCTTACCACTATATGGCCCATATTTTTTAGTTACCGTGCATCCACATAATGTCAATGAAACAAGAATAATGAGAACAAAGCTGATAAATACCGAAATAGAGGCATAAGTGCGCTGCTGAACGATTGATAAGCTTTGTTTGATTTTCATGCTTTTATTACGCCGAACGTTCAAGGTGACCGGCGCTGCGCGGCTTCATCGCGCAGCGTCCAGTGACCGAAGGGAACGGGGTCGACCGCAGGGTTATACGTCACTGTTTGATTGGCTGCATTAAGTGGGCAATGGCACCGGTAGGGTCTGCAACAATGCAAACTCGGCCAACGTCGGGAACCTCATGTGGGGGTACTACAACACTTCCACCCAGCAGAGGCGCCTGTTTCGCGCATTCATCGACGTCTTCCACTGCGATATAAGAATGCCAGAATGACGCGCTGCTTGGTGTCTCCGGTGTTGGATTCATCATTCCCGCAACATCCTGGCCTTCCTTCTGAAACAACGTGTACGTACCGAACTTCCCGGCATCGACTTCCTTGCGCGTCCAGCCAAAAAGCTGACTGAAGAATGCTCCGCTTCTTTTCTGGTCTTGAGTGACTAGCTCGTGCCAGATGAATGGACTTTGGGTTGTCATAGTGTCGCCGTGAGTGTGACTTGAGACGTATAACATCTTTTTTTATCCCGCGGCGGGGTTTGGGACAGTATATTTATGAGAAAGACAGGATGGCATCGATTTTTAACCGATCTTTGCGTTAATTGGCGCGATTCTGGTGTTTGCGAGCGGTATAACTCCGCGTACAGGGGTGATATACCGCCGCGGTGTAATTCGGGATAATAATATCGGGGATCTTTTTTAGCCGCTAATCGCAATGGAGCGAGCGTTCCAGGTCGCTGGGGTTGGTGGCGGCGGACTTGGCCGTATCGAGCGTTATCTTCCCGTCTTTGAAAAGTTCGGACAGGTGCTGGTCGAAGGTCTGGGTGCCGAGCAGTTCCCTGCCCTTGGAGATGAAGTCGTTGATCATGCCGAGCTTTTCGGGGTTGATGATGCATTCCTTTATCGAGAGGGTATTGATCATGATCTCGCAGGCCGCGATCATGCCTTTTGAGTCCTGCCGCGGCAGCAGTCTCTGCGCGACCACCGCCATAAGGGATTCCGACAGCCTGAACCGCACCGCATTCTGCTCCTCTGAAGGGAAGACGCTCATGAGGCGGTTAATGGTCTTGGCGGTGTCGGTGGTATGGACCGTCGAAAAGACAAGGTGGCCGGTCTCTGCCGCCTTGATGGCGATGTCGATCGTCTCGTAATCGCGCATCTCGCCCACCAGCACGACATCCGGGTCCTGCCTCAGGGTGGCCCTGAGCGCAGAGGCGAAGTTCGGGGTGTCGAGGCCGATCTCCCGCTGGGTGATCGAGCTCTTGAGGTCGCGGTGTATGAATTCCACCGGGTCCTCGATGGTGACGATATGGCATTTACGGGTCTCATTTATCCGGTTGATGATTGCGGCAAGCGTTGAGGATTTACCGCTGCCGGTTGCCCCGGCCACCAGTACCAGGCCGCGTTCGAACTCAGCGATCTGCTGTATCGAAGGGGGAAGGATAAGGTTGTCGAAAGAGGGGGCTTTCAGCGGGATCACCCTCATGATGATGGCATAGCGTCCCATCTGGCGGAAGATGTTCACCCTGAACCGCCCGACATCGGGGATCTCGTATGAGGTGTCGATCTCAGGTTTTGTCGAATCTTCCCGGTGAGGTGAGCGGGCAAGCAGTATCTGCGCGATCACCTCGGTGTCCTCAGGGCTCAGCTGGGGCGCCTTTATCCAGTTAAGGTCTTTTGAGACACGCAGAAGAGGGGCCATGCCGGCCTTGAAATGCACATCGCTTGCCCCGTATTTGACCCCGGCAGCGAGGATCTGCTGCAGGCTGCGCTCATCCATGAGGGTCCGCTCCTTCAAGTCTTTCATTCGCCTCACGCAGGCGTCTGGACAGGGCCATGCAGAATGACCGGTAGACCTTGGCGGCAAGCCGGTCGTTGTATTCCATGAGGCCTTCAAGGTCTCTCTTTGAGACCTTCAGGAGGGTGGTCTCCCCCCTGCTGGCCACGCTGGCCGAGGTAAGCAGGTCGTCTATCAGCGACATCTCGCCGAATATGTCACCGGGCTTGAGGGTCGCCAGGATATTTTTATTGTCGCCCTCACCCGTGTAGACCGTCACCTCTCCCCTGACGACCAGGTAAAGGTCCTGCCCCAGGGAGTGCTCCTCGATGATGACGGTGGCGTCGTCCACGGTGGTGAGGATGCAGATGCCGGCCAATTGCCGGGTCTCTTCGTATGAAAGCCCCTTAAAGAGAAAACTCTCCTGGATCTTCTCGATCCCGCTGATCAGCGTCAGGCCGTCGATCTCAATATCTGACACGACTCACTCTCCTCCTCTATGAGCACGGGGCTGGAGGTATTATTCTCCTCATCACCTGCTCCCCACAAACGATACCAAAAAAAGAGGGACGTTACAAGAGATTTCTTCAGGATGTCCGGTCGGTCATGTCTCCATCCCCGCCCATCGGGACTAGCGGGGGATGATCGAATACAGGGGGTCCTGAATATGCTCGCTGTGGCAGACCGGACACCTGCCCGGTTTTTTCAGTCTCTCCCTCTTGCGAAAGACGAAGCCGCAGGCGATGCACGCGGCAGGGGTGACCAGCAGCTTTCCCGTGCTCCCGGCAAGGGACCGGTGGATATGTTCGAGATGGTCAGCTACCGCCTTCTCAGATATCCCGACCTTTTCAGAGATCTCACGCGCCGACAGACTGATGCCGCCGAGCTCATGCATGATCTCATGCCGGATGGTATCATGCCGCTCAGCCGGCAGGGGTTCTCTTTTGTTATGCCTGCCTGTCATGGGACGATCACCACCAGCGCCACAGAGAGATGACAAAGACCACGCCGAGGATGATGACCAGGTTCATATAGGCGAAGAAATAAAATACGGCCAGGTGCGGCGGCTTCGGCATCTCTTTTTCAGCCAGCAGCCTCCCGGCGACCGGCAGTGTGAGAAGTTTTTCTTCACCATGCGGAGCGTCCTTCAGGATATCGGTGAGGTCTGTCCCCGCATGATGCCGTCTCAGGTGGATGCCCTCAGGCCAGAGCCTGCTGTCCGATACATCGTAGACAGTGCCTTTGTACGCAATATATGCGGGATGCCCCTCTTTGCCGTCGCATTCAGAAAGCCGGGCAGGGGTCATCTCCCCGGCCGTTCCTGGCGGGGCCGCCTCCCTTTTTCTCCTCAGCCGCGGCCCCACAACAAAGGTGACAAATACGGCCGTCGAGACCATGATCAGGAAGAGCAGGATCTTGATGAAAAGCAGGATGCCGAAGCGGGTATGAAAGAGCATATGCCAGCTCGGGACGCGTGATATAGAAAGGAGGGTCCCGGTGACCGCCATGACGCCTATCGAGATCCAGCCCAGGCGCAGTTCCCCCCGGGGGAGGCCGCCGGCAGCATAGGCCGGTTTAAGAACGAGATGGACATAAAGTATGGTCCCGAACCACGCTATGGCGGTGATCATATGAAGGTAGCCGATGATGAACCGGATGACGCGCTGCAGGGGTGAGAGCATCCGGTATTCTCCCCTGATCCTGAGGTCATCGCGGTATGCCTCGCCGTTCTGTGTCAGGAAACCGCCTCCCGAGGGGTCCCGGTGACAGCTGCTGCAGGGCCTGTCAGTCTGGCGGGAATATTCGACCGTTGAAAGAACGTTTGCCGGGAACAGGGCCAGGCAGAACAGGGCCAGCAAAATGCGCGCAATCAGGCCGGTCTTCATACCCTGTTTCTTTCCTCTGTGCATGTTCTGCCCGGTATCATTTCTGATAATGTAAACCATTCAGGCAGGGTTGGCAAGCCGGGATAGAGTATCAAAGGATCGCAACTGATCGTTCCCATAAATTATTTTCTTGCAATAAGGAATGTTGTGAGATATGTTTGAGCATGGATTTCAATAGTATCTATTGAGGAGGAAAGAGTATGACCCTGAAAGAGATCAAGGACATGGCAAAGGAAAAGGGCGTGAAGGCAGGCAAGATGAAAAAGGATGAGATCATCCGGGCCATACAGACGGCCGAAGGCAACTTTGACTGTTTTGGCTCGGCCCGCTCCGGCGAATGCAACCAGGGAGACTGTATCTGGCGGTCTGACTGCCTGAGTGTTGCGTAACAGGTCCTTTCCCCATACCTTCCGTCTTCCCTGGCAGCAGACCGGTCATTGAGCATGTCCGTGAGCATGTCCGTTTGTCCTCATGCCTCATGAGCAATTCCAGACTATTGTGATATAATATCCGCAATTAAAGATGACTGGAAACAGGGGGACTGGTGCGTCATGCCTCTCCTCCTGCTCCCTATGGAGGATACATGCCTGAACTAAGAAAAGACCCCATCGTCGGCCGGTGGGTGATCATATCGGTGGAGCGCGGCAAGCGGCCAACCGATTTCATATCCGCGTCGCAGAGGAAAAAGGGCGGCTTCTGTCCTTTCTGCCAGGGCAACGAATATACCACACCGCCCGAGATCATGGCCTTCAGGCCGGTCGGGTCCCAGGCCAATGCCCCTGACTGGACGCTCAGGGTCATGCCGAACAAGTTCCCTGCCCTGCAGATCTACGGGGACCTCGGCAAGACCGGCGAGGGCATATTCGACAAGATGAACGGGATCGGCGCCCATGAGGTCATCGTCGAGACGCCTGATCACAACCTCTCCCTGGCAACCATGACCCAGAAGGCGGTCGAGGATGTGCTCTGGGCAGCCTATCTCCGGCTCACCGACCTCAAAAAAGACCAGCGCTTTAAATACGTCCTGGTATTCAAGAATGAGGGAGAGGTCGCCGGCGCCTCGCTTGAACATACGCATACGCAGCTGATCGCCCTGCCGATCGTGCCCAAACTGGTCAGGGAGGAACTTGATTCAGCACGGCGCCATTACGAGTTCAAGGAGCGCTGCATCTTCTGTGATGTGATCAACCAGGAGCTTGAGGACGGCAAGAGGATCATCTACGAGAACGAAAAGTACGTGGCCGTTGCGCCGTTTGCGCCCCGGGCGCCCTTTGAGACCTGGATCCTGCCAAAAAAGCATTCGTCTCTCTTCAGCCCCCATGATAAGAGCTTTGCCGACCTGGCAGAGGTGCTGCAGAGGATCCTGCGCCAGATGGACAGGATCCTGGATACCCCTCCCTACAATTTTGTCCTGCATACCTCGCCGTTCTATGACGAGGTGAACGAATATTACCACTGGCATATTGAGCTGGTGCCGAAGCTTACCAAGATCGCGGGGTTTGAATGGGGGTCCGGCTTTTATATCAATCCCACCCCGCCGGAGGAGTCTGCCAAGTTCATGCGGGAAGCAAAGATATAGGGGCCATTGCCATGCGTATCATCATAGCATCTCCTGAGGCGGTTCCGTATGTCAAAACAGGAGGGCTTGCTGATGTTGCCGGGGCGCTGCTCAGGGAGTTCCGGGCCCGGGGCGAAAGGGCATCCCTGGTCCTGCCGCTCTACCGGGCGGTCAGGGAAGGGTTCAGGCTGCACCCCACAGGGAAATCCTTTACGCTTCAGATGGGGATCCGCCGGGTCTCTGCCGGGATATGGAGCACGGACAAGACCTCCTGCCCCGCTGCCTATTTTATTTCCTGTGATGAGCTCTACGACAGGCCCGAACTCTATGGAACTGCCCGGGGCGATTACACGGACAATGCCCTGCGGTTCGCTTTTTTTTCGAGGGCGGTGCTTGAGACCTGCCTGGCCCTGAATATAAGGCCGGACGTGATCCACTGCAACGACTGGCAGACCGGTCTCGTGCCGCTTTTCCTGAAGGACCTTTACCGGAAGAAGACCGGCCTTGCCGGGACCGCTTCGGTCCTGACCATACATAACCTCGGGTATCAGGGGCTTTTCCCCAAGACAGATATCAGGGACACCGGCCTTGGATGGGAGCATTTTACGATCGATAAGATGGAGTTCCACGATATGCTCAATTATCTGAAGGCCGGGCTCAATTACGCCGACGTGCTGAATACCGTGAGCGAGACCTATGCCCGCGAGATACTGCGGCCCGAAAACGGGTTCGGGCTCGATGACCTGCTGAGGCAGAGGAAGAAGGACCTTTACGGGATCATCAACGGCATTGACTACGACGAATATGATCCGGGCCGGGACAGGCTCCTGCCGGCCCAGTACGACCAGGATGACCTTGAAGGAAGAAAAGCCTGCAGGCAGATGCTCTTAAAGGAGGCGGGCCTCGGAAATGACGGCAGTCCTGTCATCGGGATCGTCGGCAGACTGGCCGCACAGAAGGGTTTTGATCTGATCGCAGACGGTCTGCCTGAACTGCTCGCAAAGGGGTTCCAGGTTGTTCTGCTCGGGAAGGGCGAGGCATATTACCAGGACCTGCTGTCCGGTCTTTCTGAACAATATCCGGGCCGTGTATCGGTGCGGATAGGGTTTGAAGAACGCTTCGCACGTCTGATCTATGCGGGCGCTGATTTCTTCCTGATGCCGTCGAAATACGAGCCCTGCGGACTCGGTCAGCTGATCGCGCTCAGATACGGGGCCATCCCGGTGGCACGCAGGACAGGGGGGCTGACCGACACGATAACCGACGATGATCATGCGCCGGGCCTGGGGACCGGGTTCCTTTTTTCGGACTACTCGGTGCGGGCGATGGCCGGCGCTGCCGGCAGGGGCCTGAGGGCCTTTGCCGACCACGAGAGGTTCAGGGGGCTTATGCAGCGCGCCATGACGGCTGATTTTTCATGGGACGCTGCCACCGACAGATATGCCCTGCTCTATGCCAAGGCCCGCACGAAGGTCAGCCGATGAGCCTGCGGGCAAAGCTATCCTATATGCTCTCGTTCTTCCTGGTCGTGGTGGCGATTCTTGCCGGCGGCACCATCCTGATCTTCGAACGGATGAGCGGCAGTATGCGCTCCCTGCAGACCATAAGCCAGGAAAATAAGCTCTTCAATGACCTGGACCGCAACGTGGCCGACCTCATGGATGCGGCCAAGAACTGGGGCATGACCGGGGATGCCCGGTTCAAAAAAGAATATGCCAAAAAGCTCGCGGAGATCCGCAATAATTTTGCGGTCCTCTTCAGGGTGTTCGGGGGGGACAGGGAGATAGAGGCCCTTGAGAAGGATTACCAGAAGTTCCTCGTGCATGCAAAATATATCATGGGGCTGCGGCAGCCTGTGGAACCTTCCAAATTCCTGGACGCAAAACGCCTCCTGGACACCGAGGGCCTCAGTCTCATAACCAGGATCGACGAAATGCAGGAGCACTCGGTCGACAAGGTTCTGCTGGTCATCAGGCAGGGCACTGACATCGAGAGGGAGATGATCTACTATCTTATTTCCCTGATCGCCTTCAGCGCCCTCGTCTCGATCTATCTGATCCTGCTCATCCGCAGGGCCATAACGGCGCCGTTCAATGAGCTTCTGACCGCAACGGAAAAGATCGGCAGGGGTGAGTTCGATCACCGGATACCGATCGGCCGCGCCGATGAGTTCGGCACCATTTCGGCCGGGTTCAATGCGATGGCGGCCGAGCTCGAAGGTTCGACCCTTAAGACAGAGCAGCGGCTTGCCGAGTCTGAGCTCCTGCTCGACGTGACGCGGGTGGCGGGGACGAGCCTTGACCTGAAGGACGCGCTCAGCCTGGTCGCCGGGACCATTTCGCAGAAGCTGAAATATAATGCCTGCCTGATCTACACCTACCTTCCGGAACGCTCCCTCTTTGTCCTTGAAGCCTCATACAGTGACGGGGGTGAGGTCCCGGATGCCGGCCTCCCGTATGCTGATCCTGTTGCCTCCGGGGTGGTGACAACGCTCCGGCCGGTGATCATTGACGATACCGCCAATTATCCTGAGCGCGACCTGCAGTTCAGGGACCGCTTCAGGTCGGTCCTGGCTGTTCCGGTCATCAGGGAGAGTGCCTGTCATGGCATGCTGGTCATCGGGAGCAGGACCCCCTGCAGTTTTCCGCAGGATGTCATCAATGTCCTGACGATCGTCTCCCGTACGATCGGTTCTGCGGCCATAAACGCCGAGCTCTATCTCTCCACAAGAAAACAGCTCCAGAAGCTGACCATGCTGTATGAACTGACCAGGGCGGTGACCTCTGTCCTTGAACAGAGAGAACTGCTCATGAGAACGGCCGAGGGCATCACGCGGATGTTGTCGTCACGGGGCTGCATCATCCGCCTGCTCGAGGGTGACAAGCTCAGGATCAAGGCCTCTGCCGGTCTTCCTCCGGGCATCGAGGATGAGATGGAGCTTTCTCTCGGCGACGGGATAGCCGGCTGGGTGGCTCAGAAGGGGACATCCCTCCTCGTTGAGGACGTGGCGAAGATGCCGCCGGAGATGCGGGTCCCGAAACTTGCGGTGAACAGCGTGGTCTGTGTGCCGCTCAAACTCGGGGAGACGGTGATCGGGACCCTCGGTCTTTACGACAAGGTCGATGAAAAGGGAGACCTGCGGCCCTTTGATCTGGATGACCTCAATACCGCTGAGGGTTTTGCCAATATAACGGCCATCGCCATCGACAAGGCAAAGCTCTATGAAAATGAGGTGAGCAGGGAGCGCAGCGCGACCGATGCCAAGAAGAGGCTCGACATCCTCTTTGACAGTGTGCAGGGGGGTATCATATCTCTCGGTCAGGACTACGGCATACTCTCGGCGAACAGGCATGTTGAGGACTGGGTAAGCATAGGCAGCGACGAACTGATCGGCAGGAGCAGCATCGAGATATTTCATGACAAGGCAGGCATCTGTCCCCACTGTGCGGCCAAGGTGACCTTTGAGACCGGTGAGATCAATACGATCATGCAGTCGCGCGGCATGAACTATGCGGAACTGACCTCGTATCCGGTCAGGAGCGGGACAGGTCAGGTCAGTGAATGCGTTGTGTTCATCCAGGACATCACCGAGCGGGTGCTGTACCAGGAGGAGACGCTGAGCCTTTACCGGGAGGTGATTCAGACCAAGGAATATCTCGAAAGCATCATCGACAACTCTGCCGATGCGATCGTGTCGACGGATGTCGAGGGCAAGGTCATTTCCTGGAACCAGGGGGCCGAAAGGACCTTCGGCTTCAGTGAGCAGGAGGTCCTCGGCAGTTTCATGCCGTACGTCCCTGATTTTCTCCTGGAAAAGGAGAAGGAACATATAGCGCGGATAAAGAAAGGCGAACTGCTGAAGGACATTGAGACCTTCCGGAAGAAGAAGGACGGTGCGGTCATCGAGGTCAACCTCACCCTGTCCCCGGTCAAGGACGCTGCCGGAGAGGTGATAGGGGTTAGCAGCATATCCCGGGACGTTTCGGAGAAGAAGAGCGTCGAAAAAGAGCTGATCCGCAGAAGCCAGGAACTCTCACGCCTCTTTTTCATAAGCTCGGCGATGCGCGGGACCCTCGAGCTCGACAAGCTCCTCCGGATGGTCCTCGTTGCGGTGACCATGAGCGACGGCATGGGTTTCAACCGGGCGATACTCTTCCTGGTGGACGAGAACAAGAACGTCCTGAAAGGGGCCATGGGCGTGGGGCCTGCGAGCCCTGAGGAGGCCTGGAAGATCTGGGATGACCTCTCCCTGCAGCGCAAGTCCATGGACCAGATCATGCAGGAGGTCATGACGAATCCGCTCGAAAAGAACTCTTTCCTGGACCGGCTGACCATGGGGATCGAAGTGCCGCTTGATGAGGACAGCATGCTGGCGAGGGCCGTGAAGGAAAAACACTACTTCAATATCAGGGACGTCAAAACAGAGCCGCTCTCAGATACCATACTGATCCAGCAGCTCGGGACCCCTGCCTACGCGATCGTGCCCCTCATTTCGCGGGACAAGGTGATCGGCATCATCTGGGTGGATAATTACTTCAACCGCAAGGAGATATCGGAAGAGGACATGAAGTTCCTGACCAGTTTTTCGAACCACGTCGCCTCGGCCATCGAGAACGCCCGCCTCTTCGAACAGGTCAAACTGGCCGAACAGCAGCTTGAGAACATCTTCGAGTCCATGTCCGACATGGTCTATTTCAATAACAGCGATTATGTCATCCAGAGCGTCAATAAGGCGGTCTGCAACAAGATCGGGCTTCCGGCGTCCGAGATCATCGGCAGGAAATGCTATGAGGTCTTTCACGGCACTGAAGGGCCGTATGTAAAATGCCCGCATCATAAGACCGTCCTCACGAAGAAGGCGTACATAGAAGAGCTGGAGGACCCGCATCTGGGAGGGACGTTCCTCACGTCGAGTTCGCCCATCTTTGACCTTAATAATGAGTTCATCGGGTCCGTCCATGTTGTCAGGGACATCACCGAGCTGAAGAACCTCCAGGAAAAACTGGCCATGACGCAAAAGATGGCGGCGCTGGGTGAGGTGGCGGCAAAGGTCGCCCACGAGATCAGAAACCCCCTGGTCTCGGTCGGCGGCTTCGCGAAGCGGCTTGAAAAGAAGCTGGACGGGAACCTGAAGGAATATGCCGGCATCATCGTCAAGGAGGTCTCAAGGCTTGAGCATATACTCCGCGAGATCCTCGGGTTCGTGAAGGAGGTGCGGCTGTCGAAGCAGGTGGTAAGCCTTAATACGATCATTGATGATATTATAACGGTCATGAAGCCGGACACCGAGGACAGGGGCATCACCATCACCAGGGACTATGCCCCGGACGTCGAGGTCTATGTGGACGTTAACAGGGTGCAGGAGGCCATCATGAACATCATCACCAACGCGATACAGTCACTCTCCGGCGCCGGGTCGATCTCCGTCAAGACCTATGTGCGGGACGCTCATGGGGTGCTTGAGGTCAGGGACACCGGCAAGGGTATTGCCGGGGAAGACCTGTCCTCCATCTTCAACCCGTTCTTTACGACCAAGGCCTCCGGCACGGGCCTGGGGCTTGCGATCACGCACCGGATCGTTCAGGAGCATAACGGGCAGATCGAGGTCGAAAGTGAACCGGGCAAGGGGAGTTTATTCAGGATACTGATACCAAGGAAGGAGGTTTAATATGAAGATTCTTGTTGTTGACGATGATCTGAACATAGCACGACTTTATAAGGAGGAGCTCGAAGAGGAGGGGTATACGGTCGTGATGGCCGCAAACGGGACAGAGGCGATGGAGCGGTTCGAGCAGGAAAAACCTGACCTGGTCACCCTCGATATCCAGCTCCCTGATACGGATGGGATAAAGCTCCTGAGGCAGATGAAGGAGAAACGGCCGAGGATGCCGGTCATCATGTCCACTGCCTTTGACTACCGGGATGATTTTTCAGTATGGGCGTCAGAGGCGTATATTGTCAAGACGTCCGATCTGACAGAGCTGAAGGCGACCATCAGGAAGCTGATCGGGCAGGAATAATGGGAGTGGTGCTGAAGGCCGTATCACCTGCCTACGGGGGCTATACGATCGCCCGGGATGAAAAGGTCATCCTGATCAAGGGCGCTGTCCCGGGTGAGGTGGTGGAGGTCGAGATCGTCGAAAAGAAGCGGGACTACAGCACGGCACGGGTCGTCTCGGTCGTCGAAGCGTCGGAGCACCGGGTAGAACCCCCCTGCCCTGTTTTCGGCGTCTGCGGCGGCTGCCAGCTGCAGTTCATCGCCTATGAAAAGCAGACCGCGATGAAGGATGAGATACTCCTTGACTCCCTCACGAGGATCGGCGGCATCGATATTGCCCCGGGTCCGGCGCTGACCGGCGAACAGTGGCATTACCGGCGAAGGGCTCAGTTCAAGGTCGGGCCTGCCGGCGACATGGGATTTTTCAGGGAGGCGAGCCGTGACGTGGTGACGTTCGACGCCTGCCCCCTCATGGATGAGAGCATCAACCTCCTGACAGAAAAGATAAAAAAGCAGTGTGAGACCAGGGGGCTCAGCGAGATACATATCGCCTCCGGGGACCTTCCGGTGGTCCTGCTGCGGGGAAGGGACTATACCGCCGGGTCCTTCAATGCCTTCCTGGAGGCCGGTTTCAGCGGGGTCGCCTTTGACAAGACGATCGTTGCAGGGTCGGGGAGCACATCCTTTGACCTCAACGGGATGAGCTACACGGTCTCACCCTGGAGCTTTTTCCAGGCGCACTGGGAGCTCAACAGGAGCGTGGTCGACTTCATGGTCAGCGAGCTAATGCCGTTAAGCGGAAAACGTGTCCTTGATCTGTATGCAGGGGCAGGCAATTTCGCCCTGCCGCTTGCCCGGCAGGCCGGCGAGGTGACCGCTGTCGAGGAAAATCCGCATGCGGTCGATGACGGCATACGCAATGTCCGGCTCAATGAGCTCAAGCACTGCAAGATGGTTAGGTCCTCTGCCGAGAAATTCAAGATCGGCAGGAAGTATGATATCATCGTCCTTGATCCTCCCCGGCCCGGACTGACCGGCGATGTTGTCAAAAAGCTCCTTGAGACCCCTCCGGATTCCCTGGTCTACATATCATGCAATCCCGCGACCCTTGCGCGTGACCTCAAGAAACTGACCGCAAAATATGACATACGGTCCGTAAGGCAGATCGATTTTTTCCCCAACACGTTCCATATCGAGTCGATCGCCTTTCTCACGGTCAGGTAGCCTGATGCGCAGGGGAGCGTAAGACAGTGGAAACCCCGGCCTGCAGGGCAGTCTCTGAAGGAGCCAATGAGATAGTCATTTACGAGGGTAAGGCGGCAGAGGCATCCCATAAGGAACTCTTTCAGCTTGCCGACTCGCATTATTTTCCCGCAGGCCCGGACATTGTGCAGTCCCTTGCCTCCTTTGTGACCGGAGACCTTGCCAAGCTGCATGTTGCCGCGGGCTGGGAGACCATGCTCAGGGTCGCGCTCTGGACATCCCGGCGGCCGCTGCTCCACGACGTGCTTGCCCTGTTGAAAAAGACCGGCATTGGCGAGGCCGAACTCTCCCCGTTCCGTTCCGCGGACATCAACGACCTTTTCCCCTGGCTGTACTATGGCAAGAGGTTCGAGATCCTGAGAAAGATATGCAATAAGGCGAAGGCACGCGCCGAGGCCGGACTTGAAAAGAAAAAACTTCTTGTCTACTGTCACCTTGTCTCTGATGAAACAGGCAGGATCGTTGCAAGCAGCCTCTGACGCTGCTGACCGTCCCCGTGCGGGATGAAGGGCTTGAATATAAGTAGTGAACATGTTATTTTAAGGGCAATTCAGGAGGAATGTATTGTCAAAGGCCAGGGTTTTACTTGTTGAAGATGATCCGATACAGGCCCGTGAGACCGAAGCGATCCTGCAGCAGACCGGTTATGAGGTCCTCTGGGCCCAGGACGGGATCAATGCGATCAAGCTTGTCAAGTCCTCAAAGCCCGACATCATACTCCTTGACCTGATCCTGCCCGGACTTGACGGGTATGAGGTCTGCAGATGGCTTAAGCTCGACGAATCGGCCAAGAGCATACCGGTCATCATGCTCACCGTCAAAAAGGACCTCTCTGATAAGATCTCCGGTCTGCATATCGGGGCGGATGATTATCTCCCGAAGCCCTATAACGAGCTTGAGCTGAACGCCCGGATCTACGCCTCACTCAGGACAAAGTCCCTTCAGGACGAGCTCAGGCAGAAGAACAAGCAGCTGGAGGAACTCCTCGACAAGGTCAATTATATGGCGATCACCGACGCCCTGACCGGTCTTTACAACCGCAGAAAGTTTCAGGACACCCTCTCCGGTGAGTTCGAACGGGCCAAACGTTATAAGACCCCGTTTTCCCTCATCATGCTTGATATAGACCTTTTCAAGAGGATAAACGACAATTACGGCCATAGCGCCGGGGATGCTGTCCTGAAAGAGGTCTCCACCCTGATAACCAAGAGCGTCCGCGAGATCGATACGGCCTCGCGCTTCGGGGGTGAGGAGTTCATGGTCATACTGCCGAGTACGGACATCGTCAGCGCCAGGGTCGTTGCCGAACGCATGAGGGAGTCGATCGCCGCATTTACCTTTCCCGAGATAACCGGCAGTATTACGGCCAGCCTGGGGATCGCCGGAATGCCTGACGAAAATATCAGGAACGAGGATAAGCTGATCCGTTGTGCCGACATAGCGCTCTACCGCGCCAAGCAGAACGGGAGAAACCGCACCGAGACCGCCTCAGGGGCAGAGCTCAAGAACGAGATGTAGGACCTGTCGGGCAGCATGAGATCTTTTCATCGCCAGCATCTGTTTCAGACCATCCGGAGGTAACAATGAGAAAAGGCATCTACCTGGAGAACACCCCGCTTGAAAAGGCCCTGGAGCTCTGGTCTGCCCGGCTCGGGACATCAGGCTCAGGACCGCTTGAAGGCGAGCAGGTCCCGCTGGAAGAGGCCCTCGGCAGGGTCACCGCCGCTGCAGTCATTGCCAGGCTCTCCTCGCCGTTCTATCACGCAGCGGCAATGGACGGGTATGCCGTGAGATTCATGGACACCTTCGGCGCCTCAGAGCTCTCTCCCAAACGGCTGGCCCTTGGTGAGGAGGCCCTGTATGTTGATACCGGTGATCCCCTCCCTGACCGTTTCAATGCCGTGGTCATGGTCGAGGACGTAAACCTTATCAGGGGGCAGGAGAGCGCCATCGAGATCATCCAGCCGGTCACTCCCTGGCAGAACGTACGGGTGATCGGAGAGGACATTGTCGCGACCGAGCTGATACTGCCGGAGAACCACCGGATGCGTCCCGTGGACATCGGTGCGGTCATCTCCGGGGGGCATACCTCGGTCATGGTCAGACGCCGGCCGCGGGTGGTGGTCATACCGACAGGGACTGAGCTCGTTGAGCCCGGCACAGAGCTTAAGAAGGGTGACATCATCGAATATAATTCCCGTATACTTTCCTCCCTGGTCAGCGAGTGGGGCGGCGAGCCGGTCAGGATACGTCCGGTGCCCGACGATATTGAAAAGATAAAGGCCGCGATCCTCAGCGGGACCGAGACCGGCGATCTGGTCGTGATCAACGCAGGGTCTTCGGCGGGCTCAGAGGACTATACCGCAAAGGCGATATCCGAACTCGGCGAGGTGCTGCTGCACGGCATCAATATAAAACCCGGAAAACCGGTCATCCTCGGCTGGGTGAAGAACCGGCCGGTGCTCGGCATCCCCGGTTATCCTGTCTCCGCCTATATCACCTTCAAACTCTTTGCAGAGCCGCTGGTCTACCGGCTCCAGGGGCTTGAGCCGCCTCCCCCGGAGATCATCCGGGCAAGGCTTTCCCGGCAGGTCGCCTCTGCCCTCGGACAGGAAGAGTTCCTGAGGGTGAAGGTCGGCAGGGTGGCAGAGAACCTAATTGCGACGCCGGTGAGCCGGGGCGCCGGAGTGCTCATGTCGCTTGTCAGGGCTGACGGCTTTGTCCGGATACCGGCAATGTCTGAGGGTTTCGGTGCCGGGACCGACGTGGACGTCGACATGCTGCGGTCGCGGGACGAGATCGAGCATACGATCGTCTGCATCGGAAGCCATGACAATGCCCTTGATCTCCTGGCAAATACCCTGAAGAAGAACTACCCCGCATTCTCCCTCTCGTCAGCCCACGTCGGCTCCCTGGGAGGGCTCATCGCCCTGCAAAGGCGGGAGGCCCATTGCGCGGGGACCCATATGTTCGACGAGGAGACCGGGGAATATAATATCAGTTTCATCAACAGACTCCTGGCCGGACGGCGTATCATCCTGGTCAACCTGGTCTACCGGACGCAGGGCTTGATCGTCCCGAAAGGCAACCCCAAACAGATAAAGGGGTTTGCGGACCTGGCGCGAAAGGACATTGTCTTTATAAACAGACAGTGCGGCGCAGGCACGAGGATGCTGACGGACAAGCACCTGAAGGAGCTTGGGATCGACCCGAAAGATATACGCGGCTATGAGCGTGAGGAATATACGCATATGGGTGTTGCGTCCGCAGTACTGACCGGCCTTGCCGATACCGGCCTCGGTATCCTTGCCGCGGCGCGGGCGCTCGACCTTGATTTTATTGCGGTTGCAAAGGAGCGGTATGACCTTGCGCTGCCTGCCGAATATCTGTCAGACCCGAAGATCGCAGCCCTTCTCAGGACCATCAGGGAGAATGCTGAATTCAGGCAGATGGTCGAGTCCCTCGGAGGCTATGATACGACGGACATGGGCAAGGTCATGTATGAGTCCTAGCCCTCTGGCAGAGCTGGTCAGGCTGAAGCTGAAGCTGCCTTCCCCGGCTGACAAGACAGCCGACGTTGACAGGCTGTTCCATGCTCTGAAGGCTGTTGGCTATGATGATGTAACGGTCCCGCTGGAACTCATGAGGAGATTGCCTGCGGAGCTCCGCAGCAGCGGGTTTGAGGTCAGCCTTGTCATTGCCCCTCAGGCCCGCGGGTTCAGGCTCCTCGATATAGGGCCGGAAGCGGTGTATGGTCTTGCCATGGACCTTGGCTCGACGAATATAGCCTGTGCCCTCTACGACCTCGCGACCGGGGAGAAACTCGATGAACTCGATGAGGTGAACCCCCAGGTGAGCTTCGGCAGTGATGTGCTGACGAGGGTCCAGCGGGCTATGACCGGTGAGTTCGATCCCCTTGCAGCGGCCCTGAAGATCGGCATGAACAGCCTGATCAGGACGATCTGCAGGAAGAACAGTATCTCTGACAGGACGATCTACGCAATGACCGTGGCAGGCAACACGATCATGACGCATTTTTTTCTGGGACTTGAGGTCGGGAATATCCCCCTCAGCCCCTATACCCCGGTGAGCAACAGCCCGGTCTTTCTGAGCGCAGGGGAGGCGGGCCTGGTGATCAACAGCCGGGCCGTGGTCTATACCTTTCCGAACGCCGGGAGCTATGTCGGGGGCGACATCATAAGCGGTATCATCTTCGGCGGCATCAACAGGGAGGAGAGCCCTGTTTTGTTCGTCGACGTCGGCACGAACGTCGAGGTGACCCTCGGCTGCAAAGACTGGATCATGACCGGGGCCGGGGCTGCCGGGCCTGCGCTTGAAGGCGGTGTTGCAGCGATCGGCAGAAAGGCCGAGCCCGGGACCATCAATTCGGTGCGGATCGATCCGGTATCCGGGGAAATAACCGTAGGGGTGATAGACGGCCTCGAACCTGCCGGAATATGCGGGTCAGGGCTTATCGATCTTGTTTCAGAGATGTTTTCTGCAGGCCTCATAGACCAGACCGGCCGCTTCACTGATCAGGCGCACAGGGTGGTCTCGCGTGACGGGGTCAGGGCCCTTGCCCTGCATCGGGCAGGTGATAAGGAATTGTTCATCACCGAGCCCGAGATCAGGAACTTTCTGGTCTCAAAGGCGGCCATGTTCTCCTTTCTCTATGTTTTTGTCAGATCGGTCGGGCTTGCCTTCAGGGACATAAAAAAAGTGCTGGTAAGCGGGGCGCTGGGCTGCGGCATCAATCCTGAAAGCGCCATAAAGATCGGCATGCTTCCGGATATCCCTCGGGAGCGGCTTGTCCTGCTCGGGAATTCCTCCCTGGGAGGCGCCGGGATGGTGCTGCTTGACCGGGGCCTGCTCGAGGAGGTCAGCCTCCTGTCCTCCCGCGTCACCTACCGGGAGATGAACGAGGACTCAGAGCTCATGAACATCCTTCAGGGTGCGATCTTCATTCCGCATACCGAGCCTGAGCTGCTGAAGGCATGATGCCATGATAGGTGTCCTGCTGCTGAACCTTGGCGGGCCCGATTCCCTCGCCGCGGTCAGGCCTTTTCTCTATAATCTTTTTTCGGACAGGGAGATCATCAGGCTCGGGCCGTCCTTCATGCAGAAGCCGCTGGCGCACCTGATCTCGACCCTGAGACATAAGAAGACAGAGTCATATTACGAGCTGATAGGCGGGAAGTCGCCCATACGTGAGATAACCGCTGCTCAGGCAGAGGCCCTTGAGGCGGAGCTGCTCAGGCGGCAGCAGGCAGGCAGCCTGACCGGGGAGTTCAGGACCTTTGTCTGCATGAGGTACTGGCATCCGCTGACCGAGGAGGTCGTTCCCCGGATATATGACGAAGGCATTCGCAAGGTCATTGCCCTGACCCTGTACCCCCATTATTCCGTTGCAACGACCGGGTCCTCCGTCTCTAAGCTCAACGAGGTTGCCGGGGGCCTGCCGCTTGAGGTTCTGCCGATATCGTCGTGGTATGATCATCCCGGATATATCGACGCGCTTGCCGAAAAGATAAGGGACGGTATTGCGGCATTCCCCTCTGACGCCGGCGTCCATCTTCTTTTCAGCGCCCACAGCCTGCCGCAGAAATTCATAGAGGATGGGGACCCGTATGTCAGGCATATAACGGCCACCATCTCTGCAATTGCGCAGAGGATACGTATACCATACGACCTTTCGTATCAGTCCAAGAGCGGTCCGGTGAAATGGCTCGAGCCGTCGACCGATGAGATGCTCCATACCCTCGCGGCCAGGGGGGTCAGGAACCTGCTCGTCGTCCCGGTGAGCTTTGTCTCGGACCATATAGAAACTCTCTTCGAGATTGATATATTATATAAAAACATGGCCGAGGGACTCGGCATGGTCCTGAAACGGACGGAATCACTCAATACAACACCCCTGTTCATATCGGCCCTCGCTGATATAGCATGTGAGGGGGCACGAAAGGCAAAATGGATAATATAGGTATCATCGGCGGAGGCATCTCCGGCCTCTCCCTGGCGTATTTCCTTCTGGAGAGGGACCCTTCTGCGGATATCACGGTCTTTGAATCCGAGCAAAGGCTCGGCGGCAAGATATGGACCGACAAGACGCAGGGCTTTCTCTGCGAAGGCGGAGTGAACGGTTTTCTCGACAACCGGCCGAAGACGCTTGAGCTTGCAGGGAAGGTCGGGCT
This sequence comes from Nitrospirota bacterium, assembly GCA_004321925.1. Classification (GTDB taxonomy): domain Bacteria; phylum Nitrospirota; class Thermodesulfovibrionia; order Thermodesulfovibrionales; family UBA6898; genus PALSA-1316. Next base: position 33,975 of record SCQH01000004.1, on the reverse strand, counting down.
GAAGCCGCTCAGAAGCAACGACGCCTCGAGGAAAAGGTTCATATTCTCCGACAGCAGGCTTCAGCGGCTCCCTGAGTCTCCTCCTTCTTTTTTTACTTCCGGGCTCCTCAGTCTCCCCGGCAGGCTCAGGGTCATGGCAGAGCCGTTTATACCGGGGAATGCCCAGGAGGAAGAGACCCTTGCAGCCTTTGCAAAGAGGAGGCTCGGACAGGAGGCCTATGAAAAGCTCATCGACCCCATGGCCTCGGGCATATACGCGGGGAACCCCGAGACCCTGAGCCTGAGGGCCTGCTTCCCGAAGGTCTACGACCTTGAAAAGAATTATGGCGGCCTGGTCAGGGGCATGTTCGCGCTCCAGAGGGCAAAGAAAAAGGCCGGTTCCGGCGAAAAGGTCGGGGCAGGCCCCGGTGGGGTCCTGACCTCTTTTTATGACGGGATGGCCGAGGTGGTGGATGCCCTTAAGACAAAGCTGGGAGACCGGGTGAGGACGGGATACCGCGCCGTCTCGATCGACAGGAAGGGAAAGGGATATCAGGTCTTCTTTTCTGACGGTTCCGGGTTTGAGGCAGGGACGGTTGTTGTGGCCTCCCCGGCATATACGGCCTCCGGGATGCTCAGGGAGATGAACGCTCACCTGTCGGGCATCATAGCCACGATCCCCTATCCGTCCTTGTCGGTCGTCTGTCTCGGCTACCGGCGCGAGAAGGTCAAGGCAGACCTTGACGGCTTCGGCTTTCTGGTCCCTTCGCGCGAAAAGCGGACAGTCCTCGGGACGCTCTGGGACTCAAGCATATTCCCGAACCGCGCACCCGAGGGATACGTCCTTTTGCGGAGTATGGTGGGAGGAGCGCGTGCCTCTTCGCGCGCACTCGAAAGCGATGCGAACCTCACCGATATGGTCCGGAAAGAGATGGCCGGGATCATGGGGATCACGGCAGACCCCGATTTTGCGAAGGTCTACCGGCATGAACAGGCCATACCGCAGTATACCGCCGGGCACCTTGGCCGGCTGGATGAGATCGACTCTCTGCTGTCGCGCTTCAGGAACCTCTACCTTGCCGGCAATGCCTACCGCGGCATCGGGGTCAATGACTGCATAGAGAATTCATTTAAGCTTGCGCAACGGATCGCGGACGGACAATAATAACAGGATGATAAAAGAGAAGAGCATCATAAATATATATACATAACGGGAGGAAGTGGCAGGATGAAAAAGATTGCGTATCTGTTGGCAGCTCTGGTTGTCATGGTATCGGTCCAGACGGCTGGTGCTCTGGACCTGAAATTCAAAGAGGCGAAGGCCCAGAAATTCAAAAAAGAGGAGATAAAGAAGATGTCAGAGACAAAGGCAGTGATCGAGACGAAGTTCGGCAGCATAACACTCAAGTTCTTTCCGGATGTTGCTCCGAACCATGTCAATAATTTTATTGAGCTTGCCAAAAAAGGGTTTTTTGACGGCACGACCTTTCACCGGGTGATCCCCGGTTTCATGATCCAGGGAGGCGACCCCAACTCAAAGGACGCCAACAAGGCCCGCCATGGCACCGGCGGCCCCGGCTATACGGTCAACGCAGAGTTCAGCGATAAGCCTCACAAGAGGGGTACTCTTTCGATGGCTCGCTCGGCGGACCCCAACAGCGCAGGCTCACAGTTCTTTATCTGCGCGGCTGATTCGGCCTTTCTCAACAAACAGTATACGGTCTTCGGTGAGGTGGTCTCCGGCCTGGATGTGGTTGACAAGATCGTGAACACCCCGCGGGACCAGCGGGACAACCCCAACGAACGGGTCGAGATGAAGGTGAAAATAACCGAATAGGGCGGGAAATGCAAGGATGGACAGCGGTATTTTTTGATTTGATAAATTTGCCGGAAAGTTATATTCTATAACCAGAAACGGTATGCAGAGGACCGGAACGTTTTGGGACGGCTTTTCTCCTACTGCCATGGGGCTTTCGGCAGGATTTATTCTTTTATCAATGCCTTTTTGTCTTTGACTTTTCGGGCCTGCAAAGCCCTTGATGATATGTAAAATTTCTCTTAAGGAGGCTTACTTGAAAGAGCAGGAGATTATTGAGAGCCTGAGACAGGGGAACGAGGAATTCAAAAAGCTGTATGATGACCACCACGTGCTTGACGGGCAGCTGGCAGAGATAGACAAGAAGGTCTACCTGACCCCGGAAGAAGAGGTGGAGAGAAAAAAGATGCAGAAGCAGAAGCTTTCCAAGAAAGATAAGATGGCGGAAATGATCCGGGATTATAAGAAGGACCATCCCTCGAACTGAACCGGCTTGCCGGGGCGGTCTCTGACCGCCCCGTATGTTTTTATAGATCCGCCTCTTACGATCCGTTTAACTCATAAATATCAGACCAGGGGGTTTCCATGAGAAGCAGTACAATCAAAGATGGCCTTGAACGTCTTCCGCACCGGGCGCTGCTGTATGCCACCGGCATCCCCAAGTCAGAGATGGGCAAGCCGTTCATCGGGGTGGCCACGAGCTTTACCGACCTAATCCCCGGTCATTCGGGCATGCGGGACCTTGAGAGGTTCATAGAAAAAGGGGTCCATACCGGCGGCGGCTATCCGTTCTTCTTCGGCATACCCGGCATCTGTGACGGCATTGCTATGGGCCACCGCGGTATGCATTACTCGCTTGCCTCGCGGGAGCTGATAGCCGACATGGTCGAGACCGTTGCCGAGGCGCACCGGCTTGACGGCCTTGTCCTGCTGACCAACTGCGACAAGATCACGCCGGGCATGCTGATGGCTGCCGGCCGGCTCAATATCCCCTCCATCGTGGTGACCGCCGGACCGATGGCCTCCGGCCATTATAAAGGCCGGCGGCTGAACCTGACGAGCGACACCTTTGAGGCGGTCGGAAAGTTCAAACGCGGATTGATCAAGCGTGAAGAGCTCGACAACCTTGAGATGTGCGCCTGTCCGGGTGCCGGGTCATGCCAGGGCATGTACACCGCCAATACGATGGCCTGCGTCACCGAGTCCCTCGGCATGAGCCTCGAAGGCTGCGCAACGGCGCTTGCCGTATCGTCCAAGAAGAGGCGGATCGCCTTTGAGAGCGGCCGGCGGATAGCCGAGCTGGTGAAGAAGAATATAACACCGCGCAAGATCATGACCCTGAAGGCCTTCGAAAATGCGGTCATGGTCGATCTTGCCCTGGGCGGTTCCACCAATACGGTCCTGCATATCCCGGCCATTGCCCATGATGCAGGGATAAAGCTGCCTCTTGAGATATTCGACCGGCTGGCCAGGACGACCCCGCATATCTGCGATATGCTTCCGGGCGGAAAGAACTACCTTGAGGACCTCGAGGCCGCCGGCGGCATCCCGGCCGTCCTCAAGAGATTAAAGGAAAAACTTAATGACACCATAACCGTCACCGGCAGGTCTCTTTACAAGATCGCCGACGCGGCAGAGATCTACGACAACGACGTGATCAGGCCCCTGAACAAGGCCCATCACAAGCAGGGCGGCATCGCCATCCTGAAGGGCAATATCGCACCGGGCGGCGCGGTCGTGAAGCAGTCTGCGGTCACTGCGGGCATGATGCAGTTTCAGGGCAGGGCGATAGTCTTCGACTCTGAAGAGGCGGCAATGAAGTCGATACTCGCCGGGAAAGTGAAGGCCGGCCATGTTGTCGTTATCCGTTATGAGGGCCCGAAGGGCGGCCCGGGTATGCGTGAGATGCTCTCCCCGACCTCTGCCATTGCGGGCATGGGGCTGAGCGAATCCGTGGCGCTCCTGACCGACGGCAGGTTCTCGGGAGGGACCCGCGGCCCCTGCATCGGCCATATATCCCCCGAGGCGATGGAGGGAGGCCCGATAGCCCTTGTAAAGGACGGCGACCTGATCGAGATCGATATACCAAAAAGGAAGCTTGAGCTTATCGTTTCTGAAGAAGAACTGGCAAAGAGGATGAAGGCCTGGAAGAAACCGCGCCCGAAGATCACCAAGGGCTACCTTTCGCGCTACGCCCGCTTCGTCAGCTCAGCCAACGAAGGCGCAATAATGAAATAGTTCCGGGTAATTGGCCGGTGTTTTGTAGGGGCAGGTCTGTGACCTGCCCTGAACCGGGCAACCGACATTAGGCTGGCCGGGCATCCACACAGGGTTGCCCCTACGGGGAAAACAACTTCAGATAACCGCCGTACCCTTCTTTTTCGAGGTCCTCTTTCGGGATGAACCTCAGCGAGGCCGAGTTCATGCAGTAGCGCCTGCCGGTCGGGGCAGGGCCGTCGTCGAAGACATGGCCGAGGTGCGAGTCGCCGTGTTTGCTCTTTATCTCTGTCCTGGTCATGAAATGGCCTTTATCTTCCTTCTCGATGAGATTGTCCGGTTCAAGGGCCTTGAAGAAACTCGGCCAGCCTGTCCCTGAGTCGTATTTATCAAGAGAGCTGAAGAGCGGTTCGCCGGAGACGACATCGACATAGATGCCCTCTTTTTTGTTGTTCCAGTATTCATTGTTGAAGGGCGGTTCTGTACCACATTGCCTGGTCACCGTATACTGCAGGTCCGTCAGTTTTTTCTTCAGTTCGGCATCAGCAGGTTTTTGATATTTCCCTGTGGTCTTTTCGTCCTGTTGTTCTCCCTGCGTCATCGTAGTGTCCTGTCCTTTCCTGTCCGTATCAGCATAGAGCAATATAGAAAAGCTCCCGAGTAACATACCGGTCAGCATGAATATCATTTTCTTCATGCTTCACTTTAGCTCGCGATAGTGAAGAAACTATGAAAGGGTTCAGCCGATAAAGGCTTTGGCCGCGTGGAAGAAAAAATAACCTGCCAGGCCAAGGAGAAGGACCCCGAAGGCGGTATTGATCTGGCGCATCCTGCTCAGAGAGATGAAGTCCTTCATACGGTAGAGGATAAAGGTAAGGGCGATGAGATATGAGGCGAGGCCGAGACTGCCGGCAAGCAGGTACGACACGGTCACGGTCGTGGTAAAGACCGGGGCCAGGCCGAGGTCTTCCATGATATGCAGTCCCGTGAGCCACCAAAGGACCATGACCGGGTTGGCCACGGAAAGCGAGAAGCCGCTGAGCAAAGACCAGCGTTTTCTGCTGAGGTAGGCTGACCAGCGCGGGGCGTGGTGCGTCCTCCTGCTGTGACGGATCGATAAGACACCGAGTACGGCGAGGATGATGCTGCCTGACAGCCAGAAGACGGACATGACCACCGGATTCCTAAGGAACGGGGCGATCCCGAAAAAAGCGACAACCCCATAGAGCATATCGACCATGAAGGCCCCCAGGATGACCATAAGGGACGGTTTCAGGTGTCCGTGCACCGACCGCCTGACGACCTCTATCTGCACCGGGCCGGCAGGTATGGCAGCCACGAAGCCCATGATGAAGATAAAAGAAAAGACCAGTATCAGTTCCATGTCACGGTAGTATAAAGAATTGGTCTGTCAGGATAAAAGAGGAGGACTATCTCCTGAGCTTGACCCGGACGTTATCCCTGACCGTATCGTCGGGGTGGATGATGACCTCTGCCCCTTCGGCGAGGCCTGAAAGCACTTCTGCTGAACGTCCGTTGCGCTTACCTGTCTGCAGCTGCCTGAGGCGCGCCCGGCCGTTCTCTTTCGTGAAGACCGCCCAGTCGTCGCCTTTTCTGAAGAGGGCGCTGGCAGGGACCTGGAGTACATCCGCACCTTCCCAGATGATGAACTTTGCCTCGACCCGGTAGCCGTCCCCGAGGCGCTTCCACTCCTCGGGGACCGAGGTGATGTCGGCGATGACAAAGACCCGCTGTTCCTCAACCCCGAGGCTTGAGATCTTGGTGAAGGCGGCAGGCTCGACAACCCGCACCGTGCCGGTCAGCGGGGAGTCCCCTCCCCAGCGCTCCAGGAGGACCTTTGTCCCGGGCCGAATCGAGACAGCATCAGAGGAGAGGACCTCGACCCGCGCCTCCAGTTTTGCCGGGTCCCCTACATCGATCAGCGGTTCCCCTGCATTGACCGTGCCCTCGCTCTCTTTCTGGAGCTTCAAAAGATTGCCTCCGGCAGGTGAGGTGATCACCACGGTGTGGCGCCGGTCTGATGACCCCTCTGCCGCTGAATAGCGCAGCGAAGCGCGGGCACGCTGAAGTTCGGCCCGCGCTGTCCTGGCAGCTGCCTCAGCCGACAGGAGGGTCGCCCCGGTCCGCGCAGCCTCAGCATCTGCCTGCTCAAAAAGATCGCGGGCGATATAGCCGGCTTCGTAGAGCTTTTTCTGCCGGGCGATATTCTTGCGCGCATAGTCAGCGTCTGCTGCAGCGGCACGGGCGCGTTCATCAGCCGCGGCCACCGCCGCCTCGGCCGCTGCAGCGGCTGCCTCGGCCTCTGCGCGGGACCGGGCGTCGAGCACGCCGGAACGCAGGGGCTCAAGCACTGCCACTGCCTGTCCTTTTTGGACCGCATCCCCAACCTTCAGGTCAACCCTCCGCATATATCCGGAGACCGGCGCAGAGATGATGAACCGGTCCCTGACCCGTGTCTTGCCTTCTTCATCGATCGTGACCTGCATCGGCGCGCGGGCCGCCCTGACCGTGTCGACGGGCACAGGCTTCGGCATAAAGCCGTAGGCAAGCGCAAGCGAGACCCCTGCGGCAACGCAGATCATCAGCAGTCTTCTTCGTATTATGGGCTGCATATATATACTTTACTCCTTTGTTTTAAGGACCGCTACCAGGTCCAGATGGTCAAGCCGGTGGCGCACGATCAGCCCTGAGAGACAGGCAGAGACGATCACGACCGCGGCGGCGAGGGCATAGGTCTTCGGCTCGATCACGACCGGTATCCTGAAGAGGTCGGATTCGAGGGCGCGTGCCACATAGACGCAGATCCCTTTCCCGATAAAGAAGCCGGGGAGGATCGATACCAGGGTGAGCAGGGCGAGCTCTCCGAGGAAGATGTAGGATATCTCTCCCCGGGTATACCCGAGGACCCGCAGGCTTGCAAGCTCGCGGCTTCGCTCTGCGAGCGAGATGCGCGCACTGTTATAGACGACCCCGAAGGCGATGATGCCGCCGAGGATCGTCGCAATAAAGGTGAAGAAGAGAAGCGCCTCTGCCTGTGTTGCATAAAAATTCTTTATCTCTTCCTTTCTGACCACCACCCCTGCGACCCGGGGCGTCTCGACCAGCTTCCGGTAGATCTGCTGCTGATACCGTGCGTCGGTTGCCAGGTAGGCGCCGGAGATGGCGCTCCCTTCCTTCATGAGCCGGTTCAGGGCAGAGATGTCCATGAAGCCCATGAGGCCGATATACTGCTTGGCGAGCCCTGCAACCGGGACCTGCAGCACGGGACGTGACCCTTCCAGCACTTCGACGGTAAGCATATCCCCCTCTTTGATGCCGAGCATCTGGCCGAGATAATCCGTAAGAAGTATCCCTGAGGGGGGTATGTCGACCACCTTCAGCCTCAGATCAAGGAGCTGATAGAGCCTGCTGGCCGGCCGGACCCCTTCGATCGAGGTGCGGTATGTCCTGTGGCCGAACCGCAGCTGCGCCGGCACTGACCTGAACGGTTCGGCATATTCGATCCCCGGGATGCTCTGCAGCTCATGGACCGCCTTTCCGGAGGCAGGCTCGGTGAAGGTGACGGTCATGTCCTCCCGGTGATGGAGCCTGAACTGGACATCCACCATGAAATCAATTGCGTCTGATGAAAATCTTCCGGAGATCATGACCGCTGAGGCAAGGGCAATGCCAAAGACGGTGAGGGCTGTCTTGACCGGCCTGCGCTCTATATTGCGAAAGATGATGCGCGTCGGCTGTGAAAGGATCCTCCCGAGACCGAGATATTCCAGCATGATCCTGCGGTACTGCGCCGGCGGCTCCGGACGCATGGCCTCTGCCGGGGGCAGCAGGGCGGCCCGCCTGACCGAATAGAGAGTTCCGGCCAGGGCCGAAAGGATGCTGATGAGGCTCGCGCTGATCACCACCGAAGGCTTCAGGACATTGAGCAGATACGGGAAACGGTAAAATTCCATATAGATCCTGCCGAGACCTCTCCCGAGCCAGATACCGGCCCCGAGACCGAGCGCGATGCCGATCAGGACAATGACGAACACAAGCTTTACGTAGTGTATGCCGATGCTCATATTGTCATAGCCAAAGGCCTTTAAGGCAGCGATCTGGTCACGCTGGGTGCTGACGGTCCTGCTGATCACGACATTAAGGAGAAAGCCTGCCACCGCGATGAAGATAGTGGGGAATATCTGGGCAGACCTCTGGAGCTGTTTGAACTCCTCCGAGAGAAAACGGTTCGACATCTGGTCCTTCCTGCTGTATGCGCCGAGGCCGCCGTAGTTGTCGAGCAGTTCATCCAGCCGGGCAATAACATCCCCGGTCAGGGCATTGGGAGAAAGGGTCATGGTCACGTCGTTGAAGGCCCCCTTCATGTCATAGGCGGTCGCAAAGGGAGTGCGTGCCATCCAGAGGATGGCATACCGCTTATAGTCGGGGCTGAGCGCCCCGGGCCTGGACTGCAGGACGAATTCAGGCGAAAGGGCGACCCCCGCCACCACGAGGGTCTTCCATTTACCGTTGATGACCGCACCGAAGCGATCACCCGGAATGAGCCGGTGGGCGTCGGCAAAGGCCTCGCTCACCAGGACCTCGTTGTCCTTTGACGGGTCGACCTGCCTGCCGCGCCGGATAAAAAGCCTGTTCAAAAGCGGACTGCCGGAATCCGGCACTGAGACGAGCCTTGCCGTCACCGGCTCGGGAAAGTCCCTGATATCCAGTTTGACATTGGCCATGACCCTCGTCTCGACCTGATTGACGCCGGGGATCTCGCTGATCCTCTGCCTGAGCCCCTCCGGCGCCCGCTTCAGTGAGGCAAAGACATCGGCAAATCCGTATTCGCTGTAAAAGCTGTCCCTTGTCAGGTTCAGGGAATGCATGGTGCTGATGAGCAGGACATAGGTGCAGACCCCGCTTGCGATCACGAGGCAGATCGCGAGGGCCTGGCCCTTCATGCCCCAGAGGTCGCGCCAGAGCTTATGGTCGAGCGCCTTCATAGCCTTACCAATGGAGTTCCTGCGGGGATCTTTTTGCCGTGTTCTTCGTGACCTCTGAGATAAGCCCGTTGCTCAGGTGGATGATGCGGTCCGCCATCCCTGCTATGTCGACATTATGGGTTATGATGACCGTGGTCGTGCCGAGTTCGCGGTTGACCCTTTCGAGCGCCTCAAGCACCACGATGCCGGTCTCTGAATCGAGGGCCCCGGTCGGCTCGTCGCAGAGCAGCACACTGGGGTTCTTTGATATGGCCCGGGCTATCGCCACACGCTGCTGCTCGCCTCCGGACAGCTGTGACGGGAAATGGTCCAGCCGGTCCGCCAGCCCGACCACAGCAAGCGCATCAGCGGGGTTCATCGGTTTTACGGCGATCTCGGTCACGACCGATACATTTTCGACGGCCGTGAGGCTCGGGATCAGGTTGTAGAACTGAAAGACGAACCCGACATGATACCTCCGGTATTCGGTCAGCTCCCGTTCGGTCGCCTTGGTGAGGTCTTTCCCCAGGTAGGAGACCTCGCCGCCTGTTGCCGTATCGAGCCCACCCAGGATGTTCAGGAGGGTGGATTTGCCGCTGCCGGAAGGTCCGAGGAGCACGACCAGCTCCCCGGAGGAGAGCTCAAGGTCGATCCCCCTCAGGGCATGGACGGTCACGCTGCCCATCTCATAGACCTTGGTCAGCCCACGGGTCCTGAAAACGACTGCCGGGTCATCTTTTTCTTTCACGATACCTGCTTCACTCATGAGTTTATCCAAGTATACCCCGTAATGTCCCTTTTTATCACGGGGTTATGCTATAATTCTAACAGGTTTGCTTTTTTACCGATGCTGTGGAGTGGTGCGCGACGTCTGATCGGGATCCTTCCGGCTGCTGTAACCTTTACAGAACAAACCCTCTTGTGCTATTCTTAACAGCGCATAATTACATTATAAGAGCATTGAAAGGTGGTGATTTCACATGGGAATCGAAAAGAACAAAGGCGAGATTATCAAGAATTACAAGACACATGAGAAGGACACGGGATCGCCGGAGGTGCAGATAGCTATCCTGAGCGAAAGGATCTCATATCTTACCGAGCACTTCAGGGTACATACAAAAGATCATCATTCCAGACGCGGACTGCTGATGCTTGTCAGTCAGAGAAGGAAACTCCTCGACTATCTCAAGAAAAAGAAAAAAGACCGGTACGACAGTATAATCAGCCGTCTTGGCATAAGGAAATAATAAAATATGATACAGCATGTAACGATCAATCTTCGCGAAAAAGAACTGAGTTTAAGTACCGGTAAAATGGCCCGGCAGGCCGACGGATCTGTAGTGGCCCAATACGGCGATACGGTCCTCCTGGCCACTGCCGTGAGCAGCAAGACTCCGCGGGAGGGCCTTGATTTCTTCCCGTTGACCATAGATTATCTCGAAAAAACGTATGCAGCAGGCAAGATACCGGGCGGTTTCTTCAAGAGAGAGGGCAGGCCGACAGAAAAGGAAGTCCTGACCTCGCGGCTCATTGACCGGCCCTGCAGGCCGCTCTTTCCCAAGGGGTACGCCTGTGAGACCCAGGGGATCGTCAATGTGCTCTCCTACGGGGATGAGAACATAGCCGACACCCTCGGCATAACCACCATGTCTGCTGCGCTTCACATATCCGACATCCCGTTCAATGGTCCGGTCGGCGCTGTCCGCATCGGCAGGATCATGGGCAATTTCATCATCAACCCCGACCTCAGAGAGGTTGAGGACTGCGATATGAACCTGGTCGTGGCCGGCACCGCAGATGCGGTGGCCATGGTCGAAGGCAGTGCCCAGGAGATGAGCGAAGCCGACCTCCTGGAGGCGATCGACCTGGCCCATGCGGAGATCAAGAAGCTCTGCGCGGTCCAGAACGAGTTCAGGGAAAAGTACGGCAAACCCAAGAGGACCTTCATTGTCCCGGAAAAGGACGAGGCCCTGGGCAATAAGGTCAAGGAACTCGGCCTTGCGAAGATCACGGAAGCGATAGTCATCCCGGACAAGATGAGAAGACAGGCTGCCCTCGATCAGATCCTCAAGGAGATCGTCGCGCAGTTAAATACGGAAGAGAAGGACATAGCCAAGGCGATCGCCACGGTATTCAATGATATAGAAAAGAACCTTGTCAGGGACATGATCCTCGAAAAGAATGTACGGGCCGACGGCAGGGCCCCCGAGCAGATCCGTCCGATCAGTTCCGAGGTCGGCATCCTTCCGAGGACCCATGGTTCCGCCCTTTTCATACGCGGGGAGACACAGTGTCTTGCGGTCGTCACCCTCGGCACGACCGACGACGAACAGAGGATCGATTCCCTTGAGGGCGAGACCTCGAAGTCCTTCATGCTGCACTATAACTTTCCGCCGTTCAGCGTCGGCGAGGTGAAGCCGCTGCGGTCACCCGGCAGGCGCGAGATCGGACACGGCATCCTTGCCGAGAGGTCGCTGAAGGCCGTCATGCCGTCAAAGGCTGATTTCCCGTATACGGTGCGGATAGTCTCCGACATCCTTGAGTCCAACGGGTCGTCGTCCATGGCCACGGTCTGCGGCGGGACGCTTGCCCTGATGGATGCCGGGGTGCCGATCAAGGCCCCTGTTGCCGGCATTGCGATGGGACTCATTAAAGAAGGCGACCGGGTCGTTGTCCTGACCGACATCCTCGGACTTGAGGACCACCTGGGCGATATGGACTTTAAGGTGACCGGTACGGAAAACGGCATTGCCGCGTTCCAGATGGACACCAAGATCGGCGGCATATCACGGCCGATCATGGAAAAGGCCCTGGAACAGGCCCGCCAGGGAAGGCTCCATATCCTCGGCAAGATAAAAGAGACCCTCACCACGCCGAGGACCGAGCTTGCCAGCCACGCACCCCGCATCTATACGATGCAGATCAAGACGGACAAGATCCGTGAGGTCATCGGGGCAGGCGGGAAGGTCATCCGCGGCATCATCGAGCAGACGGGTGTCAAGATCAATATCGACGACAGCGGTCTCATCAATATCGCAGCGACTGACGGCACCGCCGCACAGAAGGCGATCGATATCATAAACGGTATCCTTGCAGAGGCAGAGATCGGCAAGATCTACCAGGGCAAGGTGAAACGGATCATGGACTTCGGGGCCTTTATCGAGATACTGCCGGGGACCGAAGGTCTTTGCCATATATCCCAGCTCGCCGACAAGAGGGTTGCCAAGGTGACCGACGAAGTGAACGAAGGCGACGAGGTTGTGGTGAAGGTGATCGAGATAGATAAGATGGGCAAGATCAGGCTCAGCAGGAAAGATGCGATGAAGGAGCAGGGCGCAAAGACAGAGTAAGCTCCGCATCCATACGATGTAATGTCAAGGGGATAGTCATCCCCTTTTTCATTTTTAATAACCAAGGAACCTGGGGGTGCCTCATGTATATAAAAGAGAATCTTGAGAACGGCATACCGGTCGTCATGGAATCATTCAAAAATGTGAGGTCCGTGGCCGTAGGGGTATGGGTCAAGGTCGGCTCCCGGTACGAAACAGCCGCCGAGAACGGCATATCCCATTTCCTCGAGCATATGTTCTTCAAGGGCACGAAAAAGCGGAACACCAAGGACATTGCCATCGAGATCGATTCGATCGGCGGGGACCTCAATGCTTTTACCTCGCGCGAAAATACCGCCTTTTATGTCAAGGTCCTCGACGAGCATCTCGAGCCCGGCATCGACCTCCTCTCCGACATATTCGTCCATTCGGTCTTCCCCGAGGACGAGATAGAGAAGGAAAAGAAGATCATCAAAGAGGAGATCAAGATGGTGGAGGACACGCCTGACGATTATATCCATGATCTCTTCAACCAGGAAATATGGGGCAGGGAAGGTCTTGGGCAGGCCATTCTCGGGACGAGGGAGACGATAGCCTCCTTTACCCGCGATGACCTGACCTCGCATATCAGAAAGCATTACGGCACGAAGGACATCGTCATAGCCTGTGCAGGGAACTTTGCTCATGACGAGCTGATCCGGACGCTGAACTCACGCTTTGGCGGGCTGCGGCATGGCTCAGAGCCCAAGACAGGACCGGTCCCGGGGTTCCGGCAGAGCGTCTCGGTCTTTCCGAAGGACATCTCTGAGGCCCATATCTGCCTCGGGGTCCCGTCCATTTCCCAGGTGAGCGAGGAGCGGTACGCGCTCTTTGTCCTTAACACCATTCTCGGGGCAGGGGTAAGTTCCCGCCTCTTCCAGGAGATACGGGAAAAGAGGGGGCTTGCCTACACGGTCTACTCCTACACCTCCTCCTACAGCGATACCGGGCTCTGGGGCGTCTATGCCGGGGTGAGCAAAAAGAAGGTGAAGGAGGTCGCCGGGGTCATCATGGAAGAGATGCTGGGGCTGCGGGATTCGCTGACCGAGGTCGAGCTCCAGAGGGCCAAGAACCACCTTAAGGGAAGTCTTATCCTCGGGCTCGAATCGACCAGCAGCCGGATGAACAACATCGCCCGTCAGGAGATATATTTCGGAAGATATTTCTCCCCGGACGAGATCATAAAATCGGTCGACAAGGTGACGATGTCCCAGATACGGGGGCTTGCTGAACGGCTTATCAGGAAGGAGCTCTTCTCCTGCACGGTCTACGGACCGGTCCAGAAGAATGTCCTCGACGGAGTTTTTTCATAGGGCTGACGGCCTCATAACGGCCCTGCTTGCTTTTTATTTCTATGTTTTCGTATCCTAAAATTATACGTTAAATTTAACTCTGGAGGTTATGTATGTTGAAAATATCTGATACGGCCGCTGAAAAGGCGAAAGAGATATTGAAGGCTGAAGGTAAGGAAGGCTGGGGCCTGAGGCTCTTTATGCAGGGCGGAGGCTGCTGCGGTCCGAGCTTCGGGATGGATATCGATGAAAAGGCGTCCGAGGGCGACGAGACCGTGGAGAAGAACGGCCTGAAGGTCTTTATCGACAAGGAAGCAGCACCCGGTCTTGCCGACAAGGAGATCGATTATGTCTCGACCGAACGCGGCGAGGGCTTTGTCATAAACGGCGGAGAAGCTCCTGCTTCAGGCGGCTGCGGCTCCGGCTGCAGTTCCTGCGGATAAAGACCGAACGACCGCATGTTCCCTTACAGCAGGCCGCGCAGACTCAGACAGGGTGAGAACATCAGGAGGATGGTGAGGGAAACCTCACTCTCCCCTGATGACTTTGTCTATCCGCTTTTTGTGACCTTCGGCAGGAATGTCCGCAAGGAGATCAGGTCCATGCCCGGCTGCTATCAGGAATCGGTCGACCGGGTCGTCAAGCATGCGCGCGAGGTCCATAACCTCGGCATTCCGGCTGTCATACTCTTCGGCATACCCGAACATAAGGACGAGACCGGTTCAGGGGCCTATGATCCTCACGGTATAGTCCAGAAGGCCATAAAGGCGATCAAGGACAAGGTCCCCGGGCTTTATGTCATCACCGACGTCTGCATGTGCGAGTACACCAGCCACGGCCACTGCGGCGTCATCGAAAAGGGTGATGTCAAAAATGACCCGACCCTGGAACTGCTCAGTCTTGAAGCTGTCTCGCATGCTCAGGCAGGCGCTGATATGGTGGCCCCTTCCGACATGATGGACGGCAGGGTCGAGGCGATCCGCATCGCCCTCGACGGCGAAGGTTTTTCTGAGCTCCCGATCATGAGCTATGCCGCAAAATACGCGTCCGCTTTTTACGGACCGTTCCGGGATGCTGCCGAGTCAGTGCCGCAGTTCGGCGACCGGCGTTCCTACCAGATGGACCCCGGAAACAGGCGCGAGGCACTGAAGGAAGTTGCCCTCGACATTGAAGAGGGGGCTGACATTGTCATGGTCAAGCCTGCCATGACCTATCTCGACATCATTGCCGACATACGGGAGAACTTTGCCCTCCCGGTTGCCGCTTACAACGTCAGCGGAGAATATGCCATGGTCAAGGCCGCGGCAAAGATGGGCTGGATCGACGAAAAACGCGTTATGCTCGAAGTGCTGACCTCGATCAAGCGCGCAGGTGCCGACATCATCCTCACCTATTTCGCGAAGGACGCTGCAAAGGCCCTCGGCGCATAAGTTCTTCCGGTCGCTGCCGGTATCACCACGTCCTGAAAAGTTTTCTGATATTCTTCCATTCGTCTTCCAGGCTGCCGGCTTTTTCTATCCTGTCGTCCCGGAAGGTCTTTACCATAAGCCCATCCTCCGCAGAGGTGATCTTGACTGCCCCGTCCTTGTCGGTCCTGAGTATCCGGGTCCCCTCCAGGGTGCTTATCATTTCAGGGGTCGGATGGCCGAAGGAGTTGTCCCTCCCGACCGAGATCACGGCGATCGAGGGTGAAATCAGGCCAATAAAGTCAGCTCCTGCAGAGCTCCTGCCGCCGTGGTGCGGCACCTTCAGAACATCGCTTTTGAGCCACGTCCCGAGGTGGAAGATGTCCTCTTCTGCCTCCTCCTCGATGTCTCCGGCAAAGAGGAACGAGGCCTTCGTGTCAGAGATCCTCAACACTGCGGAGCTGTTATTCTCAGCGATGAAGTCATTGCCGTCCCGGGTATAAAAGCCCTGGTAAGGATGCAGGACCGTGATGCTGTATCCGCTCCCCCCTGTGCTGTCTCCCCGCTCAAGGGTCCGCTGCGTTATGTCTGCAGCTGCGGATGGTTCAGACCCTGAGCCGATGCCCTCCCATATCTCTTTTATGCTGAACTTTTCTTTAAGATGATCGAGGCCGCCTGCATGGTCCGGATGTGCATGGGTCAGGACGAGCGCATCTATCTGCCTCACGCCCGAATATTTCAGGAAGGCCGCGGTCTCCCTGCCGGTCATCCCTGTATCGATCACGACCGTCTTTTTGTCGGGGAGCCGGACAACGGCCGAATCTCCCTGACCCACGTCCAGGAAGGTGACCCTGAGCCTCTCCGGTTCGATCGCGCTCAATGCCAGGTAGACGGCGAAAGGGAGCAGCGGCACTGCCAGAAAGACCTTCCTCCTGCCTGAAAGGAGATAGAGGAGACAACCGGCATAAAACAGGATGCAGAGGACAGGAGGAAAGGCGGCTATTTTAATATCGGCGTAAGGTATCCTGGCCAGCCCATATACCAACGTTACGGACAGGTCTGCCGCGACCGAGACCAACGGGCCAAGCAGAAAATGTCCGGACAGCAGGAAAGAAAAAGAGGAGACTACCGACAGGAGCACGAGGCCGAAGCCTATCAGCGGCGATGCGATAAGGTTGGCCAGCGGCGATATCAGGGAGAGGTAATGGAAGTGATAGGCGACGAGGGGCGCTGTCCCTATCATGGCGGCGAGCGTCAGCATCAGTGAGTCTTTCAGGAATTTCAGGGCCTTGCCCCGCGGCCCTGCAGGTGAGGGGGGAGGCAGGTCCTCTTCGTCCTTATTCCTTTCCAGCGCGAAGCCGATGAAAAGGACCGCGATGAAAGAGAGTTGAAAGGAGAGGTTCATGATCAGCTCCGGATCGAACAGCAGCAGGATAAAGGCGGCAAAGGCTACGGAATGGAGCCAGGCCCCCTTCCTGCCGATGAGCAGGCCGCCGAGGAAGAGACCGATCATGATGAACGACCTGACCGCAGGGGGGCTTGCGCCCGAGAGCCCGAGATAGAAGGCCATAAAGGGGAGGGAGAGTATCGCCGCGGCCTGGGACGGGGCGATATAAAGGGTGAAGCGCTGCAGGGCATCATACGGAAGCCGCTTAAGCAGAAAGAGAAAGGTCCCGTAGAGCACGACCGAGAAGAGGCCGAAGTGCGTGCCGGATATGCTCAGTATGTGTGCGAGCCCGGTAACGGCAAAGGCCTCCTTCAGGCTGTCGCTCAGATATGAGGTCTCCCCGGTGGTCACGGAGGCGGTCAGACCGGCAGAGTCCGGCTTGAAGTTCTGAAGAAAATACCGGTTCAGCCTGTCCCTGCTCTTATTGAATTCATGCGTCACCGAGTATCCGGCAGCCCCTTTTACCTCGGCTGAGACTATCTTCCCGGAGAGTCTGCTCACGGGCGCACCGCCCGGGTTAAGCCTTGTCCTGTCCTTTCCGGTCTTCAGCAGGAGCTCATAGAGCATATCGCTGTCAGCCTCGAATTCAGAATAGACGATCACCTCCCCGCTGCCGGGGCTCCTGATCTCTTCATCCGGTTCCTCCCCGGCGATGCTCTCCGGCCTGAATATCCTGACCGGCTGGCCGGAGGAGGTAAGGTCCCGGGACGGCACGAACCTGCCGAAGAGCCTGAGCTCCCTGTTCCAGATATCGGTCTCGTCAATATGGGGCGCCGATCTCCAGAAAGCGAAGAATATGCCGAGCGCTATCAGAAGAACGAACAGGAGTTTTTTCCGGACTGCCGCGTAAACGGCCGTTGAGAAGAATAAGATTGCTGTGGTATACGGGTAATAAAGAAAGAGATGATGCAGGGAGATCCCGAAGATAAAGGGGATGAAGACCGGCATCAGGAGCCCATGGCTATCTCATCGTCTCTTTGATGACCTTTGCTATGTTCCTGCCGAGACCGGTTATGACCTTGAGGTCCCGGCCTTCGAGCATCACGCGTATCTTCGGTTCCGTTCCGGAGGCACGCACCAGGACCCTCCCGTTGCTCCCGAGCTTCGCCTCTGCAGCCCGCACCGCCTTTTCGATCCCGGGGATCGTCCTGATGTCATGTTTTTTCAGAACCTCAACATTTATCAGCACCTGGGGAAAGAGCCTGATACCCGATGCAAGCTTTGAAAGGCTGGCGCCCTTTTTCTTCATGATGCTCAGCACCTGCATTGCGGTGACCGGTCCGTCGCCGGTCGTATTATGGTCAAGGAAGATAATATGGCCGGACTGTTCGCCTCCGAGGTTGTACCCTTCTGCGATCATCCTTTCGACAACATACCGGTCGCCGACCTTTGTCCTGATCAGGCGGATGCCTTTTTGCTCAAGGAATTTTTCGAGCCCTATATTGCTCATGACCGTCGAGACGACGGTATTTCCTCTCAGAAAGCGCGAGGCCTTCATGTCATCAGCGCAGATCCCGAGGATCCGGTCGCCGTCTACCACCCGGCCTTTTTCGTCACAGAGGAGGACCCTGTCTGCATCGCCGTCATGGGCAATGCCGGCGTCGGCCTTATGCTGAAGGACCGCCTTCTGAAGGCTCTCCATATGGAGGGTCCCGCAGTCCAGATTTATGTTGACCCCGTCAGGCTTCTCATTGATCGCGATGACCTCGGCCCCCAGTTCGCGCAGGAGCCAGGGGGTGGTCTTATAGGCTGCCCCGTTGGCGCAGTCGACGACCAGTTTCATGCCCTCGAACAACATCCCTTTGGGCAGCGTCGATTTCACATACTCGATGTACCTGCCGGTCGCGTCATCAAGCCTGAAGGCCTTTCCGACCTCCTCCCCTTTTGGACGGAACCGGGCCAGATTGTCGTCAGTGACCAGCTCTTCGATCCTCCGTTCCAGGGAGTCCGGCAGTTTAAAGCCGTCATGGGAAAAGAACTTGATGCCGTTGTCCTGAAAAGGGTTGTGAGAGGCTGAAATAACGATCCCGGCATCCATACGGAGCGTCCTCGTGAGAAAGGCTATCCCCGGTGTCGGAAGCGGGCCGACGAGCGTCACATTCATGCCCATCGAGCATATGCCTGAGGTGAGGGCGCTCTCGATCATATACCCCGAGAGCCTGGTGTCCTTGCCTATCAGTACCATGTTCCTGCCATAATGCTCCTTGCGTAGCACGGTTGCGGCAGCCATGCCGATCCGCAGGACCGTCTCGGGTGTCATGGGGTGCCTGTTGACCCTCCCCCTGATGCCGTCAGTGCCGAAGAGCTTCATCTCTTTCTCCCTGTCACCGTAACGGTGACCGCGGTGGCGTCAAAACTGACATTAGCCCCCTGTGTGTCGAGCTCTACCTGCTGAGATATCGTCTCTTTCAGATCGGTGATATCCAACGGTTCTGTCCTGAGCTCGGTCAACTTTCTCACCTCTGCCTTAAGCCCCTGCACGGTTATCACAGAAGGTTTGACCGATACCACCCGGGCATCATATCCTTTTTCAGGGCTGCCGACCAGGACCGGCTTGACCGGGATGACCTTTGTGATCGTCTCATCCATCCGGACCTTCACAGACGAAGGGGTGACGGTCATGACCGACATGGTGTGCGGCAGTTTGATGTCATCCTTGTTGATGAAGAAGGTATCGTCACCCTTCTTTGCCTTGGTGAGGTCAACCGAGGCCCTGATGCCGGATGACCTTATATTCTTCATCATCCTCTCCTGCCCCCTGATATTTACGGTAGTGGTCTTGATGCTGCTGCTGACAATGCCGAGTCCTGCGGGTATGTTCCTGAACTCGAGAGGGACCTCAAGCGAGATCTCAGACTGGCCCCGCGAGGTCACAAAGAACCAGAGGAGTACGGATATCAGCAGGGCCGATATCTTCAGCCCGAGATTTTCTGTCAGCAATTTTCTCATTTTTTCACCTTCTTTCCCTTCACCGAGGTAAAGAGGTCTGTCATCATGTCCCTGAGTGCGGCCATATCAAGCTTGGTCTCGAGCCTGCCGTCAAGGGCCATGGATATGCTGCCCTGCTCCTCGGAGACGATGATCGCTACGGCATCCGTCTCCTCTGTCAGGCCTATGCCGGCCCGGTGGCGTGTCCCGAGGGCCTTGCTTAACTCAGAACTGAGAGTGATAGGCAGGAAACAGCCTGCAGCAGCGATCCGGTTGCCTTTGATGATGACGGCCCCGTCATGGATCGGAGATGACGGATGAAAGATGCTCACCAGAAGCTCCTTCGAGACCCTGGCATCGAGGAAGGTGCCGACCTCAACAAAGTCCTTGAGGCTGGTGTCTCGCTCTATGACGATCAGGGCGCCTATCTTTTTGTTCGAAAGCGAGACCGCGGCGCGGACGATCTCCTCGAGGGATTTGAGCTCTTCGGCCTTGGTGAAGGTCGACAGGAACTGCGCCTCCCCGATATGGGCGAGGGCCCTCCGGATCTCGGGCTGAAACAGGACCAGCATGGCAATGACGATCTGGGCCCAGAAGCTCTGGACGATCCAGTCTATGGTGATGAGATCAAGGTACCGTGAGGCGAGCGATGCGGCGAGCAGGACGCCCAGGCCGACAAGCATCTGCGCAGCCTTCGTGCCCTTGACGATCTTCAGCAGGCGATAGATGACGACCGAGACCAGGAAGATGTCAAGGATGTCCAGCAGCCATCTGTTTTGTCGTAAGAATTCTGTCATAGTGTATGGTGTTGCCTCAAAAAAACTCTGCGATCCTTTGATATTATATATGAACCGCATTCTCTTTTCCTAGCGCCGGGCCAAAAAGCCCACGCATCTGCAGGGCTGTTCACCGGGCAAAAAGGAAATGAATTAACGGGAACCGTTCAGTGGTTTCTGCAGGATCGGGAACACGGCGGGGCGGTAATAAAAAAGTGGCGCCTGCTTCCTCATCTCTCAGCGGTTTGCACATCATGAGACAAAAGCTAAAGACATTTACGTCTACAACCTGCGTCTTACGACCCTACATCCCTTTCTGCTGAGAGGCAGAGGAGCAAGTCCACCACTTTTTTTGTGAACTCTACTCTGATTTCATTAAGCGCTTTTTTGAGATAATTGTCAAGACCTTTTTAGACCTGTGCAGAGGAAATATCGGAAAATGAAACAAAGAGGATTTTCGGGGGAGGATTAACAAGGGGAGGTTGTATTCAACCTCCCCTTGCGTCTTCTGTATCCTGCCTATAAAAGCCTATGCGCCAAAGGTATACCTGGTACCCGCGGTATTCACAACGAAGGCTTCGGGCATCTCCGTGCTTAAAGCCACCATCGCCCTGAACCCGGTGCAATGGGTGCCCACGATATGGTCGGGCTTCATCGCCTTGATATCGGCAACGGTGCTCTGAATAAGCTCGGGCTTCGCAACAATAAGATGGAAACCTCCCATTACTGCATGAACTTTGTCTGTGCCGGCAATCTTTTGCGCATGTTTAATGGTATTTACGATCCCACAGTGCGCGCAGCCGGAAAGAACGACCAGCCCCTTTCCTTTTACGTTAAAGAAAACAGCCTGCTCACCCTGAAAATTGTCTGATTCGATCTTTTCACCGCGTTTTATCTGCTGAGACGCAGGTATCTTCTCGTAGCTCGTGACCCTCTCAATCCTTCCGGAAAGGTACGCGCCGGGAATGATCTCCACCGGGGTCTTTACCTCGATCACCTTCACGCCAAGGGCTTCGATATCCTCTTTGCTCAGTTGTCCGAGGTCTGTCGGTGCGGCCGCTCCGGGGCGCAGTGTGTATCTCCGTGAAAAGGCCTCCTCGCCCACATAAAACGGCGTTCCGGCGGCTATGTGCGCCTGGTTCTGCCTGAGGATACTGAGTGCACCCGTATAGTGATCGTAATGGCCATGGCTCAGACTGAAGGCGTTTGTCTTTCCGATATCGAGCCCCAGTAGCGCAATATTGCCCATCACGTCCGCAGGGTCAAGCCCGAAATCGAACATGCAGGAGCTTGTCTTTCCGGCAGTGACCGTCTCGATATAATAAGAAAGACCGTGCTGCGCGTGAATTGATTTCCCGGCCACCGAGCGGTAGCGCTTTGTGATCTTGGCGTCCGGTTCATTCGTGTCGTAATAGTTGTCTGCCAGGATCCAGATCGTCAGCTTGTCCACTTCGTTGACAGCCGTTGCAGCCTGCGCTGTCATGCCTCCCAGTATTCCATCTCCTGCTGCGAAAAGCATACCCGCTGCCGCTGAATACTTCAGAAATTCCCTGCGATTCATTCCACCATCCATATTACACCCCCTTCGGTTCGTACATCAGTTTGCCAATAAAAATGGCCGAAGCTACCTCAGTCCTGTCCTTCGGCAGCTCGGCCATCTTCCTTAAGACCCGTTGCTTTCCGTCCCCTTGTCGCGCAGGGGTTGGCTTTGTCGGGATCGTCTGTCTATATCTTCACTATGCCAGATAAGTCCGGAACCGTCAACGTCTAGTTCCCTTAGTGAGATGGCCACGTAACCACATTTTGATACTATGGCTCTAACGCGCTCAAACATGTCCCGGCCCCCCGGACATGCAGTCTACTTGGCCCGTTTCCAGATCTGAGTATTCTTTCCGCCGCCACCAATGGACGGGGCAGGGTTTATGATCTTCATATCGTCTCCGGTAACGGTCACAGGCCTCTTCTGATGCTGACCATCCCAGTTTGGGAACGTGCTGCCCACAATATGCAGATTCAGTATCTGCTCCTTATCGCCCGTCACTGTGTACGTGCCAATAGCTGCAACGGAACCGTCAACAACGGCCTTGTACTCCTCAGCGGTTCCTTTTGTGCGGACGTTGGAGGCGAATTTCGGAAGGCTTGACCGCATCAAGGTCATCGAAAAATGGCCATCAGGAGTTAAAAGCATGGAGCCTCTGGGATTGGGGCCGAACGGCTCTAACCTCTTACCGTCTGTCTCGTTATAAAGCTCGACGAGTATCCAGCTTCCCTGCACGCCCTTCTCCGCTGCCCATACCTCCGAAGCCCCAGCCAACGTCCCAACAACAAGTACCGCAACCAACAGTACGCTTGCTACTTCCTTAATAGACCATTTCATTTGTGTTTCTCCTTTCACTGAGTTCTCTTCTCCCTTGCAGGGGAGATCGTTAGATTTTGTTGTTCTCATCTGTGTCTGCCGCACAGGCGGCGCCTCAACCATGTTTAACCCCTTCCCTCCCTTCTAATGACCTAACAGATTGACCAGCAGAATATACAGTCCTCCGACTGTCAGAAGGATGCCGATCACAGGCACTATGTAATCTAATATGATGCGGGTCCTGTTTTTGATACTGCACCTCCTTCTTCTTGCTTAGCCTGATTCTGCCAGTATCAGGCGGCAGAGTAAAGGTGAAAATACCATCGGAGGAGAAAATGAAGAATCCCGCGGCAGAGACCGCAGGGCCGGAATGACAAAAGGCAGTGTATAAGTGCCTTGTTTTTGCGGCTGCTTACTCAGAGTCTTCTCTGCATACGGAAGGTGATATCAGAAAATAAATGTCTTTTTCCAAGAGAATCTTTTCTGAAGCCAGGGCCCTGAGGACCTGCGAGGTCGCCTCTCGTGAAGCGCCTATTCTTATGGCCAGTTCCTTCTGGGTGCGCTTGCCTATCCTGTAAAAACCGTCTTCTTCCCTCTTGCCCTCTTCCCGCATCAGTTCTCCGAACAGTTTCAACACACGTTCGCGTACATCGAGAAATGCAAGGCCTTCCTCCCGTTCAGTGGCCTTTCTCAGCTTATGGACGAGGGTTGCGAGCAGATCAAGTGCAAGTATGGGGTCTTGTTGTAACGCTTCGATCAGTCTTTCCCGCTTGAGCACGGCAAATGTCGAGTCCTCCGCGGCAACTACTGTCGCACAACGGGGCTTCCCATCGATAAGGCTCATCTCGCCGAAACAATCACCCGTCTGCAGATCTGTCAGGATGTACTCTTCTCCTTCCACACTCATAAGGGTCACTTTAACTTTACCCCTGAGAATTATGTAGAGGTCTGTACTTGTATCTTCCTGCACTATGATGACCTCATTCTTTGTTGCATGAAGAATGCTGAAATCATCAACGATCTGTTTCAAATACTTCTCAGTAATGCCCCTGAACAAAATTACTCTGCGAACAAACTTTTCTACTAATTCCCTCTCGTCATTTGAGTGATGCATTGTCAAACAGTTTCCTTTTCGTGGATATCCTGGTTATGGATAACGAAGATCAGCTTTCCCGGCATGGAGGTGCCTCCGACAGGGTAAAGGTAAAGGTTGAACCCTTTCCTGCCTCGCTCTCCACGCGTATCCCGCCTCCGTGCAGTTCAACGAGTTTCTTGGTCAGCGTGAGGCCGAGCCCCGTGCCTTCACGTTTGTGCGAATCATCGCCCACCTGGCAAAACTCACCGAAGACAACCTGCTGGTCCTCGGGCCTGATGCCGACGCCGGTGTCACTCACGGATATCTGCACTCCGCCATTGACCGGGCCTGCCTTCACCGTGACTCGGCCGCCATCCGGAGTAAATTTTACCGCATTGGAGAGCAGGTTAAGCATGATCTGCTTGAGTTTGCGCTCATCGCCCATAAAGGAACTCAGCCTCTCGTCAAGAGCAAGCTCAATGAGGATCCCATGGCGATTGGCCCTCTCTCTTACCAGTGTTATCGAATTCTCAAGGGCTGACGGCAGGTCAAACTGTTTCACGTCAAGTTCGATGCGTCCGGACTCAACTTTGGCGAGATCCAGAAGATCGTTGATAAGAGACAGGAGATGGTTTCCGGAGGTGTTAATATCTTCGACATATTCAGCCTGCTTCTCATTCAGATCACCGAACATGCGTTTCTTCAGTATCCCTGAAAACCCGATGATGGCATTCAGAGGTGTGCGTAACTCGTGGCTCGCACTGGCAAGGAACATGCTCTTGGCCTGATTGGCGGCATCGGCGGCATCACGGGCAAGAAGGAGTTCGGCGGTTCGTTCATCCACCTTGCGTTCCATGCTTGAATAAGACTCGCGAAGCCGTTCGGTCATGCTATTGAACTGGTTTGCCAGTGATTCGAGCTCGTCTCCGGTCTTCACTTCGATCTTCTGATCCAACTCGCCTGCGCCAACTTTTTGCGCCCCCTCTTGCAGTATGCGAATTGGACGCACCAGGCCGCGTGCAAACCAAAGCGCGATCAGCACAGAGAATAACATCCCCGCAACCACCATAAATCCCGTTCGACGGATAGCGGCGTAAAGCGTTTCGTAAACCTCGGAGACGGGCTGCTCGACGAATACTTTCCAGCCTAATGGTTCGATGTCAGCGTATGAGGCAAAGACCTTCGAACCGGAGAGATCATACGTTTTAATCACCTTTACATTTGATGCATCTTGCCCAGCAAGCGCTGATTTCACGTGATCAAGTCGGGACAGGTTGGTCTTTCCAAGTACCAACCCGATGTCGGGGTCGGCGATGAGGTTGCCGGTGCTATCGACTACATAAGCCTTGCCTTTCTTGCCAATCTGGATGTTCGTCACCACATCCCAGATGAACTTGAGGTTTACTTCGATTATGGACACAGCGCCCTCTCCGGTGCGAGAACGCACAGCGATTGTCATGTACGGCTCGGTCTCCTTCCTGAAATAAACCGGTCCGTACCAGGCTGTTCCCGGTTTAGCTCCGAGGAACGCCGGGTCCTGCGAACGGTCTTTTGAGGAGCCTACAACATCCATCTCCAGTCGCGATACCTTCAGCAGTTCGTTGCCATTAGCGTCAAGTTGCGAAATATCACTTACAGCCGGCACTTGGCGGAGCAACTTGAGAAATTCGAACCTGCGTTGTTCAATGCCTGCGGCGCCCTTGTCCAACTGCGGGAGTGCAACGAAACTGAGCTGTTGTTCTATCTGGCGAACGAACTGTTCGATCCTCAATGCAGCGGCATTCGCTTTCTCATGTTGTAAGCTTCCAAGGGTTGACTGGTGCTCCAGGTAGGAAAAATAGGCGCTGGTTCCACCCGATACAAACAGTGTCCCGCAGACCAGCACAAGGATCAGCTGAAAGTACTTGCGGAACAGTCTGCCACGGTAAAACTCAGGGGCGGCATTGTTCTTTTTTGTGAAGAACCCTCGTAACTTCATGCCGCTCCATTCATTGAATTACCTCATCCGCACGCAGCAGCAACGATTGTGGGATGGTGATACCGAGGGCCCTGGCGGCCTTCATGTTCACCACGAGTTCGAACCGGGTTGGTTGTTCGACAGGAAGGTCTGCAGGCTTGGCCCCGCCGAGGATCTTCTTTACGTAGCCGGCAGAGCGACGAAAGATCTCTGGACGATTTGTGCCGAATGAGATCAGGCATCCGGAGGTTACGAATTGAGAATTGGCGGCGATGGTAGGAATCCTTTGGCTTGTCACGAATTTGGAAATAACGCTTCGCTGACCGTAGAACATGGAATCGGGGAGTACCAATAACGCTTTGGGCCGGTACTGCGCAATCGCGCTGAACACAGCATCGAGACCTTTGGGCGTCGTCACCTCGAACGCCCGTGCGGTAATTCCGAAGGAGGCGGCCATAACGCGCAGGCGTTCGAACATTTTCGGGATCGACGGATTATCCGGGTTGCTGAGGACCGCAATACGGGACGCGCGGGGAAGCACCTCGCGCAGAAGTTCGAGGTACTTATTGATAGCATCCTCATTCTGACTCGTAAGCCCGGTTGTATTGCCTCCGGGATGCGCAAGGCTCGCGACCAAGCCGCTGCCCACCGGGTCATTGGTGTTCACGAATATGATCGGGACCGTTTTGGTCGCCTGCTGCGCCGCACGTACCGCTGCGATCGTGTTCGCCATGATGATCGCGGGGTTGCGCTTCAGAAGCTCTTCAGCGAACGCGGGGAACTGATCGTACTTTCCGCCTGCAAAGCGTTCGTCGAGAATATAGTGTTTGCCATCAATCATGCCGTTTTCGCGCATGCCGTCCTTGAAGGCAGCTACGATAGTTGCCTCTCCTTCCGGGGTGCCTGTCCATAGCCATGCGATACGCGGCAGCTCCTGAGCCCAACATGGCACCGTGAGCGCCAGCAACATTGCAATTAAAATTTTCCTGATCGTTCTCATTCTTATACTCCTTCGGACTCGAATCATTGGATCACCTCATCCGCTCGCAGCAGCAACGATTGCGGGATGGAGATGCCGAGAGCTTTGGCGGTCTTTAAGTTCACGACGAGATTGAACTTGGTTGGTTGTTCGACAGGAAGATCAGCGGGCTTGGCTCCTCCGAGAATCTTCTTCACGTAGATCGCAGAGCGGCGACTCAAGTCAAGGCGATTAGGGCCGAAGGAGATCAGGCATCCAGAGGTAACGAATTCTGACTGGGAGGCGAAGGTGGGAATCCTTTGGCTTGTCGATAATTTGGTAATAACGCCTCGTTGATCGTAGAGCATGGCCTCGGGAAGCACCAATAACGCATTGGGACGGTACTGCGCAATTGCGCTGAACGCGGCAGCGAGACCTTTTGGCGTGGATACCTCGAACGCCTTGGCGCTAATTCCGAACGTGGAGGCAACAGCACGGATGCGGTCGAACATTTTCAGGTTTGATGGATTATCCGGATTGCTGAGGACAGCAATACGTGATGCACGGGGAAGCACTTCGCGCAGGAGTTCGATGTTCTTATTGACCGCGTCCTCATTCTGACTCGAAAGCCCGGTCGTATTGCCCCCCGGACGCGCGAGGCTCGCGACCAGGCCGCTGCCCAGCGGGTCATTGATGCTCACGAACACGATCGGGACCGTTTTGGTCGCCTTTTGAACTGCACGCACCGCTGCGATGGTGGACATCATAATGATGGTGGGGTTAAGCTTGAGAAGCTCGCCAGCGAGCGAGGGGAAGCGGTCATACTTCCCTCCGGCATAGCGCACATCGAGCGTGTAGTCTTTTCCCTCAACCAATCCGTTCTCGCGCATGCCGTCCTTAAACGCGCCGAAGGCAGCGGCGGACCCCTCAGGGGTGCCCGGCCAAAGCCATGCGATGAGCGGCGGAGCCTGCGCCCAACATGGAACTGCAATCAGCAGAAGCATGACAACTATTGATTTCCTGAACGTTTTCATTTGTAACCCCCTTTCCCTGATCTTTATTGCATTTCCATATAGTCATCTGTTACCGCCCGAAGCTTACGCCGACCGACTCAGCCACCTTCACCAGGGGCAGGCAGTTTCCTTTTCGTGAATATCCCGGTCATGGATCCGGGACGATTTCTAATCCTTGACCTTGATAATATTGAACGCGGCAACGGGCTTGGAAAACCCTTTAAGGGACAATTGATCCAGGGATTCTGTTTCGACTATCTCTTCGACCTTACTCAGTGTCTTTTGATTGATAAGGACCTGTCCGCCTTTGGCCTCGGCGCAGAGACGGGCCGCCATATTTGCTACAGAGCCGATGACACAGTAATCCTTGCGGCCTTCAAAGCCGATCGCTCCGATAGTAGCATAGCCGTGAGCGATCCCAAAACCGCAGTCGAGACTGTGACCGCTCTTTTGCCATTTATCTTTCACTTCTATGATGCGCTTGCGCATGGCTGAAGCCATCCGGACCGCACGCTCAGTCGGATTTGGCAGGAGCACAGGGTCGTTAAAGATTATCATCATACCGTCTCCGGCAAAGTGCTCCAGAGTACCCTCATATTCAAGGATGAGCTTGGACATCTCGACATGGTACTCGTTGAGCACGGAGATCACCTCCTCGGGCTCGGACACCTCAGTGAAGGCGGTAAACCCGCGCAGGTCCAGAAAGACAACCGTCACTTCTCTCCGATGTGCCTTCAGGGGATCATCTGCCCCACCTGAAATGATAAGCTCGGCCAGTTGCGGGGAGAAAAAGCGTTTCAACCGTCCCAGGCGCTCAAGCTGATCCACCTGATCATGTACGCGCTGTTCCAGGGTCTTGTTGCACTCGGCAAGCTGGGCTGACTGGACCTGAACCGTATCATAAAGCTCCTTGATCCTCAGCAGCGACCGCACACGTACCAGCAATTCCTGTTCGTCAACAGGCTTGGAGAGGAAATCGTCGGCACCCGCCTGCAGACCGTTCATCCGTTCCTCGGCCGGGTCAAGAGATGTCACCAGCACTACCGGCAGGATCTCCGTGGCAGGGTTTTTGCGGATGGTACGGCAGACCTCGTATCCATTCATCCCGGGCATAAGGATGTCGAGCAGGACGAGATCGAGCTGTCCGGTCTCCACCTTTTCCAATGCTTCGGTCCCTGATGCAGCCGTCACAACCTCATAGCCTTTGTATGTAAGCAGATCGGAAAGCAGCTTTACGTTCGCAGGTGTATCGTCAACTACCAGGATCCTTGCGGGATCATTCATTCGGCACTCCTTTTACCCCCGTGCTCAAGGGTACTGCGCACTGCTTCGAGAAACTCATCAATGTCAATAGGCTTCCTTTGGTAGCCGTCAAAACCCGCTTCGGTGATCTTCTGGTGGTCCTGGGTCATGACCGAAGCGGTAACCGCGATCACAGGAATGCCAGCCGTAGCAGGAGCAGCCCTGAGATGTTTAAGCGCCTCAAATCCACTCATTCCCGGAAGCCCGATGTCCATCAAAATGAGGGCGGGAAGATTTTCGCCGGCCAAACGAAGACCTTCTTCGGCAGTATCGGTGCCCAGGAACTCATAGCCTTCATACTGAAGCAGGTCCCGCACCAGCTTCATGTTCTTCTCATTATCCTCGATAACGAGGATCAGCTTTCGCGGCATGATGGTACCTCCGACAGGGTAAAGGTAAAGGTCGAACCCTTTCCTTCTTCGCTCTCCACCCGTATCCTGCCCCCGTGCAGTTCAATGAGTGTCTTGGTCAGCGTAAGGCCGAGTCCCGTGCCTTCACGTTTATGTGAATCATCGCCCACCTGGCGGAACTCCTCGAAGATGACCTGCTGGTCCTCGGGCTTGATCCCTACGCCGGTGTCGCTCACGGATATCTGCACTCCGCCGTCAAGAGGGCCTGCCTTCACCGTGATCCGGCCGCCGTCCGGAGTAAATTTAACCGCATTGGAGAGCAGGTTGAGCATGATCTGCTTGAGCTTGCGCTCATCTCCCATGAAGGAACTCAGTCTCTCGTCAACGGCAAGGTCAATGGAAATCCCATGGCGATTGGCGCGCTCTTTTAACAGTGTGATGGAATTCTCCAGAGCGGTCGGCAGGTCGAACTGTTTTACTTCAAGTTCGATGCGGCCCGACTCGACCTTGGCGAGGTCCAGAAGGTCATTGATAAGGGACAGGAGATGGTTGCCGGAGGTGTAGATATCTTCGACATATTCAGCCTGCTTTTCATTCAGCTCACCGAACATGCGTTTCTTCAGTATCCCTGAAAACCCGATGATGGCATTCAGAGGCGTACGCAACTCGTGGCTCGCACTGGCAAGGAACTCGGACTTGTGGCGGCTGGCAGCCTCGAGCTGTTGATACAGGTTCCTTAACTCGGTATTCATGCGGTTGAGGTTATCGGCCAGGGTTCCGAGTTCGTCGCGGTTCGGCACCTCGACACTTTTGGAAAAATCGCCCGAGGCGATCTGCCTGAGCCGCTCATCCATGAGCATGACCGGCCCCATCAGCGAGGAAGAGACCGCATACCCCAGCAGGACCGCCAGGCCGATGCTCCCGACAGCAAAGCCGATGACCACCCACCGGGATGTCACATATGCATGATTGCTCTCGTCGATCTTTGTCTCCATGGCGGCCTCGGCCCTGTTGACCATCTCATTGGTGAGCCGTTCGAGACTGTCTGCCAGCGGGGTAGTCCTGGACATCCGGAGCTCCCGTGCCTTGACGAATTCACGTTTCCGGGTAAGTTCCACGATCTCCGTTATCACCCCGACCAATTGCTCGTGCTCTTTGCCGATCTTGGCATAAAGCTCCTCCTCGTCCTTTGTGACGAACTGAAGCCGCTCAAGGTCGTACCTGAACTCATGCAGCTGACGGAGGGCGCTTTCAAGCATCCGGTCCTCCGGAGACAGGAGCGCGCTGGTGATGCTGTAGAGCTGGGTGGTCGTATTGTGCTGGAGCTGACGGTACGCGGCAACCTTGCGCCGGAGCTTGGCGACGTCCTCGGAACGGCGGTTAACACCGCCCAGGACCTGAAGGACGACGATGCCGAAAATGATCAGCAGCGCCACGATGACGAAGAAGGCCCCGATCAGCTTGGTATGGACCGTGAACGGCGCTCTTGCCACAAGCCGGGGCAGCCAAACCTTCATGTCAGCATCCCGTATGTATCGGCTCAGGCATGGTCTCGCAGGTCCTTACCACGCGGTTATCTTGAATTCCTTTTTCAACTCCCTGATAAAGCGCCAGTCAGTATGCTGGTCGATGAACTGCTGGGGATTGGTCTTCAGCAGCCCGGTATCCCGCATGCGCAGGGCATAAAACCGGATCGTGTCTTCGGGATTATATTCCCTCCACCGGCCATAGGGGATCTCCTTGAGCGCCTGAATAATATACTTCTCATCCTTCTGTTTCACGATCTTTCTCGCCAGCAGCTCGCGCGCAGCCGTTGCAGGTTCACGGGAAACCAGATCTATTGCCTTCAGAATGGCCCGAACGGCCCGTTTTGTGGCGATCGGATAGTTCTTCACATAATCACTATGTCCGCCCATCATGCAGCAGAAGTACTGAGACCACGGTTTGTCAACGTTGGTGTCGACCAGGAGACGGCCGATGCCTTTTGCCATAAGCTCCTGAGGACCGGGGGGGAAGGACATGAAGGCATCGATCTTTCCTTCGTTGAACAGACCCAGTGCCTCATCCTTCTTCACCCAAACGTATTTGATGTCCTTGCGCGGATCAAGACCCACATAGGCCACGATAGCGGAGAAAAAGAGATGCGGACCTCCATACTCAAGCGTTCCCGCCCAGACGGTCTTTCCCTTGAGGTCACGGACCGAACGCACCCGGTCGCTCCCGATCAGCGCATAGCACCCCACATGGAACCCTGAAAGGAATTTATGGGGGGAATTTTCCTTCTCTAGATGATACATATCCACTACAGAAAAACCGCAGCTCAGGTCTATAAGATTCTTCTTGTACGCATCAGGAAGTTCGTTCGTCGGCACCGCCACGTAACGAATATCCGTGAAGCCCTCTTCACGCAGGAACGGTTCAGCCAGATAGAACGGAGCCCAGCATGCCGGGTCCCAATACCGCAGCCGTACTGTTTTTGTTTCAGGTGGTGGTTCCACCGCTGCCATACCAAGTCCCGGCTGCAAGCCGAGAGCGGCGGCCGTACCGGCAAGCGCAAGCCCTCCAAGAAATTCCCGCCTGCTCCAGCCATGAGTCTTTTGATCCCCCATCGAACGCCTCCTTGTAAGTGATACAACAAAAAGGCCGAATACACGCGAGGATGTCTGATCCTACGCTAGCTCGGCCATCTTCCCCAGTGCCCGCCGCTTTCCGTCCCCTCCTGTCGATGGGATTAGTTTCGGCGGATCGTTATGTATGACTAACAGTAACAGTTACCCCCCTCGACCCGTCAACGTCAAGTTATAATAATATGACATTATTATAACCATAAATTTATACTCAGGAATGATCATGGATCTGGTATCATTGAAATGTATGGCAAGACTCCTGTTCATAGGCGATTCGCTGATCGAGTTCTTTGACTGGGCCGGGCGGTTCCCGAAAGATATCGTCTATAACCTTGGCGTGGCAGGTGAGACGGTTGAGGGGCTTCATCGACGCCTTGAGAGGATCTTTCGGAGCGCGGCCGCAGTGGGCACTGTTCTTATCATGTCCGGCATAAACAATCTCGCCATGGACGACAGGGACTTTGTCCCGACCTACCGCTATATCGTCAGGGAACTTTCAGGTCATTATCCGTCTGCCCGCATCTTTGTCCAGAGCCTTCTGCCCGTCCTTTACCTTGGCATAGCCAACGACGATATAACCGGGGTGAACAGGCTATTAAAGGAAATGGCTGCGGCCGAGGGGGCCTTCTATGCCGATATCCATTCGCTCTTCCTCGGCGAAAGCGGGGACCCAGCTCAAGACCTGCTCAGCGAGGACGGTGTGCATCTCAGCGATGAAGGCTATCGCGTATGGGCGGACGAGGTGGAGAGGTTGATCCGGAGAACAACGTAACGGGCGGCGATGGAATAGAACAAATCCGAGGTCAGTGCATGCCCTGCTTCAGCTCCATCCTCAGGAAATAGCTCAGGACCGTCCTGACACCGACCACGCTTACGAGTATGCCCACCTTTTCCCAACTCGGGCTGACCGCGGAACTGATGATGTCCGCTGCAATAAAGATCTCGAGGCCAAGAAGAAGATGGGCGCCCAGACGCTGGCGGATAGATTCACTTTTTGAGACCGGGTCCTCTTTGGCGGAGGAGAACTTCAAGCCGATGAATGCAGCGAGCGCCTCGATCACACCCCAGACCACAATGACCGCCCCCATTCCGCTGATGGTGAGAATAACTGCCTGTAAAATATTATGTACGGTCTCCACGATCCATTCCCTTGCCTAAAATATACCCCCAAATCCGCTTTCAAGCAATCAAATTAATTGAGACAGCGAGAAAAAGGAAAGGGCGCGAAGCAATCCCGGTTTTCCCGGAAGGAGGATGCCCTATTATGATGCCCCCCCGCAGGCCTTTTTTGCTGTTTGTTTCTTACAGACAGACTTCCGTATTATAAATGTGACTATCCATTATGCTGAGTACAAGTTCAAAAGATCGCCATAGCAAAGCACTCTGAGAACGAATGTCCCTAAGTTAGAGCATATAGTCATAGTCCAATAAGATTGACAAGTTCTTGTCAAAGACAACTGCTTTCTGTAAGATAACAAGAAGCTGCCTAATAATATTATTCGGCAGCAGGAAAAGGGGAGACGGTGGATACGGGATTCATTAAACTTGTCGGGACAGAAATCAGATACAGTTTTCTAAGGAACCGTGACAATCACTGGATGCAGGTTATATATACAATTATTCCTGAAAAATCCGAACACATTGCAGAGCAGATCCAAACTATTGAAAATGCTGAAAAAGAATTTTACAACATTTTCAAAATCGGAAATGAAACAGCGTCGGCAAAACGCTTCTTTTCGAGTGATCTTATTTCCCATAATAGCGAAATTGAAAATTACAAGAAAAGACAGAATACGGATTTCTTTATGTCTGTCGTAGAGCAGCCCCCTGCTTCCGGAGTAAAACTATCATTGCTAGGCATGTGCCTGAACAATATTACAAGCAAGCTCAGGCATGATAACATCATCTGCTTTGATACAACCTCCGGAATCAGGCATATTTATGCCGAACACCTTATCGATTCCGAAGCTGATGAGCATTCTGACTCTGAAAAGCAGACGGAAAGAATATTCGCATGTTTACAGGAAAAACTGTTGGAGTTCGACGCAACAATAGAAAACAGTGTCTTAAGAACGTGGATTTACGCACCCCATGTCGATGCGGATTATCCCGGAATTGTAAAG
>SCQH01000034.1 GCA_004321925.1 Nitrospirota bacterium | reverse complement strand
GGCGATGAGGTCCCCCAGGTTAGTCTCCTGCTGCCTGACATGCTCGCCGTCAAGGTCGACCAGGGCCTCGCCGATGGTCTCATCCATGACCGCATCCACCTGCAGACGGTACTTTTCGACGATCGCGGCCGCCGTCCGGTCAGTTGCCCCGGTCGGCCGGATGTCAAGAAGCCTGCCCTCTGCCTTGATGAGACGTCCGTCCTCGATGGTCAGGTCAAGCAGACCGAGGGCCTTTCCATGCTCCCAGGCCTGGACGATCGCCGCGCCGTTGATCAGGACCGGCCCGGTCAGCTTCGTATGGGAATGGCCGCCGATGATGACCGCCAGCCCCGGGACACTCTGCGCAAGGTCCCTGTCGGCAGCATGGCCTATATGCGACAGGACGATGATAAGGTCGGCCTCCCCCTTCAGCAGATCGACCTGCTTGCGCACCACGTCGGCGACCGGATTGAACTTCAGGCCGATGACATTCCTGGGGTGGGTCGAGACCGGGACATCCTCGGTTACCACGCCGATGATGGCGATCCTCACCCCGCCTAATTCCCTGATGATGTAAGGGGCCACGGAATATAGTCCCTCTACGTTGGCGCCGAGCACAGGGAAGACTGCCCGGGCGATCCTTTTTTTCAGGACCTCGCTTCCAAAATCAAACTCATGATTGCCCAGGGCCATGGCATCGAACCGCATGGCGTTCATCAGTTCGATGACCGAGGCGCCCAGGGAGAGGTTCGCCCAGTTATTGCCCTGGATCATGTCGCCTGCCGCAAGCAGGAGCGTCGGTTGTCCGGCCCTCAGCCTTTCGACCTCGGCGGCAAGAGAGGCCACTCCTCCGAGCAGCTCGTCGGAACCGAAGGGTTTATAGGGTTCGGCGAAACCATGAAAATCGTTGACATGCAGTATACGGACGACGGAACGTTCGGCAGACGCAGGCTGCAGCATGCAGAGCAGAAGGATGAGCGATGCAATGATCAGGCGATGGCGCTTCATGGGGGCTCCTCGTTACTGACGTATTTAGAAACCCGGCAACAAAACATCCCAAGCTGTCATCCCCGCTTGTCGGGGATCTTTCTTTGTTCGGAGAGATTCCGGATACCCAAACATCGGGCACAAGCAAGCCGGAATGACAACGTTAAACTATTTGATTGCCGGTTTAATAGTAGATATAATAACACGGCTGCGCCGGATATTTTTCACTGCGCCGGGGGGGGATCAGCGGCGATAAAAATTGACTTGCCCTGTCGTATGGTTTATTATTTATATATAATAATTATATGGTTAGGAGGTTCATGCCATGCCTATTTATGAATATATCTGCAACGCCTGCAGCGAAAAGTTTTCCCAGTTACGGAGCATGAGCGAATCAGAAAAAGCCGCAGAATGTCCTCGCTGCTCCTCAATAAACACAAAAAAGGTCATGTCTTCTTTCTGCTGCTCGGGTGGTGACAGCGGTTTTGCATCGTCCGGCCATTCTCATGGCGGTGGCGGCGGCTGAGGCGTCTCAGGCTGCTGAACCGTCGGTTCAGCCCGCTGCATGAAAAAGTCTTGACTTTTTCATGAGTTAGCAATAAAATTTGGCAAACTACTTTAATTGAGGTGAAGGATGGCCTGGAAGCTCTTACTTGCAGATGACAGCATAACTATACAGAAGGTCGTTGAGCTGGTACTTGCTGAAGAGGACTTTGAGATCAAATCTGTAAGTAACGGGGAAGATGCACTGAACCTTCTCTCTTCCTTTGTCCCTGATATCGTACTTGCCGACATCGAGATGCCGAAGCTCAACGGGTATCAGCTGTGCGACAAGATCCGGCAGAACCCCGCAACCGCCTCCATCCCGGTCATCCTGCTTGCCGGGGCCTTCGAACCGATCGATGCGGAGCTTGCCCAAAAGGTCGGCGCAGATGATTCCGTCATCAAGCCGTTCGAATCCCAGGAACTGATCAGCAAGATAAATTCCATCCTTACCATGAGGTCTTCCGACGAGGCCGAAGCCATTGCGGTCGAGGAAATGGCTGAAGAGGAGATGGAAATAGCCGAGGACATCGAGACGGCCATCCAGCCTGAAGCTGAAGAGGCTGAACTGGCAGAGGTCTCTGCGGAACCGATGGAGGAAGCGGCTGAGGAGGACCTCTGGGCAATGGAGGACGCCTCCGAGATCGCTGATGAGTTCGCTGTCGAGGCCCTTGAAGAGGAGGTGCCTGCTGCAGAGATGATCCCCGAGGTAATTCCGGAGGCCCGGCCTGAGATGGTCGTTGAGGAGCCGAAGCCTGCACCGGTCTTCGCTGCCCGGCCTGCCGCGCCGGCGGCCGAAAGGAAGACGGTTGCGCTGCAGGACATTGAGGCACCCTCAAAGGAAGAGGTCCTGGCCCTCATCAACAAAAAGGTGGACGAGAAGATCGCCGGCCTTTTCGCCTCCCTTGACCTGAAAGAGGCCCTTGTTGCCGCGGCCGCCCCTGTGATGAAAGACACGATAGAAAAGATACTATGGGAAGTGGCGCCTGAACTTGTGGAGAGGGTCACCAAAGAGGCCATGAAAGGCGCCTTCGGATCTATCTCCAAAGAGGTTGAGAAGGTCCTCTGGGAGACGGTCCCTGAGCTTGCGAGTTCGTTGATCACAAAAGAGATCGAGAAGATAAAAGCAGAATTCTAATAAAAAAAGAAAGAGAGAAAAACGGCGGGGAAAGGGCTGTGCCAGTTCCCCGTCTTTATTTGTTATGACAGAGATACAAAAAGGCTACAATCCAAAAGGTGTTGAAGAAAAATGGTATGAGTACTGGACGGCCGGTGATCTTTTCAAGGCCGATCCGGGATCTGACGCTGCACCGTTCACGATAGTCATCCCTCCTCCGAACGTCACCGGCTCCCTGCATATGGGCCATGCCCTGAACACGACGCTTCAGGACATCCTGGTCAGGTGGAAGAGGATGTCCGGTTACAGCGTCCTCTGGGTGCCGGGCACCGATCATGCCGGCATCGCGACCCAGAACGTGGTCGAGCGGCAGCTGGCAGCCGAGAACATCGACAGGCACTGGCTCGGCAGGGATGCCTTCATTGAGCGCGTCTGGAAATGGAAGGCCGAATACGGCGGCAGGATCATACATCAGCTCAGGCGGCTGGGGGCCTCCTGCGACTGGTCACGGGAACGCTTTACGCTTGACGAAGGTCTCTCGAAGGCCGTCCTCGAGGTCTTTGTCGGACTCTATGAGCAGGGTCTGATCTACCGGGACAACCGGCTCATCAACTGGTGCCCGAGATGCCATACCGCCCTCTCCGACATCGAGGTCGAACATGAGGATTTTGACGGCAGGCTGACCCACCTGAGGTATCCGTTCGAAGACGGAAGCGGCTATATGGTGGTTGCCACGACCAGGCCGGAGACGATGCTCGGCGATACTGCCGTTGCGGTCAACCCTGAGGACAAGCGGTACCGTGACTTTATAGGAAAACAGCTCCTCCTGCCCCTGACCGGAAGAAAGATCCCGGTCGTCGGCGACAGTTCCGTCGACCCGGAGTTCGGGAGCGGGGCAGTGAAGGTTACCCCTGCCCATGACTTCAGTGATGAGGCGATAGCCAAGCGGCAGGACCCTGTCCTTGAATTCATAACCGTGATCGGCAAGGACGGCCGGATGACGGAGCAGGCGGGCACCGCCTATGCAGGCCTGGACCGCTACGAATGCAGAAAGGCGGTCATCAGGGACCTCAAGAACCTCGACCTGATCGCAAAACAGGAAAAATACAGCCACTCCATCAGCCAGTGCTACCGGTGCAAGACGGTCATCGAGCCGCTCTCGACCCTGCAGTGGTATGTGAAGGTCAAACCCCTCGCCGCCGAAGCGGTCAGCGCGGTCAGGGACAACCGGATAACCTTCGTCCCGAGATCCTGGGACAACACCTATTTCGCCTGGATGGAAAATATCAACGACTGGTGCATCTCGCGTCAGATCTGGTGGGGCCACCGTATCCCCGCCTGGTACTGCGATGCCTGCGGCGAGGTGATCGTATCGCGTGAGGCCCCTGCCGCATGCACAAAATGTCAGGGCAGTTCCCTGAGGCAGGACGAGGACGTCCTGGACACCTGGTTCTCGTCGGCCTTATGGCCCTTCTCCACCCTCGGATGGCCCGGGTCCACGGCCGAACTGAAAAAGTATTATCCGACCTCGGTGCTGGTCACCGGGTTTGACATCATCTTTTTCTGGGTCGCCCGCATGATCATGATGGGCCTGAAGTTCATGGGCGAGGTCCCGTTCAGGGATATCTATATCCATGCCCTTGTCCGCGACGCAAGCGGCCAGAAGATGTCCAAGTCAAAAGGGAACGTGATCGACCCCCTGATCATGATGGAGAAATACGGGACCGACGCCTTCCGCTTCACCCTGACCGTCTTTGCGGCCCAGGGGCGCGATGTGAAGTTCTCGGAGGAGCGCGTTGAGGGCTACCGTCATTTCGTCAACAAGCTCTGGAACGCCTCGAGGTTCATCCTGACACATGCCGGCGATACCCCGGTCCCCGGGACGATCGACAGCGCCGCACTGGACATCGGCAGCACCTGGATCCTCAGCAGGCTCGCAGCCGCAACAGAGGAGATCAACCGGTCGCTGGCAGAATACCGCTTTAATGACGCTGCCGGCAGCCTGTACCATTTTGTCTGGCATGAGCTCTGCGACTGGTATATCGAGATGGTGAAGCCGGTCCTCAGCGAAGAATCTGCCGACAGGGAAAAGGTCAGGGCCTGCCTGCTCTACCTGCTCGAAAAGACCCTGAGGCTCCTGCATCCCTTCATGCCGTATGTGACCGAGGAGATCTGGCAGAACATACCCGGCCACGGCAGCAGGGCCGGGGTGAAGGGCCAGGACATCGAGAGCATTGTCATCGCATCCTATCCCTCATCTCTTGCACGGAACGTCCGCGCTGAGGAAGAGATGTCCGTTATCATGGAAACGGTCATGGGGATCCGCACCATCAGGGGAGAACTGAACCTCTCACCTGCGCGCGAACTCACGGCCTCCATCAAGACCCGTTCAGACGAGGCCCGGGATATCCTGACGCGCAATATGACCTATGTCAGAAAGCTTGCGCGGGCGGAGATCACCGAGATCGGCACTGCCGTTGAAAAACCGCGAGGGTCTGCGGCAGCGGTCAGGGACTTTGTCGAGGTCTATATCCCCCTTGAAGGCCTGCTGGACCTGGACCTCGAGATCGAGCGGCTCAGGAAAGAGGAGGACAAGCTCGACGAGGCAATGTCCTTCGTAAATAAGAAACTGATGAATGAGGATTTCCTCAAGAGGGCGCCAAAGGAGATCATCGCAAAGGAAAAAGAGAAGTACGAGGAGAGCCAGAGAAAGAAGGAAAGGCTCAGGGAGAATATGAAAAAACTCTATGAAGCGGGGGGAAAAGACCATGGAAAAAGCTGAGACCGAATTGCAGGAAAAAGACCTGGATATCATCGAGGGTGAGTTCATCAGGATCGGCCAGAGCAGAGTGCGCAATGTTGAGGGCTCTCAGATAGAGATGCAGCAGGTGGCCGCCGTCAGTGTCGACGCCGAAAGGATCGAGGCCACCCAGTGCGCTGCCCTCATGTTCAGGGGCGACAACGTCACCCTTCAGCAGAGCGCTGCCACACTGGCGGTCAGCAACAATGCGACCTTCAATTATTCCTGCACGCCCCTCTCCTTTTCGAAGGAAGGGACCGAGCTCAGCAGGTGCGCAGCCGGGGTGGTTGCCGGCCGCACGGTCAAGGTCGAAAACAGTGCCTCCCTCTTTGTCATCGCCGGCAAGGTCGAGGGGAATATGACCGCCGTCTTTGACTGGAAATCGACCCTCGCTGCCGGGGCTGTCCTTGGCGGGGTCTTCGGCCTCCTTTCGCTGTTCAGGAGGAGATGACCGTGGACGTCCCTGCCAGCGTGACCGAACTGCTCAGGCATGCGCTTGAGGAAGATATCGGTCATGGGGATATCACCACCTCCCTGATCGTCCCTTCGGAAAATGTTTCGAGCGCCCTGTTCGTCGCAAAAGGAAATTTCGTACTCGCCGGCTTCCCGTTCGCCCGCGAGGTCTTCAGCCTTCTCGACCCGGAGACCACCTTCAAGACCTTCTTCAACGAAGGGGCAAAGGTCTCCCGGGGAGATGTTCTCGCCGAGGTGGCAGGCAAGACCAGGATACTGCTTGCCGGAGAACGCACAAGTCTCAATATACTTCAGAGGCTCTCCGGCATCGCAACCCTGACCAGTGAGTTTGTGGACCAGGTCCGGGGGACCAGGGCCAGGATCGTCGACACAAGAAAGACCACCCCGGGACTCCGGTTCATGGAAAAATATGCGGTCAAAAAAGGCGGGGGGATCAACCACCGCTTCGGGCTCTTCGACGGCATTTTGATCAAGGACAACCATATCGAAGAGGTCGGCAGCATAACCGAGGCAATAGCGCGCGCAAAAGCAGGCCATCACCTTGCCAAGATCGAGGTCGAGGTCGAGAACCTCAAGGAACTCGAAGAGGCGATCAGGGCAGGCGCGGATATCATCATGCTTGATAATATGTCCGTCCCTGATATGACCGAGGCGGTCCGCCAGGCAGCCGGCAGGGTCACGATCGAGGCCTCCGGCAACATGAGCCTTGAGAATGTGCGGTCAGTGGCTGACACCGGGGTGGACCTTATTTCTGTCGGCGCGCTGACCCATTCTGCCGTTGCCGCCGACATCAGCATGAAGATCGTTAAATGACCGGCTCCTCTGCGGCCGGATCATTGATCTGATATACTAGGCATCATGCCGCCAACCAGGGCTCACCTGTTCATTGAGGGCCGGGTGCAGGGTGTCTTCTACCGCGCCTTCACCAGGAATGTTGCCGTAAAGCTCGGACTGCGCGGCTGGGTCAGGAACCTTCCTGACGGACGCGTCGAGGCAGTATTTTCGGGAGACCGGAGCCTGATCGAACAGGCGGTCTCGGAATGCAGGCAGGGGCCTTTCGGCTCCAGCGTCACCCATATAGAGCTAAAATGGGAATACCTCCCGGAACTGCCCGACGGCTTTGAGGTCAGGTACTGATGCTGACCCGCAGATGACCCGGAGAGATACGATATGAAAAAACAAAAAAAGAAACTGGGAGAGATCCTGCTGGAGGCCGGGCTGATAGACGAACTGCAGCTGAGATCGGCGCTCTCCTACCAGAGCGAATGGGGTGGGAGGCTTGGGTCCGTACTCATCAAGAAAGGCTTTGTTACGGAAAAGGACATGCTCGGGGTCATTGTCCGGCAATACGGCATCAACACCATATCCCTGGAGAGCATCCAACCTCCCACAGATGCGGTCCTGAAACTGGTGCGGATCGATATCGCAAAGAAGTTCGGCATCTTCCCGGTGGAGTTTGACGGCAAGACCCTCCTCATTGCTATCGCCGACCCGACGGACCTGAAGATCCTCGATGACCTGAGTTTCATGATCGGGGTCAGGATAAAACCGGTCCTTGCCCTTGAATCAGAGATCCTGCGTGCCATCAAGGTGCATTACGAAGGATGGAACAGCAGTGAGCGGGAACATGCTGCGGCGAACCTCAGAGACACGCATCTCAAAAAGACAGAGACCCCTCCGGCAGACGGCCAGCCAAAAGGGAAATTAAAACCAACCGGTTTCGTCCTGACCTCGCATTCAGAGTACACACAGCGTGAGGTCCTCGAAGGTCTTATAAACCTTCTGACCGAAAAAGGGGTCATCTCCAAAGAAGACCTGCTCAACAAGTTGGCCCTCAAGGGAACCCGCACTCCGCATCAGTGATCGACGTATGCCATCTCCGGGAAATAACAGCACGGTAAGAAGATTAGAAGAACAGGTCCTTTCGGGACGGGAGATCACCCGGGACGAGGCCTGCCTGATCGCTTCGGTCTCAGGCACTCAGACCGCTGATCTGTTTGCGTCGGCCAACCGGATCCGGGACCGTTTCCGGGGTGAGACCATTGATCTCTGCTCGATCATCAACGCCAAGTCGGGCGGCTGCCCGGAAGACTGTGCATATTGCGCCCAATCGGTCAGGAGCAGCTCCGAGATCTCACGGTTCCCGCTGCTGGACAGGGACCGGATGCTCGAGGCAGCACTGAAGGCCAAAGAGGCCGGCACAAAAAGGTTCTGCATCGTCACGGGGGGCCGAAAGCCCACGGACAAAGAACTCGCCGTCATAGCTGAGACCGTCTCAGCCGTCCGGGCGGCCGGTCTGCTCCCCTGCGCGACGCTCGGGCTCCTGCAGGAAAACGAGCTTGCCGCACTCAAACGCGCCGGACTTGAGAGATACCACAACAACCTCGAAACATCCGAACGTTTCTTTCCTGAGATATGTACGACACATACCTACCAGGACAAACAAAGGACGATCAGTGCAGCGCAGGCCGCCGGTCTCTCTGTCTGTTCCGGGGGGATCTTCGGACTGGGCGAGGACTGGGCAGACAGGATCGATATGGCCTTTGCCCTGAAAGAGCTGTCTCCCGATTCAGTGCCGATCAATTTCCTGACACCGGTCAGGGGCACAAGACTCCAGTCCCGGCCCCCTCTGCCCCCGCTTGAGGCCCTGAAGATCGTCAGTCTCTACCGCTTTATCCTGCCCGCAAAGGAGATCAGGGTCTGCGGCGGCAGGATGCAGACCCTCGGTGATCTGCACCCGCTCATCTTTTTTGCAGGGGCTGACGGACTTTTGACCGGTGATTACCTGACCACCCTCGGAAGAAGCTTTGCTGATGACCTCAGGATGATCAGCGAATTCGGCCTGAGGACCGCCTGAAGCAGGCCGATGAAGCAGAACCTGTTCAGCGTGAGGATGAGGGCATCCCGAAAGACAGGGCAGGGGAAAGCCGCCAAACAGCCTGAGGTCCATATCTCGGGTGCTGAAGGGCTCTATCCCGGGACTGAGGTCTCAGATGCTGCCGGCAGCTATCTTGATCGGGCAATGCGGCATTCACGGGGGAAACCGGACCGGATCGTCATTACTGTCGAAAAGGTCTCTGACCGGCCGAACCCCCTCCGCTCACTTCCGGTCAGAACGCTCCTCTGCGACTCTCCGGCAACAGCCAGGAAGCTCATGAAGGACCTCCTCGCCGTATGCGGCATTTCGCCGGATGCAGTGCGGAAGGCCCTGAAGCTCCTGTATGCCGCAGAGCCGAAGAGAGGGGCCTCTCTCGTCTGCTCGGTTTCAGGAAAGAGGGTCGAACCGGACAGGGACCGGGGGGTCCGCGCATCGAGGATCGGCATCAGCAGGCAGGCTGACCGGGCGCTGTCCGCCGGACTCACCAAACATGGTCTGGACACCGAAACGGTCAAAGAGGCCCTGGTCCTCGCCTCTAAGGTCTCTGCCTGCAACGGGGTCCTTGCCGAGGTCTGCATCTCCGACGACCCGGGTTATACAACAGGGTATCTGTCATCCCGCGATCTCGGATATGTCAGGATCCCGAATATCAAGGCAGGCCGGTCCGGCAAAGGCGGACGGGTCTTTTTTGTCCGGGAAGATGCGGACATCAGCGCGATCGTGGCCTACCTTGAAAAGACCCCGGTGATCGTAACAAGGACCTCTCCCTGTAGCGGGACATCGTCAGCCGATGAGCTCCTCGATCGTTATAATCGGTAATCCGGTCTCGCGGCAGGCCTCCCCTGAGAAGTTCAGGGCGGTGACCTCTTTTTTTGAGGGCAAAGGCCACTCGACAGAACTCCTCATCACACGCAAACGAGGGGATGCCGAGGAGTTTGCGCGGCAGGCTGCTGCCCGGCATCCTGATATGCTCATCTCTGCCGGGGGCGACGGGACGATCAATGAGGTGGTCAATGGTCTGGCCGGGTCAGGGGTGCCCCTTGCCATCATCCCTCTGGGTACGACGAATGTACTTGCACGGGAGATCTTCCCGCACCGGACCTTCAGCGAGGTACTCGAGGTCATAGCAGGCGGCAGACCCCGGAATGTCTCACTCGGCAGGATAGAGCATCGATCCGGGGAGAGGCAGGAGTCACGTCTTTTCTGTCTCATGGCAGGCATAGGCTTTGAC
Organism: Nitrospirota bacterium; assembly: GCA_004321925.1. GTDB lineage: Bacteria > Nitrospirota > Thermodesulfovibrionia > Thermodesulfovibrionales > UBA6898 > PALSA-1316. The sequence continues at coordinate 41,360 of SCQH01000034.1, read as the reverse complement.
GGACAGGCTGTTCGTGATGTCAACCTGAGGCTGAAGGGTTATACGGGTCCGGGGGCATATGTCCTCAGCGGACTGAAGACCCTGGCCCGTTATGCGCCGCCAGAGATCGTTCTCAGGGTTGACGGGCAGGAGATATCCGGGTATGCGGCGATAATCGGGAACATATCCCGCTACGGCGGCGACTTCAGGGTGACCCCGGACGCCCGGATCGATGACCCGCAGCTCTATGCCTGCGTCTTCAGGGGAAAAAGGAGGCTGGACCTGCTCAGATATGTCCTCATGCTGCCCTTTGGCAGGCATATCAAAGCGCCTGACGTCACGTATGTCAGGGCAAAAGAGATCGTCGTCCGCGGGTCCGCCCCCATGCAGATCGACGGGGACTATCTCGGTTCGTCTCCGGCAGTGATCACGGTCTCACCGGACCCGCTCAGGCTCATCTACTGAGGCTGGATTATCCCGCCGCCCAACACGGTCTCAGCTTCATAAAAGACCGCGCTCTGGCCGGGCGCCGGCGCCCATTGCGGTTCGTCAAAGATGACCTTCCCCGTGTCCCCGGCAATCTCTATGCGCGCGGGTACTGCCTGCATCGTTGAGCGGACCTTCACCTCTGCCCTGAAGGACCCGGACCGGGAAGGTACAAGCCAGCTGAGCTGCCGGACGCTCAGCTCCCGGGAGAAGGCCTCATCCCGGGAACCGATATAAACAGTGTTGGCAGCGGCATCGACACGGGTCACATACTGCGGGACAAGGGACGGGACCCCCAGTCCTTTGCGCTGACCGATCGTATAGCGGTGAATGCCCTGGTGCTGACCGATCTGCCTGCCCGTGGTATCGGCAATGGGGCCGGGGACGGTCAGCTCAGGCGACAGTTTTTCAAGGAAACCGGCGTAGTCGTTGTCCTCAATAAAACAGATCTCCTGACTTTCCGGACGGTCTGCAGCTTCAAGGCCAAGGCCGCGGGCGATCTCTCTGACCGCCGGTTTTCTGTATTCGCCCAGCGGCAGTATCAGGCTCTTCAGTTCGCTGCCGCTCAGGACATACAGTACATAGGACTGGTCCTTCTTTTCGTCGATGCCCTTCTTAAGCAGCACACGGCCATCAGCGGCTGCATCCCTGCAGGTGCGCGCGTAATGCCCGGTCGCAATGTAGGCGGCCCCCCTTTTTTCGGCCTCTCTCAGGAGAAAGGGGAATTTAATATGTTGGTTGCAGAGGATGCAGGGGTTGGGGGTCATGCCCTGAGCATACGCTTCGGCAAACGGTTCGATCACTTTTTCGATGAATTCGTCCCTGACATCGACCGACTCGTGCAGGATGCCGAGACGGCCGGCCGTCCTGGCCGCACTCTGTGTGGAGCTGAGGGAACAGCATCCGCTGAGATCGGTCCTGCCCCTTGACTCCCAGAGGATGAAGCTGATGCCCTCGACCTGGTACCCCTGCTCTTTCAGTAGATACGCAGTGACACTGGAATCGACCCCGCCGCTCATGCCAAGGACAACTTTCCGCATGGTTTACTATACCAGAAACCTCTTCTCCCGGGCTGGCTTAACCCGGAAGCGGGAGGGGATTTGCTGCTGCCGGGCTTTCCGTTATGCTAAAATTAATACAAAGGCAGATGCAGCATCCTGCTTCCTGATATATTATATTTCATCCGTTATCAATGCACCCGGGAGGAAATATGCACAGATTTTACTGCGTCCTGCTTTTCATGGTCTCCTGTCTTCTTGCTGCTCCGGAAAGGACAGAGGCTGCACCGATGCTCACCGGAAGCGGCTGCTCTGTCAGCACGGTCGGGTATCTGATCGACCTGTCAAAGGAGTATGAAAAAGAGACCGGCGTCAGGATGCATATCATCGGCGGCGGCAGCCTCCGGGGACTCGCCGACCTGAGCGCCAACAAGGTCGATTTTGCCGCTTCCTGCAAGGGGCCGACACCGCAGGACCCGCCCAACTGGACCTTTATCCGCGTTGCCTGGGACGCACTGGTATTCATCGTCCATAAGTCAAATCCGGTCAATGATATAACCCTCGAAAAGGTACGGGACATTTATGCAGGATATATAACGAACTGGAACCAGCTCGGCGGAAAGGACATGAAGCTCACCTCATTTCTTCCCACGCCAAAGGGCATGGGAGGCGTCGGGCAGTCGCTGACCAATATGGTCCTTAACGGAAGACCGCCAACCGCGGTGGCCAACACCTCCATCCAAGCCTCCTCGACCGCTATATTGGAGCAGTTGGTCGAAAAGACCCCGGAGGGCTTTTCGACGAGCGGCTTTTCAAGCGCAAAAAAACGGAACGTCAAGATGCTGAAGGTCAGGGGAGCAAGCCCCACCAAGGAAAATATCATATCCGGCAAATACCCGCTCAGAAGGCCCCTCCATCTTGTCATCGATAAAAATGCATCTCCCGAGGTGAGGAAATTCGTTGATTATGTCCTGAGCAAAAAAGGCCAGGGCCTGATAGCCTCCTACGGCATGGTCTCGCTCTCTGAGGTTAAATGAGGTATTCGCTCCAGAAGCGGGTCACGGTCTTTATTGCCCTTGTGCTGATCATCCTGAGCTCGGTGAGTACCGGGATCTTCATCTACTTCCACCGAAAAAGCGTCGAAAAAGAGATCATTGCTCGCGGCCTTACCATGGCCGAATCCCTTTCAAAGGCGATTGACACCGGACTCGCCGCCGAAGACCTCGACTTCATAAAGGAGGTTGAAGATATCGTCCATACCAGGGATGTTGACCTGGCCCAGGTCTATACCTCTCTCTGGCATGCGGTCGATGCCTACCCTGCCGACAGACAGAATGAGCCGCCTGACCCCGCTGCTGTTGAATTTTACAAAACAGAAAGGGCAGGCGGTGATCATTATTACCGGCAGCAGGGCAGCTGGTTCGATTTCTATGCCCCGGTCTATTACGCGCCTTCAGCCAGGACCTCAAAGGATACGGGCCTGTTGATCGGTTATGTCAGGCTCAAACTTTCGACGGTCGAGGTGCGACAGGGCATGATACGGATCATCGTCATTAATTCCCTGGTCTCTCTTATCATCGTCCTGCTCGCTATAGCGGCACTGCATACTTTTATCGGCAGGAACGTGCTCAACCCGCTGATGAGGCTCTACAGCTCTGTTTCACGCCACCAGGTGGGTAAATTCCCCGAGACGGTTCCGGTCACGTCAGACGATGAGATAGGACGCCTGTCAGCGGAATTCAATGCCATGAGCCTTGCCCTCAGGGAACGGGAAGATCGTCTTGCAGAGGAAAAAGAGCGGCTTGCGGTCACGCTTCGCAGCATCGGGGACGCGGTCATCGTCACCGATATCAAGGGAGAGGTAACTCTATTAAATAAGGTTGCCGAGGAGCATACAGGCTGGACCATGCAGGAGGCCGTCGGCAGGCAGCTGACCGAGGTCTTTCATATCATCAATGAAAAGACGCGGGAGCGCTCCGAGAACCCGGTCGACAAGGTCGTCAGGTCAGGGATCATCATCGGGCTTGCCAATCATACCGCCCTCATCAGGAGGGACGGTTCAGAGATCGTCATTGAGGACAGCGCCGCCCCGATACGCGACCGGGCCAGCAAGATCATGGGAGTGGTCCTCGTGTTCCGGGATGTGACGGCAAAGCATAAGATGGAAGAGGAACTGCTGAAGGTCGAGAAGCTGCAGTCTGTCGGCCTGCTGGCAGGGGGACTGGCCCATGACTTCAACAACCTGCTCACCTCGATCATGGGAAATATCAGTCTTGCCAAGAGATATATCGCAGAGAACAGCAAGGCCTATGAAAGACTCTCAGAGGCTGAGACCGCCTCTCAGCGCGCGACCGACCTGACCCGCCAGCTGCTCACTTTTTCCAAAGGAGGCGCCCCGGTCAAAAAAACGGTCTCGATCGAAGAGATCATACGCGAATCAGCCAGTCTTACCCTCTGCGGTACGAACGTGGCCCCGGAATTTAATATCGCCGATGATGTCCGGCCTGTTGACGTCGACTCCGGCCAGATGAGCCAGGTCTTCAATAATCTCATCATCAATGCCGTCCATGCAATGCCTGACGGCGGGACCATCGTCTTTACGGTCGGCAATGCCCTTATCGGCGGCCAGGAGGTCCCGACCCTCGACGAGGGGGCCTATGTGGTGATCAGGGTGAAAGATTCAGGGACCGGCATACCCGATGATTATCTGAAGAGGATCTTTGACCCGTATTTTACGACCAAGCAGAAGGGGAGCGGTCTCGGGCTCACGTCGGTCTACTCTATCATCAGCAGACATGACGGACATATCGCTGTGGAAGCGAATGCCGGCAAGGGGGTGACCTTTACGATCCATCTGCCGGCATCGTTCAGCACCGCCGCAGTCCAGTCCCTGGAGGAGCGGGGCATCAACACCGGCCATGAAAGGATCCTGATCATGGACGACGATAACATGGTGAGGGACATAGCCGGGGAGATGCTGCATTCCATGGGTTATCAGTGCGCTTTTGCCAGGGACGGCGAAGAAGCGATAGCACGGTACCGGCAGGCCATGGAGGAAAAGGAGCCCTTCGATGCCGTTATCATGGACCTCACCATACCGGGAGGTATGGGCGGTGGCGAAGCGATAAAGCTGCTCCTGGCCCTCGATCCTCACGCCCGGGTGATCGTATCGAGCGGCTACTCAAATGATCCGGTCATGTCGGACTATGCAGCACACGGGTTCAGCAGCGTGATAACAAAGCCGTACAGCCTCGTTAATCTGAGCAGGACCATCAGGGAGGCGCTCAAGGCCTAGGCCGGCAAACCCTGTCAGGGCGGCTTTCCCGGGACCTCATGAGCTGCAGCACCACCAGGGGATGATATACTTTGATATGAGCCATAACGTAATGGATAAATCAGGCAGCATGATCAGGGCGATCCTCATGACAGCATGGGCGGTCATCCTGCTCTCCCCTGCCCTGTCGCCGCAGCCCGGTATTGCCGCCGGCCGGATCATCACCTATTTCTTCTGGTCTGAGGGATGTCCGCACTGTGCGGATGAGAAGATATTCCTGGAGAAGATGAAGAAGAAATATCCGGGGCTTGAGATACAGGCATACGAGGTGAAGAAGGACCGCGACAACGCGGCTTTGTTCACCCAGATCGCTGGGATATACGACATGACCATCCAGGGGGTGCCGGCTACGTTCGTCGGGGGGCTCTCCCCCGTGATCGGGTACCGGGGAGATGACATATCCGGCAGGGAGATAGAAGAAAAGATACGGTACTGCAGGGACAACCCCTGCAATGACCCGATGAGCAGGCTCCAGGGCTCTGTCACCGACCTCCTCGGCAGTCAGGATCACGCCCCGGCAGAGGGCCTCTGCAGGCAGGATGAGGAATGTCCGGAAGAAAAGGTCCCGGCACCGGAGGAGACGCTCATAACCCTGCCCGTGATCGGCACGATCGATTCCGGGAGAACAGCGCTGGCGTATCAGACCGTTATTATTGCAGGGCTCGACAGCTTCAACCCCTGTGCCTTTTTCGTTCTCTTTACCCTCCTGGGACTCCTGATCCATGTCCAGTCCAGGCGCCGCCTGCTTTTCGTGGGGGGCATCTTCGTCTTCTTCTCCGGGTTCATCTATTTCATCTTCATGGCGGCCTGGCTGAACATCTTTCTGCTGACCGGCCAGATAGCTGCAGTCACTGCCGTTGCAGGCGCAATAGCCCTTGTCATTGCGGCCATTAACATCAAAGATTTTTTCTTCTTCAAGCAGGGGGTTTCCCTGAGCATACCCGACAGCGCCAAACCGAAGCTCTTCGACCGCATGCGGCAGCTGATGAAGGCCAATTCCTTTCCTGCGATCATCACCGGGACCGTGGTCCTTGCCGTTGCCGCGAACGCCTATGAGCTCTTCTGTACTGCCGGGTTTCCCATGGTCTATACCAGGATACTTACCCTGCATAACCTGAGCAGGACCTCGTACTATCTCTATCTGCTGCTCTATAACGTCATCTACGTCATCCCGCTCACCCTGGTCGTGGTCTTCTTTGCCATAACCCTCGGGGCGAGAAAACTGACCGAGGCCCAGGGACAGGGTCTCAAACTGATCTCAGGGATGATGATGCTCTGCCTGGGGCTGCTGCTCCTGATCAGACCCTCCCTCCTGAACAATATAGCCGTCACGACAGGGCTGCTCGCGGCGGCCCTCAGCGTGTCGGCAGTCATCATCTATACGGCAAAGTATCGTGCACGTTGACGAAAGACTTGAGCGCATTACCATCAGACCCGGGGAATTTTATGTCTCTGCCGGGCCTGCCCTGATCACCACTCTGCTGGGCTCCTGCGTCTCGGCCTGTCTTTACGACCCGGTCAGGCGGATCGTCGGGATGAACCACTTTCTCCTCAGCAACAAGCGCTATGCCAAGGACATGCCCTTCACGATCACGGAGGCCGGACGGTACGGCATGAATGCCATGGAACTGCTCATCAACGAGATGATGAACCTCGGTGCAGAGCGGGCCAACCTTCGGGCCAAGGCCTTTGGCGGAGGGTCAGTGCTCCAGCTCGCAGAAGGCACTGGCAGCTTTTTCTGCGTGGGAGAGGTGAATAAACGCTTTATCATCGAGTATCTGAAGACCGAGGGTATCCCCCTGGTAAAGGCCGATCTCGGCGGAGACCGGGGCAGGGTCATCCATTTCAATTCTGAGGATTATGCCGTCTATGTCAGGAAGATCAAAAACACCGTCTACCCTCAGCTCATGCAGCGGGAACATCAGTTCTGGGAGACCAGCATCGAACGGCAGGAAAGATCAGAGGCAGAACCGGACATCTGGCTGTAACCTGTCCGGGAGGATCATTGTTCGAAAGATGCCATGCCGGATATACACTCAAGCAGTACCCGGCAGCCGTCAAAAAGATCTTTCTGCAGGATGAACTCTTCATTGCTATGGACCTTCTGCATCCCGTTTGATATGTTCACGGCCCGTATCCCCATTTCATTGAAGACACTGGCATCGGAGCCTCCTCCGGTGAGGGTCAGGACCGGCTCGATCCCGCACCTGGCGAGTGTCCCGGCCATATACCGCACAAAAGGCTCCCCGGGGTCAAGGCGGAACGTCCGGTATTCCTCATGTTCGGAGATCTTTACCTCGACCTGATGCTCTGATGCGGCCTGCTCTGCCCTGCCGCGGATCTCATCCCTGACCTTCAGCAGCATCTCCTGGTCATGACTGCGGATCTCTCCCCGGATGACGACCTCTTTCGGGACCACATTCGTCGCTGTCCCGCCCCTGATCATCCCGATATTTGCCGTTGTCCCGCTGTTCAATCTCCCGTCGGGGACCGACGCAATGATCTGCGCCGCCGCCCGGATCGCACTGATGCCCTTCTCAGGCTCTATGCCGGCATGGGCAGCCCTGCCGACCACCGTCATCTCATAGGTGAGATGGGTCGGAGCGCCGATGATGATATTCCCGACGCTCCCGGCCGAATCCAGTACAACCGCGTGCCTGCTGGCCAGAGCGCTGAAGTCCAGGCTCCTGGCGCCGATCAGGCCCCTCTCCTCTGCCGAGGTAAAGACGACCTCCAGGTCTCCGTGCGGCAGATCATGCCCGGCGATGACCGCAAGCGCCTCGAGAATCTGGGCGATGGCGCTCTTGTCGTCAGCGCCCAGGACAGTCTCGCCTGCGGAGCGGATCTTTTCGTCGTCGATACTGATCCTGATCCCCTCTGTCGGTTCTATGGTGTCCATATGCGCGCTCAGGAGGAGCGGCGGAAAGCCGGGGGCGTTCCCTTTCATCCTGCCGATAAGATTGAACGACCGGTCGTATTCCTGCAGAAGGACCGTGCACCCGCACCTCTCCAGCGCTTTTATCAGGAACTCTCCAAGAACCGTCTCTTCAAAGGAGGGTGAGTTGATATTGACCAGTTCAAGAAAAACCTTCTGCAGGCGCTGTCTGCTGATGAGATCTTCGCGGACCATATCAGGAAACAGGTCCCTGCTTCATGCGGCTGAAGAGATTATCTTTCGCAAAGAGCCACAGAAGGCTGCGGGCGCTTTTAGCCGCCGACCTCAGGTCGTTCAGGCTCCTGAGCTCGAGGACCCTCCTGAGGATAAAGGAGGGCCGGCCGTAGAACCTCTTAAAGGCCAGCTGGCGAAGCTTCAGGATCTCGTCCCTGGTCATGGTAAACGGAACAAAGGCCGCCCCCTGGTAAGTATAGTCGGAAAGTTCATCGGTGACCGTACCGAATTTATCGAGGTTGTCATAGAGATAGGTGCCGGGGAACGGGGTTATGGCATGGAAATTTGCAATATCAGGATTCAGGTCAAGGGCGAACCTGATCGTCTCGAGCCCCTCTTCATAGGTCTCGCCGGGGATGCCGAACATGAAGGGCGTGCTGACCCTGAGCCCGACCTCCTGTGCTGCCCTGACAGCGCTGCGGATCTGCTCCAGGGTGGTCCCTTTTCGTATGGCATTGAGATTTTTCTGCACGCCGCTTTCAGCGCCGAATAGAATTGCCCAGCAGCCGGCATCCCTGAAGGCCTGCAGCAGCGGCCTGTCAACCTGGTTGACGCAGGCAGAGGCAAACCAGCTGAAATCAAGACCGCGGTCCTTAATGCCCCTGGCTATCTGCATGGCACGGTCATAATCCCCGGCCAGGGTATCGTCAATGAACTTTATCTCGCGATACCCCTGCCTGAGACAGTGCTCTATCTCATCCAGAACGCTGTCGACGCCCCGGAACCTGATGCCGCTCTTTCTTTCCTTGTCGAGCTGAAAGCAATAGATGCACCGCCTGTTGCAGCCCCGGGAGGTCATGAGCACGGCAACCGGCTTCCGCCGGTATGTTGCCGGGGGCGGGATGTAGAGGTTTGAATCGCCAAGGAGTTCGCGCGCAGGAAAGGGGAGCGAGTCAAGATCATTGATGAGAGGTCTTTCAGGGTTGGTGACGATGCTGCCGCCGTCCCTGAAGACAACACCCTGCAGACCCGCAAGACCGCTGCCTGCTTCAAGCCGCTGGAGGATCTCGCGCGTGGTATACTCCCCCTCGCCATAGACAACGGCGTCAAACTCTGTCCCTGAGTCCTGCAGGCAGCGTTCCTTCACCGCGGTCGGGTACGGGCCGCCGGCACAGATGAAAACATCCCTGCCCATCGTGGCCCGTATATCTGCGGCCGTCTTCTTCGCCTTCTGCCAGCCGAAGGTCGTCGAGTATATCCCGACAAAGGACGGATGAAAGGCCTTTATCTGCTCCAGCAGGTCCTGATGCCTAGTAAACGCCCCATTGATGAACCGCACGTCATGGCCTTCCTTCTGGAGCACCGCAGCCACATAGAGGGTGCCGAGGGGTTGCCAGTAGTTTATCTGCGAGGCCGCGGTCTTCGACGAAAATATGTCTTCAGGTACCCACGAGGGGATGACGAGTGCGCACCTCACCGCGCATTGCCTGCAAGGGCCAGGGCCCTTTCATCCTCCCGGGCCGTGTCACCGGCAGATCCGCGGGCAAGGATACTATCTGCCGTCGAAAGACCTGAATGGATGGCATGGTCCATGTTGTAGTACCGGAACATCCCCACCCTGCCGGCGATATGGAGGTTGCGGAACCGGGAGAGGTACCCGGAGATCCTGCTGCAGGTCTCTTCGTACCCCACCTCAAAGAGCGGATAGGCCTTCGGGGCACGGATGACGGCGCTGTCAAGGACGTCTTTTCTCGTGATGAAGCCCAGCCTCTGAAGGTGATCGACGGTCGTCTCCACGAGCCTTTCGTCCGTCTCGTTCCAGGTGCGGTCTCCCTTGAAACTGAAGAACTCCGTGACCAGCAGGGATTTACCCTCAGGCGCCATCTTCCGGCTCCAGTTGGTCGGTTCGTGGATCCTGCCAAACGGTATCTTCTTTTCAGGTATGTAGATCCAGGTCTGGTCGGTCACCCTCGGCCGGTCGACCATGATCGTCACGACAACAAGGTCCCTGAACGAGAGGCGCGATGCCGCCTCCAGGATGTCGTCCGGAGGCAGGGGGTTCAGCAACTGGACCAGGCGCGGCAGCGGCATGCTCGAAATGAACTCCTTCCCCTGTACGATACCCGACCAGAGGTGGTTCGCAACGGCGACGCTTTCGACCTCACGGCCGTTATGGTTTATCTGCTCGACCGCAGTGCCGGTGGAAACCGTGCTCTTCTTTTCTATCTCTTCCCTGAGCCTTTCCGCGATCCGCCCGATGCCGGTCTCCGGATACAGAAAATGGTCGGCCAGCGTAGGGAGGTCCCTGCCGCTGAACGAAAAAAAGGCATTTCTAATCGCACTCGACAGGGACAATCCCCTGATCCTCTGGGCGACCCAATCTGCGCTGATCCTGCTGCAGTCTATACCCCATACCTTTTCGCTGTACTCCTTAAAATATATATCGAACATGGTGCGTCCGAAATTGCTGACCACCCAGTCCTCAAGAGAGACCTGCGATGGCTGACGCAGCAGCCCCTTTGCCTTCTCAGCGCCGTAATCGGCGACCGCCCTGAGGGTCGTCATCAGCCCTAGTCCGAAGAGGGCGTTCAGGGGTTTCAGCGGATAATCAAAGAACCTGTTGCGCATAAAAATCTTGCTGGAACGGTGGACCGGGATGAGTTCATCCCCCAAAAGGTCCTGGACGAACCGGTTGACCCTCTCGTCCTTCGAAAAGAACCGGTGGCCCCCCAGATCGAAGCGGAAGCCGTCGCGGTCTATGGTCTTTGAAAGACCTCCCACCTCAGCATCGCTCTCAAATACCTTTACGGGATGTCCTGCAGATGAAAGCAGGCAGCCCGCGGACAAGCCGGTCAGCCCGCCGCCGATTATTATGGTCGCTGTTTTATCGTCAGATATATTCATCATGATCAGTCCGTTAGCCTATCATATACTGCATCGAAGGATGCTACCCTCCGCAGCCGCATGACCCGCCGGTCAGATGCAGGAGCTGGTACCCCTCCTTTTCTTCATGAGCTGCCTGATAGCCGGACATGGCAGCAAAGGACTTGAGCCTGTTCATCAGGCGCTTATCGCTGACAAGGATATCGATACATTCATCATGCAGGCGGCATGATGACATGGCCTCTCTGAGCAGCCGGTAGATCTCGAGCTGCTCCATGTTCCGGGCATCCAGTTCCATGTACTATATTAGAAATAATGCCGCCTGTTTTTCCAGCGGCAGGAGACTCATCCACTGCCTTGACCCATAAAAAAACCTGAGGGGACATTCACCCGTCCCCTCAGGTTTTTCATGGTGCGACAGAGGTCCTTACATATCTTCCATTGGTTTGATGAATTTATAGTAGACCATGGTCCAGTTGCCGAGTATGATGGCTATGGTTGCGACAATACTGCCGATCGACAGCGTCGTAAAGCCGGTCAGGGCCTGACCGACGTTGCAGCCTCCCGCGACCGATGCACTGAAACCCATAAGGAAGCTTCCCACCAGAACCGTCAGCATCTCCTCTGCAGGCGGTATCTTCCACTTGAACTCCTTCAGGATCTTCGCGCTGATATAAGCACCAAGCGGCACCCCGACAATGAAGAACTCACCCCACGTCACCTTGTAGTTCCCCAGCGCAAACATAGGAAAGAACTTCGACCGCGCGTCGCCGGTCAGAAAGGTGAAGAAGGCCTCGCCGGTCGGGGTTGTGAAGTTCATGCCCCGCGCAAAGCCGGGGGAACCCCAGTGTTCCGAGGCCCAGAAGGTGAGCACACCCGTGAGGCCGACGAGAAGACCTGCCACGGACCAGAAAAAGCCCTTCTGCTTGCCGAAAGCAAAGGGTTTTCCGGTGAGCACATAGGCAAAGCATCCTGCGCAGACAATTGCGATCACGACCCATTTGATCATCGGTGTGGTACCAAAAAAACCATACAGGGTATACGCCTCGCCTTCAGCGCCGGCGACCTTGACGCTCCTGAGCAGGTCATACGCCGGCTTCAGCATGCCGTTCGTTGTTGCTCCGATACCGAAGAAGAACCCGAATACGGCAACAACTGACGCCATCTGTCCCTCACCCACACGATAGACGATGCCACTTCCGCAGCCGCCCGCAAGGACCATGCCGACGCCGAAAAGGTATCCGCCGATAATATTCGCCAGGGGGTAGAAGGTCTGAGCCTTCAGATGGATGATCCCCATGTCTGCAAGGGCATTTGAACCGATGAGCATAACGATCAGGGCGATCAGGTAGGCCTGAAAGAGATTATACTCCTTGATGAATATGATGTCCCGAAATGCGCTGTTCATGCAGAATCTGCCCCGCTGAAGAACGAGGCCCATGAGCCCTCCGCATAACAGGCCGGACACAATAAATGCCAGTGATACGCTTTGCAGTGCTTCTGTTTCCATCCATTACCTCCCGGGGAAAATTTGTTTAAATTAGCACAGGAGTTTTCATTTGTCAACGCTGAATCTATTAATTTTGTTTATAAACTTATATGAGAGTTCTCCTTATCATAAGAACCAGTATTGAGCTTTAAAAGGGCGGCAGCACAACTCAGTTAAAATAGACCCTGACATAGGTCTTAAAGGCAAACTCCTGCTCGTCGGCCTCAAAGAGCCGGACCGAGGCATATCCCCTGGTCGCATCACGGACAGTCCCGGGCAGTTCACCCCTGATGTCCGTGATCACCACGACAACAGTACCCGGGAGACCGCTCCTCCGGGGGGCCTCATAATAGGGGGGATTCCGGTATTCCCAGGTAAACCGCATTGACGACACAGCGACATCCCGCGGGATCGATGCAGGTCCCTTGAGGTCCCGGTAAGTGATCTGCCTGTCCGTAAAAAGGTCGAGCATCGGGACGGCTACGGCAGGACTGGTTTCAGGATTTCCCTCATACGCAGTAATGACCTCGAGAGCGTCTCCCCGTAGGGTATCGATGAACTGCCCGGCATCTTTAAGGTTAACCACGCTGACGGTGTTCAGAAACGGCCGATAGGCGAAGAAAGCGAGCACGACGGACGAGGCTACAACTCCTGCCGCTATAGATCTCCTCAGGTCAACACGCTTTATCTGCATCAGTCCATAGGCAGCCATGAGACTAACCATAGGAAAGATGGCGATGAGGTACCGTGTCCGCCTGATCTGCAGAACTGCGATAAGAAGGGGAAGCCAAAGAACAATAATATATTTAAGGTCGCGTTTCCTGAAAGCCGCCCATAATGAAATAATACCGGCAAGGCTCAGCACAGGATGCACCTGGAACAGAAATGTTGAAAAAAAGCTTTCGCCCCATCTGCTCAGGCCGGGTTTCTGATAGTCGAGCAGGAGTTTTATCTGCGCCAGAAATACATCGGTCTTCGCCATAAAAACGAACCCGATGAGAAGACCGGATATCACAATAACTGCGGCGCCCCGTATCAGGACCGCTTGAGAGGGGATCGTCGCGTTTTTCTCCCTGCCGAGTGACTGCATGAAGTAAACACCCGCTATCACCGGCAATTCCGTCAGCAGGAGCGCTGATGAATACTTGACAAAGAACGTGAGGCATATCGGCACCGATGCAAGGCCGATCATGATGCCCCCCTGCTCCACCGCCACAATAAAGATATAGACAGAGAGCAGGAAAAAGAACATCAGCGGTATATCGACAAGCATCAGGGGGACCTGCGGAAAAAGATAGGGGATCCCCAGCAGAAGCAGTCCCCCTATGAACCCCGTCTCTTTGTCCCATAATCGCTTCCCGACCAGAAAGGTCAGCACCGGGGTCATTGAGAAGAAGAAGGTCGTAAGCAGCTGGATGACCAGCCTGCTTTCACCGAACAAGCGGAACAGCAGCCCGTAGAGGAACGGCATGACCGGCATGTCGGTCCAGGCAAAGATCCCTCTCCCCCATTCCCTGAAGAAGTATCCCGGGCCGTGGAGTTCCATATATTTTGCCTGGACAAAGTACCGTGAGGCATCAAGAATGAGTTCCGGTTCGTTCCAGAAAAGGACGGAAACGGCATAGGAGATGCAGAACAGGACTAAAGCAGGATGCCTGCCGGGCCACGGGAGCCGGGAGAAAAGCCAGGCAGCCAGGCTCCCCGGGATGAGAAGGAACAGGACGATGAGCGGATCGGCTGCCCTGAAGACCGACTCCCAGCCGGTAAGCCGGTTGTCATCATAGCTGCGCAATGAATACTGCAGACAGGAGATCAGGATAAAACAGGCAAAGACAACAAGGATATGGCGCCGCTTCAGTTCAGACCCCGGGGACGGGAGCAGGCTCACCAGGAGACGACCCGGTCAGACGCAAAGATCTGGTCGACAAGCTCGTCATAGGTGCAGTCCATCTTCGTCAGGTCAATGACCCTGACCTCATGAGACAGCGCCTGCACAGGGATCATCCGGTCAGAGAGCCCGGAAGGCCCGTCGTTGAGGATATGAAGTATCTTCACCGTCTGCAGTCCCCGGGGCTCAAAGGACAATGACCCTGTCGGCGCTATGGTTCATGACCGCATTATCATACTGGCTCCCGCTGTTGATCTCTTCAGAGAGTGCTTCAAGCGGCATCCCGCCCTGTTTTGCGTTGAGGGAGCAGAAGTTCATGGTCACACCCTGCATCCTGCATAAGGCCGAATATTCCGGTGAATTCAGGAGTCTGGTTCCTGCATCCATCGTGAAGATCTGCACCTCATGTCCCCTGGCAAGCGCAGCCTCTGTGATCCCGACGACATGCTGCAGATGCCTGTCCGTATTGATCAGAATGCCCAGTTTCATGCTGCCCGCCCCTGCCTGCGGATGATCCTGAAGAGAGTATCAGGGACGCCGGTCTTCACTGTCCCGCCGGGATCTGATGAATTCAGTGATCTGCTCATAGACGGCGTCCACCGGGATGTCCGTCATGCAATGAGGGTTCTCGCAGTTCCTCTTAAAGCAGGGAGCGCACGCGGCCCCGGACCTTATTACATGGTGCCCTGCGCCGTAAGGACCAGTCCTGACAGGGTCTGCAGGGCCAAAGAGGGCGAAGACAGGGACCCCGAAGGCGGCGGCTATATGCATCGGTCCGGTATCGTTGCTCACCATGAAGAGGGCCTCTTTCACCACAGAGATCAGCCCCCTCAGGTCGGTCTTTCCGGCGATCGAAAGGGCCGTGCCCCCGGAATGGCCGACCACTTCTTCTGCCAGCTCCCTGTCGCCGGGGCTTCCGACCACCAGGGTCTGCACCGGGAGACGGGAGGAGAGTTCTCCAAAGCAGCGCGCCGGCCATCTGTTTGCAGGCTTTCTGGCCCCGGGCACGAGCACGGCATAAGCTCCGTATCTCTCCTTCAGTTCATCCGCCATCTGCCGGTCGTCCTTAAGGTCAGGGAAAGGGAACGTAACGCGGCCGGTCACGCAGCCCAGGGAGGAGGCGATCTTCAGGTATCGGTCCACCGCATGGATATGCCTTCCGCCCATCACCTTATGCGTATAAAAGTTGCTGCTTCCCTCCCGGGCGTCGGCAAAACCGACCCGGACAGGGGCATTGGTCAGCCTCGTCATGATCCCGCTCCTTAAAAGGCCCTGGAGGTCGACGACCAGGTCATATTTGCCTTCCTTCAGGGCAGCAGACAGCTCCCTGAGTTCCTTCATCGTCCCGAAGGCCCTCGAGAGGTCCCGCCACCGGTCCTTGTCTATCACGATAAGCCTGCGGATCATCGGATGTCCTTCGAGCAGACCCTCCAGACCCTTTGCGATCACCCAATCGATCCCGGCCGCAGGGAAACAGGAGCGCAGAACATTCAGGATCGCAAGACTATGCACGACATCCCCGAGTGAACTCGGCTTGACGATAAGGATCCGCCGGGGCGTGAAGGGAAGTTCGATCATTGGTTCAGCCATTGATGACCCTCGCCACCTCTGCCAACCCGGAAGCGGTCAGCCCGGCACTCGGCGCATGGTCCTCCTGGCCGGTGCTGACGTGGATGCCGGTGGCCCCGACCGCCTGTGCCAGGAGCATGTCAACCTCCTTGTCCCCCACAACGAACGATCTCTTGAGGTCGATGTGATGATCAACGCGCGCATCCAGGAGCATACCCGGTTCAGGCTTCCTGCATGAGCAATGCTCGTCAGGGTGATGCGGGCAGTAATAAAAACCGTCAAAGCCGTACCTCGTCAGGAAGATATCGTTCACCGTTCTGACAAAGTTCTCATCAACGCGGCCGCGTGCGATGCCCGACTGGTTGGTGACGCCGATCAGTTTAAACCCCTTTTCCTTCAGGGCATGCAACGCCCCGATCTCCGGAAATATCTCAAAATCCTCCATCCGAGAGAGGTAATGCGCATCCCGGCAGAGCGTCCCGTCCCGGTCAAAAAAAACAGCCCGCTCCCTGTTCAGGAGTTTCCGGACTGCTGCAAAGACCTCTTCCGCAGAGATCAGGTCCATGCATTTGAGGTCCCCCCGTCTGCAGGTCCGCTCAAGACAGGGGGCGCAGTCGACCTGGCTGCTGATCACCATGTTCCCTTTTCCGACTGGACCGGTATGACGGGCCGAGGTCGAACCGAAGATCGCCACCAGAGGGGTTCTGACGGCATACCCGATATGCATCGGACCCGAATCGTTCGTG
The DNA here is from genome assembly GCA_004321925.1 of Nitrospirota bacterium. Taxonomy (GTDB): domain Bacteria; phylum Nitrospirota; class Thermodesulfovibrionia; order Thermodesulfovibrionales; family UBA6898; genus PALSA-1316. The sequence continues at coordinate 24,879 of SCQH01000034.1, read as the reverse complement.
ACAAGAAGATCAGACTCGGCTATCAGTGCTGCAAGTTCCCTCACGGTCGTCCTGCCGGCCAGGTTCAGCAGCCTGCCGTCATCGTGGAAATGAACCGCCGTGTCAGCGCCTGGCAGTAGTATCTTCCCTTCGATCTCATCGGCGATCGACCGCTCCGATGGCCCTCCGAAGATGACAATGCTCCCCCCGGTCTCCTGCAGGACCCTGTCTGCCAGCGCGGCGAAACGTTCAGGCGGCCAGCGCTTGGAAGAACCATAGGCAGCTCCCGGATTCAGGGCAATGACCGGCCGCTTCAGACCCTTCAGCCTCTCACGCGCCGCCACCCGTTCTTCGGGCTGAAGGGTGATCCATGGCCGGGAGCTTTCGGCAGCAACACCTGCCTTTGCAAGAAGGTTCAGATAATAGTCGATATGATGAAGGTCCCGTGCCTGCTGATCAAAGGGGACGGCATCCGACAGCAGCAGCCTTCTGCCATCCCTGCTGTAGCCTATCCTTTCAGGTATGCCGGCGAGGAAGGTTATGACCGCAGCATCCAGGGCATTCTGGAAAAGAAAGGCCCGGCAGAAGTTACGGCTGCGCAGCAGCGAGGCGAGCTTCAGCCTGCCTGAAACGCCGCGGTATTCTTCGGTGTAGGGAATGACCTCGTCAACAACAGGGTCATGCTCGAACAGGGGGGAGACGGACGGCTTCAGGAGGATGCTGATCTTTGAGCCGGGACTGGCCTTCCTGAGCGCCCTTAAGGCCGGCATGGTCATCACGGCATCGCCGAGCCAGTTGACCCCCCTGACGAGTATCTTATCGCACTTTTTTGGAATCACTGTCCATCGCAACAATGTCCTCGATCCAGGACAGCGCCGCAGAGACTGCCGGGAACCCGATGGTGCTCGTCAGCAGCAGCAGGGCATGGTACAGCTCATCAGGTTTTGCCCCCGCCTCAAGGGCCCGCCGCGCATGAGAATGCACGGAACCCTCCGACTTGATGGCTGCAGCACCTGCAAGCTGGATGAGCTGGGCGGTCTTTTCATTGAGGGGGCCCGCTTCCCGTGCTGTCTTGCCGAGATTGTTGAGTGCAGTGAAATACTTCTTGAACCGCTTGCGTATACTGACATACTGGTTGGGCAGCCTTGGCATATGCTTCTCCTTATGTTTTTATCAGTCCTTCTTCTCTTCTTCCATATTACGTATGGTCTTTTCGATCTTCTTCTGGCGCTGCTCGATGTTCTGCTTGATCGACTGCACCCGGTCCTTCAGTTCCCTGGTCAGCTCATCGGCCTCCTCGTAATTGCTGATGACATGCGGGGTGACCATAAGGATCAGTTCCTTTCTCCTTATCGTGTCAGACGTGGTGCCGAAGAGATAGCCGATAAGCGGAAGATCGCTGAGGAACGGCAGGCCCGACCTCGACATACCCTTCCTCTCGGTGATGATGCCGCCCAGCACCAGGGTATGTCCGTCCTGGACGATCGCGGTCGTATTGGCCTTCCTGGTCTTGAACCCCTGGTAGTCCTGGCCGCCGATCGGCACGGATGCCCCGAGCTCGCTCACCTCCTGCATGATCTTCAGCGTCACCTGCTTTTTCTCATTTATATGAGGGGTCACCGTCAGGATCGTGCCGGCCGACTTGAACTGCACCTGGGACGTGGCGGTGACGGTCGTGCCGATGCCGCCGGTCGTCGGCTGGGTGATGGAGGTCGCTACCGGCACCTCATCAGCGATCTCTATCTTCGCTTCTTTGTTGTCGAGAGCAAGCACGTGCGGACTCGCCAGGACGTTCAGCTTGCCGGTCGATGCTGCCGCGGTCAGGAGGATATCGAACTTTCTCGGTGAAATGATGCTCGCAAAGACATTTGCCGGATGCGACAAGACAGCGCCTGCCGCCGGCGCTGCGCCTCCTGTGGCTGCAGCTGCCGCTGCGGTCGCTGCTGCGCCTGCCAGAGAGAAAGCATTCCGGGAGGTATCATACGGCAGCAGGTTGGCATGGTCTGCTGTGGTATACCCGCCGATGACATCAAAATCATAGTCCCGGTTCTTGGTCTTCACGCTCTGCTTCATGAGCCATTCGATCCCGAACTGCGTATCGTTGTCAAGGCTGATCTCGGCTATAAGCACCTCGATCAGGACCTGCTTGGGCTGCACATCGAGCTTCCTGATCGTCTCAAGAAGGGAGAGATAGGCGCGCGGGGTCGCCTTGATGATGATCGCGTTGATATCGTCGTAGGCCTCTATAAGGATCTCCCCCTCAAGCTCTCCGGCCAGTCCCTCCTGCACCGTTGTGCTGCTTTGCGGGCTTGTAGTCCTCTGGGTGCGCTGCATGGCAGGTGCCACCGGGAGAGACGACGCAGAAGGGGCAGGGGAGACGGACCGCACGGGCGGACCCCCTGCAGTCTTCTTGGCCGCATAGATATTCCTGAGAATATCCGCGAGCTTCTTTGCCTCTCCGTTTTCGACGTTATAGACAAAGGTCTTGACCGCATCCCTGTCGGTAGCCGGGATGTCTATGGCCTCCAGCAGCTTCAGGAATTTCATGATGCCGGATGGCTGGGTCGTCACGATCAGCATGTTCGACGGCTCGTAGACGACAATGTCCGTCCCCCGGGGCATCAGGTTCCTGACAATATTGGCAATATCGTTCGCCTTGACATACTCAAGGGGGATCTGCTGGGTCACAAAACCGGAATCCTTTGAGACGACAGCGCCCTTCCCCGCCTCTATCGGGACCGGCTGCTGCTTTGCCTGGTCTATCGGGACGATCCGGTAGAAACTGCCGTACTTGACCGCGGTATACCCGTTAAATTCGAGTATGGTCTGGAAGGTCGAAAAAAGCTCGCTCATCGGGATCCTGTTGTGGGACTGGATCGTGATCTTCCCGGATACTCCCGGCGCAACGATGTAGTTTATGCGCAGCATCTCCCCGATCGTCGAGATGACCGTTTCGATATCGGCATTTTCGAAGTTCAGCATGATATACTGCTCTTCGGCCTTTTTGTCCGTCTTCGCCGGTTCAGCCTTCTTTTCCTCAGGCGGGGTGGTCTTCTGCGTAATGTCGGGCAGCTTCAATTCCTCAGCCATCGGCTTCGCGGCAGGTTCTTCAGGCTGAACGACCTTTTGGGCTGCACAGCCCGACAGAAGGACAGAGAACAGGAGCATCCAAAGGGCCAGGCCTCTCATTTCGGCCCCTTCGGGTTATCGATCGTTTTGATCTTATCAAGGTTCAGGGTTATCATTTCGTCATTCCATTTTAACACAGCCTTCCGTCCTGATATATCAATTAATTCAAGATTTTCTGTCTTGTCACCTTTTCTCATGGGCAGGGCCTTTGCCTTGCCTATCTCTATATAGGCGACGTATTCATTGAACGAGTCCTGCACAACGCCCTTCAGGGCCAGTTCCGGTCTTTTCGGCGGTTCAATGGCCTTCAGCTGCTCTGCAGTCAGGACCGGCTTCGGCTCTTTATACGTCCGGTTCGGACTGAAGAGGTTCTTTTCATGGATGACCGGGCTCCAGGCAGGCTTGTATGCTGCAGGCAGGGACTTTTCAGGCACGCTCAGCCTCGCCTTTTTGACCGACACCTCGGCAAGCGGGTCGTGCTGCAGGGCCTTATAATAAAAATTCCCTGAAGCTGCCAGGAAAAGCAGTCCGGCCACGCATACGATGCAGACCTGGCGTATCATGACCGTGCCAATCCCGACACCTGGATCTTGAATTTCAGCTCCCGGTGGTTCTGCATGCTCGTGATCGTCAGGCCGAGTTTGTCTATCTTGACCAGCAGGCTGGCGGTTTCAAGACGGCTGAGAAAATCGCTCAGCTGTTTGATCGTGCCGTTCCCTTCGTAGTATACCGATACCGCATTGAAGTCACCGGTCTTAACTGCCGGCAGCGGCCGTATCGTCAGCATCCTCAACCCCGCCCTCTCTGCCAGGCCTGAGACCTCATCCTGAAGCCGCGCCGTCGCAAGGAACTCGGTCTTCTCCCTGATCAGCCTCTCTTCGAGCTTCTTAAGCTCATCAGCCGCTCCGGCAGCATTCTTTTCTGTCGCCCCGGCGTTCTGTATGAACTGTTCATCTTTGTTGAGCGCTTTATATGCGGTCTCCAGCCTCTCCCGCAGCTCCTCTGTCCTCGGCGCCAGCGCAAATTTCTCAAACCCGGCAAGGGAAAGCATGAGGGCCACCGCGATCAGCAGATATCTTTTATTTATCATTTCCCCTGACCTCCATCTTCAGGGCAAAACGCTCTTCACCGTCCTTCGCGAGGATCGGGGCCGTGTAGGAGATCTCCCTGAAGAGACCGGACCTTTCAAGCGCCATGACCAGTGAGGAGGTCTTGCCGGTGAAGCCCTCCATCTCGACCTTGCCCCTGTCGTCGGCAGACAGGCTGATCAGCCAAGCGTCGGCCGGGATAATGCCGCTGACATCGCTGAGGACCTTTGTGGCCGTATTGCTCCTTCCCAGGAAATCGAGGACCGTATTGCGGTCGCTTTTCAGCAGCTCAATCTTTTTCTTTGCCTCGAGCACCCCGGAGGCCGTGGCCCTGAGGGCCGCGCGCCGGGCCTCAAGCCCCTTGAGGGCGGCGTTGTCCCGGTAATAGACCGTCAGGCCGGTCAGCAGGTAGAGGAGCAGGCTGGCTGCGGCAAGACCGGCGATCGCCTGGGGGTAGTACGCCATCTCTTTTTCCTGCGGCCCTGACGCCAGGAATTCGAGGTCAAGGGGACCGCTGCGAAAAGCTGACGCGGCCAGGAGCTGCGGGGCCTGCAGGTGGAACCGTGCAGCGCTGAATTTTTCGATCAGGGCAGACTCGGCGTTCCCGATGATGTAGACCCGTCCCGGGTATCTGACCAGCAGCCTCCTGACCTCCTCCTCCAGGTCCGTCCCCTTTGCGAAGGACTTCAGATAGAGCGGCAGGGCATGCTTCAGCACGGCCACTTCGCACACGCCTCCGGTCATATTGAGGACAATGCCGCTTAAACGTTTTTCTCCGGAGACAGCGGCCAGACCGCCCAGGGCCGTCAGGAACGAACAGCGCACCGAGCGCAGGGGGAGGCCCGCCTCCTGCGCTGCCTGGCCGAGGTCAGTGACGGTCCCCTTCTTTATCGCAAGGACCAGCACTGTTGACCTGCCCGGCTCAGAAGGCATGGCGATGAAATCAACGATATACTCTTCCACGGGGAGCGGGAGATATTTTTCAAGTTCAAAGGCAAGCGCATTGCGCAGGTCCTGCCTGTTCATGGCAGGCATATCCAGGAAATGGTGCGAGAACTGCTGAAGCGGAAGCCCGATGACCGCGTCGTCCGGACCATATTCCTTCTTCCACCTCAGGAAGGTCGCGGCAATGAAGGCGCTGCGCTGGGCCCCGTCGCCGGGAAGTTCAAGGTCCTCATATTTCAGAGGCCTGAGGGTCCGGAACCGCCGCTCGGCCATGAAGCCGCTGATCAGGTCAGCGCGTATGTTAACCCCGGCCGTTTTCGACACTCTCTCTCCAATAGATCGTCTGGATCGTATACCCGGCGCCGGTGCTCTTGCGGTTCAGGACCGCCACGATCCTCGAGAGCACCTGGCTGTTGTTCGCCCTCCCGGTCACCTCGACCCGCAGGGTGTTGGAGGCCAGAGCGCTGAACCCCCGGGAGGCGAACTGCGGGGGCACGAACCTGAAGCCGCCGGCCTCTGCACTCCTTTGTTTGAGCACTGCCTCGACCTCGAATTCATTTAAACCCAAAAAGTCCATGACGCCCTTCGATGCCGTATTGATATTGATGGCGCCGTTGCCGAAGGTCGTGATCAGGGGCAGCACCCCCCTGAGGTCCTTTCCGCCGTAAAGATACTCCGGCCTGAAGCCTTTGACCAGCAGCAGTTCCTCCGGCAGATCAAAGGAGCTGTTCTTCGTCTTGTACGGCTCCTCAAGCCGCTCGTAATATTCGTCTTCAGCCCCCGAGAGATGATGTACCGTATCAGGGTCCTTCCAGTCAAGGATCGATTCGATCACCTCTGCCAGGGCATCCTCTTTCAGTCCGGCATAGGTGAAGAGCCTGCGCAGGTCTTCAGGAGAGGCTGCATTGATGTTGATCTTCGCGTCCTCGTCCGATATCCTGATGTCCACCTCGCCCTCGGCCTTTTTTCTCAGGCCGGTCACCGGGGGGATCTCCTTGTCGATATGGTAATTGTCGGCATTGTCGTGAAAGTTATAGACAGGGTCCTTGTCGGACATGAGGTACTGCAGGGCCTCGTGATACCCTGAAACGGCAAGGTAATAGGCAATGGCCTCTTCCTTCATGGCGCTCGTGGCCGCAGTGTTCAACCGGGTCGAACGCAGATGGTTCAGCGCAATGATGCTCAGCAGTACCAGAATCCAGAGGACCATCATCAGGGCTATCCCGCGCTCGTCAGAAGGCCTGCAACTCCTGACGGTCTTCACAGTTCCACCTGGGTCACGCGCAGGACCTCATCCAGGGTCGTGATCCCGTTGATGACCTTCTGTATGCCGTCCTGGCTGAGTGTCCTCATGCCGAGACCGATCGCCTTGTCCTTTATCTCCCTGACCGTTGCCTGCTTCATGATCATGTCCCTGATCTCATCGCCGACCGGCAGCACCTCAAAGATGCCGATCCTGCCGCGGTATCCGGTGCCTGAGCAGTGTTCGCAGCCCCTGCCGGTCCAGGTCTCCCTGACCGTCTGGCCGAACCGCTGCATCATATCCGGGGAGACCGGCTGAGGCTCCCGGCAGTGCTGGCAGATGCGCCGGACCAGCCGCTGGGCTATGACACAGATGAGCGTCGAGGAAACGAGGTAATTCTCGATCCCCATGTCCATAAGCCGGGTTATGGCACCGGCGGCGTCGTTGGTATGCAGGGTGCTGAAGAGCAGATGGCCGGTGAGGGCCGCATGTATGGAGATCGTCGCCGTCTCCATGTCCCGGATCTCTCCGACCATGATGACATCAGGGTCCTGCCTGACGATATGCCGCAGCCCGCTGGCAAAGGTCAGCCCTATCTTGGGCCTGACCTGGATCTGGTTGATGCCGGTCATCAGGTATTCTACCGGCTCCTCGACCGTGATGATCTTTTTTTCAGGGGAGTTTATCTTGTCGAGAGAGGCATAGAGGGTCGTGGACTTGCCGCTGCCGGTCGGCCCGGTGATGAGTATCATGCCATAGGGCTTCCTGATCATGCCCTCGTAAATGTCGAGGATCACCCGGTCGAAGCCGATCTCTTCGAGGGTCACGAACGACGTTTCCTTGTCGAGCAGCCTCATGACGATGCTCTCGCCGTAGATCGTCGGGAGGGTCGAGACCCTGATGTCGACGGCCCTGCTCCCGAACGCGGCATTGATCCTGCCGTCCTGGGGGAGCCTTCTTTCGGCTATGTTCATCTGGGAGAGCAGCTTTATCCGCGAGGACAGGGCCGAATAGGTCCGCGCAGGCAGCACCTCTTTTTCGTACAGCACCCCGTCAACGCGGTACCGCACCCGGACATTATGCTCTCCCGGCTCAACATGAATATCGCTTGCGCGGTCCTTGACCGCGTTCTCGATGATCAGGTTGACCAGCTGGATGATCCCTTTTTCCTGCGCCAGGTCCCTCAGGTGGCTTATCTCGCCGGTCGTATCCGTCTCCGGGAGGGCGTCCTCTTCGGTATCCTCGATCAGGCGCTGCATCACCGCGCTTCGGGACCCCCGGATGATATGCAGATGCTCCAGGATGTCCGTCTTCTTCGCCAGGAACAGCTCCAGCTCGAACCCGAACGACGACTGCAACGATTCTATCCCGTCGGTGTTGGTCGGGTCTCCGATGGCGATGGCCAGGTGGTTGTCCGTGAGCCTGAGCGGGAGCAGGAGGTTGTTCTCAAGGAAGCTGAAGGATATCTTATCAAGCGGGACCGCATCAGGGAAATCCTGCACCTGCACCACCGGAAGCCCGAACTGCCTGGAGAGGGCCTCCAGAACCTTGTCCTCAGGAACACCTCTGCCGGCAGCTATCTCGCCGAATTTTACGCTGCCTCCTCCGGAGCGCTGGACTTCCAGGACCGCGCCGACATCGGCCGCGGTCATAACGCCCATCTCCAGAAGTATCTCGCCGATCTTTTTATCCATCTCCTGCCGTCCGATATTTATTTTACGATAACACTCTTGACCGAACCGCTGCCACCGTCGGTTGCAAAGAGCAGCAGGACGATCCTCCCGGACTCCTCAGAGAAACGCATGAGCACCTCCCCAGTTGTTCGATCATGTGTATCAATTCAGATATGTCCTCCGGGCCCTGCTGCCGAGCGACGTCAGGACCTCATACGGGATCGTGCCGATCCGTGAGGCCAGTTCCCGGGCGCTGATCACCTCATCACCCTGTCTCCCGAGAAGGACCACCTCGTCGCCCTCGGCAACCCCGTCAACACAGGTAACATCGGCCATCGTCAGGTCCATGCAGACGCGGCCGGCCACCGGCACGCGCGTCCCCCGCACCAGGACATCGGCATTGTTCGAAAACAGCCTGCTGTAGCCGTCGGCATACCCTGTGGCTATGACCGCGATCCTGCTTGGTCTTTTGCAGATAAAGGTCCTGCCGTAACTCACCGGCGAACCGGCCGGCAGATCCCTGACGGCAAGTATCCTGGCCTTGAGGCTCATAAGCGGTTTCAGCCCGAATTGTTCCTCGAACGGAGAATACCCGTATAACAGAAGGCCGGGCCTCACCGCATCAAAGACAGCCTCCAGCAGGGACAGGGAGGCGGCGCTATTTGCCATGTGACAGACAAGCGGTCTTCTCAGCCTCTCCGCGATGCCCTGCCGGACGCTGCTGAACGCCGCTACCTGCTGCCTGACATACGACCTGTCCGAGAGGTCCGCCTCGGAAAAATGGCTCATCAGCCCTTCGAGCGAGAGCCCCGGCAGGACAGCGATCCTGACAGCCTCGGTCAGCGCCCGATCAGGGCCAAAACCCAGTCTGCCCATGCCCGTGTCTATCTTCAGGTGAACCGGGAGGACCTTCCCTTTTTTCTGCGCTGCGCGGGAAAACTCTTCAGCGGTATGAAGGTCATGGATAACGGGGGTAAGGCCGAGGTCAAAAAAGCTGTCCCTGTCGTCATGGTCGAAGAGCACCAGCATGGGAGCAGTGATGCCGGCCTCTCTGAGCTGCCGCGCCTCGCCGGTAAATGCTACGGCAAGTGTTGATACCCCTTCTTCCAGCAGCCTCCGCGACACCTCAACAGCCCCGTGTCCATAAGCATCGGCCTTGACAACGGCGATAACGGATCTGTCTTGAGTGAGGTTCCGGAGGATTCCGAGGTTATGATGAAGGGCACTGAGGTCTATCTCGGCTGAGGGACCTCTATTCACCTTTGGGTTTTTCGGCGTCTCCCTTGGGCTCCTCGCCGGTCACCCCTTTTTTGGGAGTTACATCGATCTCATCAGGTTCTGATGTCGCCTTTTTGAAATTCTTGATGGCCTGTCCGATGCCCTTGCCCATCTCCGGCAGCCTGCTCGCCCCGAAAAGGACCATAATGATAACAAGGATAATTATTAGCTCCGGCATTCCCAACCCAAACATTGCATACCTCCCGCGTCCTGAGGACGCTCTATGATTTTGCTAAGAAATCGTATACCGCCCGGCCCTTCCGGTCCTGGAATTGTTCTTATCCCGACATATCTTATTAGTTTATTAAATAATTGCTTTCAATACAAGCTAAAACCTCCTGGAGATAAAGATTTTTCTCTTGCCCAAACCTGCGGACTTCTGGTATAAATAATATAGTGAGTACAGGTCATAGGTTCATTACCTGCCCTGTAGGTGATATATGAAAAAGTTGATCCGGCAAATTAGATCTTTCGGGAGCCAGTGTATGCTGCTGGTGTGCATGTTGCCTTTTTGGCAAAAGCCTGAAGGCAGCATTATGGCACCCACCTATATCAAAATAGGCGGATCTGATTTTTCATGTACACGACAGGGCGGGAACTCATTAATAACATTTTTTTTGAAGCTGGTCTCTATGGTCCCCGCCCTTTTGGAAAAGAAAATTATCATGTTCGAAGAACATTGTGCATTCAGGTCTGTCGTTGCAGCCCTTTTTATAGATTCATATAAAGACCCTGTTCATAATTTTCGAGTTTTCTCCTTTCCAAAAGCCGCACAAAGACCATAGTCCGGCCCGGGACTATTGATTGGAATTATTCAGGGTTCAAAAAGGGACACCACCGCTCGCCTGGCGCATGCAGCCGGAGGACTTCTCTGATTTCCTCGGCCAGGAGCATCTGCTCGGACAGCACAAACCGCTGAGACGCCTCATAGAAGAGGACAAGATGGTCTCTGTCATCTTCTATGGCCCCCCGGGGACCGGCAAGACCGCGCTGGCGCATATCATTGCCCGGAAGACCCGGGCGGATTTCATATCGATAAATGCGGTGACCGCCGGCATCAAGGACATCCGGGATGCTGTCTCGTCGATCAGGGGCGAAAAGACCATCCTCTTCATCGATGAGATCCACCGGTTCAACAAGATCCAGCAGGACGCCCTCCTCCCCCACATCGAAAAAGGCGAACTGATCCTGATCGGGGCATCCACACAAAACCCCTTCTTTGCCCTCGTCCCGGCACTTTCGTCACGGTCCCTCATCTTTCAGTTCCAGAAGATCCCGCCTGAGGGCCTTAAGGCGATCATCCGCAGGGCGCTTCAGGAGAAGCGGGGCCTGGGTGAATATGCCGTGGCCCTGGATGACGAGGCGGCCGACTTTATCGCGGCGATCAGTGAAGGCGACGCGCGGAAGGCCCTCAACACCCTCGAACTCGCCTTTCTGTCCTCACAGGACAGCGCCTCAGGAAAATATGCGATCACCCTTGCACACATCAAGGACGTCCTGCAGAACAAGTCCCTGTACTACGATGAGGACGACCATTATGACACCATATCCGCCTTCATCAAGAGCATGCGGGGCTCTGACCCGGATGCAACGGTCTACTGGCTGGCCCGCATGATCGAATCCGGTGAAGACCCCCTGTTCATTGCACGGAGGATCGTCATCTGCGCGTCGGAGGACGTCGGCAATGCCGACCCCCAGGCGCTTACGCTTGCCACCTCGGCAATGATGGCCGTCGAGCGGATCGGCATGCCCGAAGGCCGCATCCCCCTCTCTCAGGCCGCGCTCTATGTCGCTGCAGCCCCGAAGAGCAATGCCGCGTATGCGGCGATCGACAACGCGCTCGGGGCGATCAGGACCGAGCCGCTCCAGCAGGTGCCCCCGCATCTCAGGGACGCGCATTATTCAGGAGCAAAAAGGCTCGGGGCAGGCGCCGGATATCAGTACCCGCACGACTTCGAACATCACTATGTAAAACAGGAGTATCTGAACACCCCCAAGTCGTTTTACACCCCTTCCTCAGAAGGATACGAACGGATAATAAAATCAAGACTGCACAAAAGGAGGTCCACAACAGATGTTTGATATGACATACGTACTGATTGCTGTTGCTGCCGGTGTCATCACCGGCCTTATCTTAAGTCTTGTTTATAAGAGCGCATTAAAAAGCCAGAAAAGTACTATTGAAACCGAAAAGAAAAAGATCACTGAAGGGGCTCTCAAAGAGGCCGACTCACTCCGCAAGGAAGCGGCGCTCGAGGCAAAGGACATCATCTACCAGGCAAAGACCGATGCCGAGAAGGAGCTCAGGGAGAGGCGTTCCGAACTGAACCACCTCGAAAAAAGGCTCAGGCAGAAAGAGGAATCGATCGAGCGGAAGTTTGACCAGATCGACAAGCGGGACCACGAACTTTCCCGGAAGGAAAAGGAGAACTCGGCAAAGGAAAAGGGCCTGCAGGAGAAGGAAGCGCGTTATGCACAGCTCATCAGGGAGCAGGCCGAGGTCCTCGAAAGGATCTCCGGCATCACGGCTGAGGAGGCGAAGCAGGAACTGCTCAGGCGCACCGAAGAAGAGGCGCGTTTTGAAGTAGCCAAGATCATAAAAAGGGTAGAGGACGAGGCCAAGGAAACGGCCGAGAAGAAGGCCAAAGAGGTGATCGGTTCCGCGATCCAGCGCTATGCGAGCGATTACGTTGCGGACGCCACGGTCACGGCGGTCAGCCTGCCGAACGACGAGATGAAAGGCAGGATCATCGGCAGGGAGGGAAGGAACATCAGGGCCCTCGAGGCCGCCACCGGCGTTGACCTGATCGTCGATGACACACCCGAAATGGTAACGCTCTCAGGGTTCGACCCGGTGAGGCGCGAGGTGGCCCGGCTTTCCCTGGAACGGCTGATCACCGACGGCAGGATCCACCCCACCCGGATCGAGGAGATCGTCGAGAAGGTGAAGAAGGAGGTCGACATCAATATCAGGGAGGAAGGCGAAAAATCGGTCTTCGACCTCGGCCTCTCCGGCATCCACCCTGAACTGATAAAGATCCTCGGCAGGCTTAAATACAGGACCTCATACGGCCAGAACGTGCTGCAGCATTCGCGCGAGGTCGCGTACTTCGCCGGGATGATGGCAAGCGAGCTGGGCGTCGACCCGAAGCTCGCCAAGCGGGCCGGCCTGCTCCATGACATCGGGAAGGCCGTGGACCATGAGATCGAGGGCACGCACCAGGAGATCGGCGCGAACCTCGCAAAGAAGTTCGGCGAGAACAACAAGGTCGTCAATGCGATCATGGTGCACCACGGCGAAGGGGACCCGATCACGGTCGAGGCAGCGCTGGTCGCCGCCGGAGACGCCCTTTCGGCAGCACGTCCAGGCGTCAGACGTGAGAGCATCGAGCACTATCTCAAACGCCTTGAGAACCTCGAAAAGATGGCCCTCTCCTTCAAGGGCGTCGAGAAGTGCTACGCGATACAGGCAGGCAGGGAGATCAGGATCATCGTCAAGCCCGAGGAGGTCAACGACGAAATGTCGTCCCTGATCGCCCGGGACCTGTCGAAGAAGATCGAGGCCGAGATGTCGTATCCCGGCCAGATCAAGGTGACGGTCATCCGGGAATCCCGGTATGTCGAGTACGCCAAGTAACTGATGAAGATCCTTTTTATCGGTGACATAGTCGGTAAGACGGGCAGGAATGTCGTCAGGGCATTGCTGCCCGGGCTTACGGACACATACAGGACCGATCTGGTCATCGCCAATGCCGAGAACATTGCCGGCGGCTTCGGTCTGACCGAACCGCTGGTGGCCGAGCTCTTCCGCATGGGGGTCCATGTCATTACCACCGGCAATCATGTCTGGGACAAGAAGGATTTCATCCATTACATCTCGAAGGACAACCGCGTGATCCGGCCGATCAACTATCCCCCCGGGGTGCCCGGCTTCGGGAGCATCATCCTGAATACGGCCGGAGGGGTCAAGGTCGGCGTGATCAATATCTCCGGACGGGTCTATATGATGGGCATGGACTGCCCCTTCAGGACGATCATCCCGGAGATCGAGAGGATCTCACAGGAGACGAACATCATCATCGTCGACATGCATGCCGAGGCCACCTCGGAAAAGATAGCCCTCGGGTACTATCTCGACGGCAGGGTCAGCGCCGTGATCGGCACGCATACGCATGTCCAGACAGCTGACGAAAAGATACTCGAAAAGGGGACCGCCTATATCACCGATGCCGGCATGACCGGCCCGGCGAACTCCGTGATCGGGATGGACGTGGCCCAGATCATCCAGAGGTTCCTCACCAGCATGCCGGCAAAGTTCGAAACAGCCCCCGGGGAAGCGATACTCTGCGGCGTGGTGGTCGAGATCAACGAGGAGACCGGCAGGGCCGTTGCCATAGAAAGGGTCCAGCAGCGACATTTTTAGAAACGATTCAGTTCAAACCTGACCTTCCACAGATCACGAAAAAAGGAGAGCAGATATGAAGAGACCCGGAATCAATATCATGGTAGTGTTGACCGCCTTGCTCGTCATGTTGTCACTGGCGGCATGCGCAAGCAATGTGGCCCTGTTGCGGAGCTCCGCAGCAAAGACCTTTCAGCTCGACACGGCAGATTATGACACCGCCTTTTCGAAGGTAACTGTTGCTGCGAAGGACCTGGGATACAGTATCACCACGGAGAACAGGGAGAAAGGGACCTTTTTCCTGTCTCGCGGCTATGGCTATTCTGAATATACGAACATGGAGATACGGATCGTCAGGGATGAGGCCGGTCTTAAAATGGACCTGGTAGCAAAGTCGAGCCAGAACGGCGAATCTGTTATCAACGATTTCATGACCGCCTACCGAAAATATATCAGGACAAAGTAGGCAGAATTTTATCAGCCCGCAGTTTCGGTGCTCTCGGGAAGCGTTGTGTAGCCGCGGACTGCCATAAAAGCGAGCGCGGCAATGACCGGAAGCTGGATCTGCCAGCCGTAATAATTTCCCGGATTGCTGTGGAACAGGTAATAGTGTATAACGTCCAACCCCTGAAATCCCAAACCGGTCAGGGCCAGCACAATAATAATGCCCGACCCTTCGCTTTTCCGGCCGGCCTTTGTCATGGGGATAAGACCCACAGCCAACGCGCAGGCGCCGGCAACAAATTTGAACCAGCTCCCTGAGTCAAAACCGCCGAGGAGAAGGAAGAACATGCCGAGGGTGACAATAGTGATCCCATAGAGGATGCAGACGCATCGTGCCACTAAAACAAAGACCTTGAATACTTCCCCTAATTGGTCATTCTGTAAATGCCTTTGTACATGCATCATCTGCAGCCGACCCTCCCCATAGTTCCGTTACTGCTTTAAAAGGACCCCCGGCATTATTCTTTGTCCCCGGTACATTCCTCTGTGATCGATAACAGAAGGCACCCCGGGTGATACATGGAACAGCATGAAGTCCCTCCCTCATAATCCCCTGCCCTGCAACAACACAATTATTTTATAGCTCTCCCCGGGACTGATGTCAATGAAAAAGTGAAAATATGATATTTGCTATGAAGTTTCTTTTGACGTTCTCAGGCACATCATTGCCGACGGTGAATATCAGCACTCGGCCCTAATCCCCCCGGCGCATTATCTTCACCGTAAGAATAAAGATCATAGTCCTTATAGTATCGAGAATTATAGAACCGCCCGACGTGACGGCGAGGGGATTCGTAATGATATGGCTTATTCCAGGGATCTCTCAAATTTGCATCTTTGAGATAAGGGCCACTCCAGCCATTTATGCTTGGGTTTTCAATCAGCGCGTTGAGGCCCTGCGTCGTCGTGGGATAATGCCCCGTATCTTTCTTATACTGGTCAAGCGCTACTCCTATTTGATAGGGGAAGCGCCTATCATGTGAAGGCAGATCACCGCTGACAGTGGTACTATTAACAACAGGGAGATAGAGACAAGCCAACCACATCCCTATGATGCAGATACATAAAGCAGGCACCATTAAACGCGAAAAAACGAACATCTTCCCCTTTTTTGTTATAAGCAGGGATGAAACACTTAAAGCTGCAAGCCAGATAATAAAAAGATATGGAAAGACTTTGGCGATAGCTCCCTGTGAACTGTAAAATTTTTGCCGATACATGGCATAATCCGACAATTCAATGACGTAGTCTTCTGTCATATTCTTTGGTGACACGGTAGCGGCAAATGAAGATACAAAACAATCAGGCCAGAGAATATCTTTTGCATCTGGATGGGAGAGAACGCCAGGAAATAACTTGCCGCTAAACACATCGTAAATACTGCGCACTTTATTGCGATCAAGAAGGCGATAGCTATCCGCGAACTCGGGTTTCAGTCTGACGCCGCGCCTGTCGGTCAGGCCTTCTCGTAGCGACGCTGTTCGATGCCCCACAACAAAAAGCCGGAGGAAAACATCGCCTCCTGATAGTGAGGTCAAGCGCATTGGATAAACCGGCCTTCCTACAGGAAACCTAACAAACAAAGGATGCGGTATGCTCAAGCCCCCGCTTTGCCGCTTGAGCCTTGCCACAGCAAAGACCCATTTTTTCTTAATGTAGTCTTCGACGATTGAAACCCCCTTGGGTGGTAGTATTGCAAATGCATTATTTTTCAGCCATTCATTCAGGTCGTCAACACGTGAGGCTTTCAAGATTGATACTTCATAACTCCCGACATCAACATGTTTTCTGACGTCTACTTTTTCTATACGAGTTGCATTTTGACTTGTGCCTGCTGCCCCTCTGGTCCCGAGGCCCAGAGAATACGGAATAGCAAAAACACTGATTAATATTGATATGACAACCAAATAAAAGAGTCTGACAGAAAAAAACATATGCACCACAAAAAACAATGTTACTAACAAGACAAAAAAGAAAGGTCTTTTCATATCCGTATGAATAATTTCCGGTTCCGTATTGGTTGAAAAGACATTGAGAAGTTCAGTAGGTGCCTGCTTGATGTCGATCGGCTCGGCAGGCAGAGGAACTATCCAGCCAAAACTCTGACCTTCGGCGCTCAACGCCGATTCGATAATTAACGTCTCAATTCCGTCTTTATAGCTGAGAATGGCGCGTTGCGTGGGGATTTCAGGAAGTTTTCTGTATGCACGGTCGGGAATGTAAAACCCATCGGCCCACACGGTTTCGGCAACCGGCAAAAGCTGCAGCATGAGAGAGATAATTAAAATGAGTATTTTCCCCGACATGGCTATCATCATAGCATAGCCGACAGGTCTTGAACAGAGAAAATCTATGTCCTCATTGTATTATAGCGACAACAATAAACAGCGGATTCGGGCATACCGCGCCCGCTGTTATTTTGCAGGGCTGGTTACCGGTTAATTGATATTTTGCCTTCGTTGTATTTATGGATAAGCATCGAGATAAGTGATTGGTACGGAATGCCCTCCTCGATCGCCTTTGCCCTGATCTTATTGAGGTCCCGCTCGCTCATCCGGATGTTGATCCTCTTCTGTTTATTGAGGCTGTAGCGCGCATATTCCTCGTAGTGCTTCCTTTCCTTCTGAGTAAGGTCGGAAACCCACTCTCCATTTTCAAGGGATCTCGCCAGTTCCATCTCGTCCTTATCCAGGGACACTGCTTTTTTCATTTTGAACCTCCAAAGTACCTTTTTGTTGCGGTGCTGTTCGGTATTATCTTTTTCAGAAATATCTTTTCATCATCCTCAACATACGGCACTGAATATATATAATCGTCGATCTTGATAAGAAAGATCTTCTGGTTCGGATATTTGGCCGCATTCGGATGTCGTACCCGATCGATCAGATCTCCCAAAGCAATTGCCAATTCAACCTGTTCGAAGGACACACCCCGTGTCTTCTTCAGCACTTCATTCTTCCCATCATTCCAGTCAAAATATTTCATGAGTGTATGCCTATTGTATTCTATTTATAGCATAGCAATGATTATAGCTTGTGTCAAACTGGTTTTTGTACGCAGGGCACAGTTTACTTACGGGGTTTGAACGTCGGGAGGTCTGCTTTCAGGATGTCCCGGTATATGCGGTAGACCTTTTCAGAGTCCTTTTTGCTGACAGGTAGTGTGCTGTAGCAGGCGATCTCGAAAAGGTCTGTAACAAGACCAAGCTCTTTCGAAAGATCCCGGAACCTCCGGGAAAGCACCGTTCTGTATTCGGCATGAGACATGGAGTCGGGTCGGGGAGAGCCCTTTCCGGAGAAGAAGCGACCAATCTCGGCGTAGCAGGCAATGATGAACTGACGGGGGTCTTTCTCCTTCAGCCTCTCGAGCCTGATATTTCGAAGCACCGGCGCGAGAAGGCGCCGAAGAAGGAATCCGGCAGGGATGCATAAAACAACAGGGAGAATATAGACCAGCCGCTTCAGCACCCAACTGAGATACCGCAACCCGTACGCGATCATGATCGAAAAGCAGAGGCGTGCCCGCAGCAGCAGCTGATTAAGGTCGTTCAGGAGAGAACTCCACCAGGTGTCCTTGTTTGCCTTCACGGCCGAGTCGATCTGCTCCTCCAGGTATTTGACATAACTGGTGACCGCAAAGAGCTCACGCTTTCTTTCGGGCTGGCTGATGGTCGGAGTGGGTTCGAACCTGACCCATCCGTATCGGGTTGAGTAAGCCTCAGCCCAGGCATGGGCGTCTGAGGCGCGCACCTCGTAATATCCGGTGAACGGGTTTTTGCTGAAGGCGCAATAACCGGTCACAAGCCGTGCCGGGATACCGGCCGACCTCAGCATGACGACCATGGCAGAGGCGAAATATTCACAATGGCCTTCCTTCAGCCCGAAGAGAAAGTTGTCAACGAGGTCATCAGGTTTTTCCCTGAAGATGGTTTCCATGGTGGGGCGGAAGTTCTGCCTGAGATAGCCCTCGATCACCTTCGCCCTCTCGAAATCGTCGCCGCTCTCTCCGATCAGAGATAATGAGAGCCGCCGCACCCTCTCTGACAGGACCTGCGGGACCTGAAGATAGCCGCCACGGTATGCTTCCCGGCCGCAGGTCTCCCGGCCTTCCACCTGGACTGCAGAGGAAAGGACCGAATATCGCGTCTCCCTCCTGAGGTAATCAGGGGCAAAAAGGGTGAGCGAATCCGTCCTCCTGAGCAACCGGGAGGGGAACCGCACAACCACCGGCCGGTAGGCGGTGAGAAGAAGCGGGGGCATCTCCTTCTTGATCGTATATATCTGGTTAATGCCCTGCCCCTGATGGTCCTTCTCCAGCAGGAATTCGGAATACTCGGAGGAGATAAGTTCACCGTTATCGCCACCCTCGCGCCAGATCCGGCCGTCGAAATCCTCGAAGACCTTTCCTCTTACATAGAGAGGTCTGTCAGCCTGAAGATAGAAGAGCAGCGCCCGTGAACGTACTTTCTTTATCCCCCTTCGGATATCGAGGCTCTTTCCGGCCCCCGGAGCCTCTGACACAATGTCAGACGACGAGCCTCCTTCGGAAGGGCTCTTGTCCTCTGCAGCCCCTGCTCCGGCCCCTTGCCCCTCTGCCACTCTGTCAGGCGCTCTGCCGTCGCCCGGGATCTTATCCTCTCCTGTTTCTGATGGCCTCTGTTCTCCCTGCCCCGGTTCACCGGTGGCTGAGTCGGCAGGGTCCTTCTGCCCCCTTTCCGAAGTCCTTAGCCCCTTGGCCTCGTGGTCCCATTTTTCGCTTTCATAGAACCAGCCTCCGCCAAACGGAAGCCCCTGGAGGTGGGGAGAGGAGAAGCGTGGAAAGAAAAGGTAGATGACAGATGCCAGAGCAAGGCTGAGAAGCGCCAGGCCGATGCCTTTTGAGGGCAGTTTCAGCCCCTTCAGAAGGAGGTCCCTGTCTCCGCCCCTGGCAGACTGCAGCCGTTCGTCTATGTGGTCTGCCATCAGGGTGAGCATTCCTGCAACGGCATAGGCAATGATGTACAGGAGAAACGAGGTCTCCTTGCTCACACTTGCCCCGTAGAGGATCAGAATAAGTGAAACCACATAAGCATAAAGCAGCTCTCTCCTGGAAGCAAGCGTAAAGTTCCTGCCTGCCTGCAGCCAGACCAGAAGGATGACCGCCGCCTTTTCGAGTCCATGAAAATAGTTCATGACAAAAAAGACCGGGATGGCCAGAACGATGACCATTGTCCCGATGGTCTTGATCGACGCGTTCCCGCTTTTCCTGTAACCCGCTCCGGCGGACAACCCTGCCCCGAAAAGCAGCGGGTAAAAGAAACTATTGAACAAAACCTCATATGACAGGGCCTCGTAATTCACAACGGACAGGACCGATATCAGAAGTAGAAAGAAAGTCCCCACGTAGACCGGAGAATACGAGATCCTGTTCATACGCCGAACACCGCTTCGAGATCGCAACCTCGTGAAACATTATAGACGATGGCATTCATGGCCCGGAACTCTTCCTCCAGCCTGCTGTGCCGCACCAGCGTTCCAGCCGTATCCGTGAAGCTCGTTCTGTCCATAAAGACTGCAACAGGCCTGATCCTCCTGGCCTTAAGAAGCCCCAGACAATATGCGTAATTATCCGGTGTTTCGTCGCCATGGCAGAAAAAGAGCACTACCATGTCTCCATCCCTAAGCATTTCAGCAGCCCTCTCAATGGCCGACCTGTAAGGCAGCCCCCCGTCGGCCTTCGCCCGCGCAAGCGCCCCGAGGGCCTTTGCAAGCTGGGCCGGACCCCTGCCATAGGGGATCAGTTGCTTTTCTTTTCCATAGCCGGCGAGCTGAAAACTGTGGCCCTTTCCGAGGATATACCGGGCCAGCGATGCTGCGATCGTGACACTGTATTCGAGCGTCGTCTCTCTACCCTCCCCGGCTTCGGAACCCTTCTGAAGATCGAGTATGGCCGTCACCATTGCCGTGGCCCGCGTTTCGAATTCCTTCACGATCAGATGCCCGTGTCTCGCGCTCGATGGCCAGTGGATATATCTGAGGCTGTCCCCCTCGCGGTACTCCCGGGTCCCAAAAAAATCTTCACTGCCGCCGGTCCGCACTGCCGAATCAGCCATGGAGGAGTATGCAGAGCTTCCCCGCAGAAAAGGGAGCCGGGCGATCTCAAAGACCTTTGGATAGACAAGGAGAGGGACAGGCTCTGCCTGAAGGACCATTTCTGAAGATGCGATCCCGAGCGGGTAGGCAGAGGAGATCTTGAGAGGACCGACGGAATATTCACCCCGTTTATAACAGGAGACGGTATAGGAATATGTCTTCCTCTCTTTGCTGCGCAGTCTCCCGATAAAGGTCATGGGGCTCCGTAGCCCCTTTTCAGCCGCAGGGAAGAGGTCTTTCACCTCAAGCATATAGCGGCTTCTGCCGGCCCGGTTGTCGATCTGCACTTTGACCGGCAGTTCATCCCCTTCGACAGCCACCGATGGGATCTCCCGCTGGCCGCTCAGGTGCCTGACCGAATACCGGGGCAGGATGAGGGCTATGATAAGGGTGGCTGAAATAAGAGAGAACATCCCATACAGAAGGTTGATCTCTCTGTTCCATGCGATCAGCAGAAAGAGACCGGACAGAAAGATCAGGGCGTTTCTCTTGGTGAGAAACCTTTCCATGCTTACTGCCCCTGTATCGGGACAGGGACGCGGCCCAGTATCTCCTCCAGGACGATCCTCTCGGTTATCTCACGCAGCCGGGACTGCGGCTTTACGATAAGCCGGTGGGCAAGCACCGGAACCGCCATCAACTTGACCACGGTGGGTTCCACATAATCCTTCCCCCGCATAAGCGCCATGGCCTGCGCAGCCCTCATCAGGCTTATCGATCCCCTCGGGCTCGCTCCGAGTTGAAGGTGTTCATGCTTTCTGGTGGCATTCACGATTTTAACAATGTAGCCCTTCACTGCGTTGTCTATATGGACATTACAGACAGCCTCCTGCATCTTCCTTAACTCCTGATCTGAAAGGACCGCAGAAATGGAATTGATAGGATGCTCCCTGATCTGCATCTCCATGACCCTGACCTCCTCCGCGGCAGAAGGATAGCCGATGGCGATCTTCATGAAGAACCGGTCAAGCTGGGCCTCAGGAAGCGGATACGTACCCTGCAGTTCTATCGGGTTCTGCGTTGCGACGACCATAAAGACGGCCGGGAGAGGATAGGTCATCCCGTCCACCGTGACCTGGGCCTCCTCCATGCACTCAAGCAGGCTCGACTGGGTCCTGGGGGTGGCCCTGTTAATCTCGTCAGCGAGCAGGATGTTCGTAAAGACCGGGCCGGACCTGAATTCAAACTCCCCGGACTTCTGACTGTAGATCGAAACACCGGTCACGTCAGAGGGCAGGAGGTCAGGCGTAAACTGGATACGTTTGAAGCGCAGGTCAAGAGACCCGGCGATCGCCCGTGCCAGCATGGTTTTTCCAAGACCCGGTACGTCCTCTATCAACAGATGGCCGCGGGAAAGAAGTGATGCAACAGCGAGTTCGACCGCATCCCTTTTGCCGACTATCACCTTTTCGATGTTTCCGATAAGAGCAGACAGCCCTTTTTGAAAATCAGTCATGTTCCCCCCCAGTGATTTAATGAGCGTTATGCAGCTGCACTCAGGCCTGTGCTTCGTATAATAGTAGCACACCCTGCGCGGGCTTATTATCAGCCGGGCCGGATGTTATCCCCAGAAGCCTTTTGATATCTTTCTGGTATCGACACCGCGGTATCGTCCGGACTTAAGCAGGCTGACGAGGTTCTCTTCGGTCACCGGCTCTTCGAATTCGGTAAAGCAGGAGCCGACGTCTTCAGGGTTATGGGCGTCCGAGCCGCCGGTAAAGGGCAGGTTCAGGGCCCTGGCCACTTCCACTGCCCGGGCATTGAAGGGCTGCATGTTGCAGCCGTTATAGCCTTCGAGTGCGCATATGCCCGGGAGGTTCCTCACGAGATCGCCGAGGCTGTTGACCGTTCTGTAGGGATGCGACGGGATGACCACGCCGCCCGCCTGGTTCACGATCCTGACGATCTCCCCGGCGGGCATCCCCTTCATCCCGAGCCTGTCGGTGTTCACGCCGAAGACGAGACAGTGGCCGTCGGCAGACGAGAACTCGACCCCCCTGAAGATGATGATGCTCCCCCTGTATTTTTCCCTGAGCTTTTCGACGGGGGCCGAGGCTTCATAGGAATAATGTTCGGTAAAGACAATACCATGGAGCTGACGTGAGATAGCCTGAAGGACGGATTCCTCGGGGTCGGCATCGTTGTCGCTGCTGAACCGGGAATGGACGTGGAGATCAACCCTGAAACTCATACAAAGGACAGCAGCCCCTCACCCTCTGGTCAAGGGGCTGCTGTTTCCCGTCATGCTCTATGGGTCGAAGAGCTTGGTCGAACCGGAGATGCTGCCCAGGGTCGCCGTGATCGTCGTGACCCCGACCTTGTGGTCTGTCGTGGCAAGGCCCTTAGAACCGGCATCATTGCTGATGGTGGCGATGGTGAGGTCTGAGGAGGTCCAGGTCACGACCTGAGTTATATTCTGTGTAGAGCCGTCGGAGTATGTCCCGGTGGCCGTGAATTGCACGGTCGAGGCAAACGTTGCGTAAGGATTTACCGGGGTCACCGTTATCGAGACCAGGAATACCGGGTTGATGACGGTCAGGCCGGTTGATCCGCTGAGCGCTCCTGAGGTTGCCGTGATCGTTGTCGTGCCGGCCGCAAGGCCGGTCGCCAGACCCTGCACCCCGGCTGTATTGCTGACGCTTGCTGCGGCAGTCACCGAGGAGCTCCAGGTTACCGTCGTCGTGATGTTGCTGGTCGAACCGTCCGAAAAGGTGCCCGTTGCCGTGAACTGTTTCGTGTCGCCGACGGTGACGGTCGGATTGGCAGGGGTGACCGAGATCGAGACGAGCACCGGGACGACCGTCAGGGTCGTTCCCCCGGATATGCTTCCCTGGGTCGCCGTGATGGTCGTTATGCCTGACTGCACCGATGTTGCGCGGCCCTGAGAGCCGGTATCATTGCTGATCACCGCAACAGATGCAGCAGAGGAGGTCCAGGTGACAAGAGTCGTGATATCCTCGGACGTGCCGTCGGAGAACGTCCCGGTCGCGGCAAACTGCTGCACTGCCCCCTGAAGTATGCTCGGGTCAGCCGGGCTGACCGCTATCGAAACCAGGTCCCGGTTATCACCTCCGCAACCGCAGCCGGCCAGAAAAATCGCCATGAGCATGGCGACGATGATCGCGCGATAGTGTATTTTCATGCTGTTGTCCTCCTTGTCCCTTTTCAATATTTTCTCAATGTCAGAGTAGTTCGTCACCTATAATAATCAACAAGGTCCCCTGAGTCAATGGTTTTTCGGTCGTGCTGCTGTAACCTGTTGACATGATCTTGTCCTGCAGATATTATAGTAGAAATTTTTCTGGAGGCCATATGAAAAAAAATGCGCTTTTTGCTTTGCTGTTTTTCATTTCCCTGCCGGTGCTCGTCTCCGCCGAGATCCGCGAGGGAACTTTTGAGATCAACCCCTTTGTTGGTTATTGCACCAC
The DNA here is from genome assembly GCA_004321925.1 of Nitrospirota bacterium. Taxonomy (GTDB): domain Bacteria; phylum Nitrospirota; class Thermodesulfovibrionia; order Thermodesulfovibrionales; family UBA6898; genus PALSA-1316. The sequence goes on along the minus strand of SCQH01000034.1, from coordinate 1,079 downwards.
GGCCAATTCCCCGGTCTTCTGTCACAAGAAGGAATTCGGGATCCGGGTCGGATACAACATAACCGATCACTGGGAGCTTGAAGGCGGCTACAGCAAGATCGCTTCACGCGCCGATCTCGTCGGCCTTGATATCCTGTACCACTTCACTCCGGAAAAAAGGCTGACCCCCTTCATCCTCGCCGGTATGGGCAATGCCCGGATACGGCCTGAAGGCAAACCGACCTACCAGACCCTTATGGGAGATTTCGGGGCAGGATTCAAATATTCCTTCAATGATACGTATGCATTCAGGTCCGAGGTAAGGGATGTGGTTACCCATTCGAACAATGTCATCGTGTCCGCAGGCCTTGTCATCACCCTCGGCGGCAAGACACCAAAGGCTGCACCGGTTGCTGCACCGGCACCGGTTGTGACACCGGAGCCAAAGCCTGAGCCAAAGCCTGCGGTCACCCCGGTCCCCGCGCCAAAGGCAGAGCCGAAGCCTGAACCAGCGCCTATACAGAAGCCCGAAACGGTCACGATCATCCTTGAAGATGTTCATTTTGCCCATGACAGCTCCGCGCTGACTGCCGAGGCAAAGGACATCCTGAAGAGGGACATCAAGAAGCTCAAAGACAATCCCGGCATCGTGGTCGAGATACAGGGACATACGTCGGCCATCGGCACGGAAGGGCATAACATGAAGCTCAGCGTTAAGAGGGCGAACATGGTCAAGGATTATCTGATAAAGGAAGGCATCGCGGAAAACCGGCTTACGGCAAAAGGTTACGGCGAAGCAATGCCTGAAGTCACGGAGAAGAAACCGAAGAAGGAATCACCGGCCGCCAAGACGAACAGGCGGGTCCACTTTGAGATATTGATAAAGTAATACACAGGTCATGTAATAAAAAAGAGACCGGCTGTATTCTTCAGCCGGTCTCTTTTTTATTATGTCTCTTTTAAACTATTCACCTGGCAATCAAATAGTTTAACTTTGTCATTCCGGCTTGCTTGTGCCCGATGTTTGGGTATCCGGAATCTCTCCGAAAACAAAGAAAGATCCCCGACAAGCCAACAGTAGGGGCTTTAAGCCCGGGGAT
>SCQH01000033.1 GCA_004321925.1 Nitrospirota bacterium | reverse complement strand
TACCCGGGAACATAAACAAACGCTTTGCAACCTGAAAAACACCCGTCAAACCGGTGATTAATCCCGAAAGCCTTCGGGACTCTGCCGGCTGAGCTACCCGGGAATATCTGCCTCAGACAATACTCAACTGACCGAAGTTAAGCTATATTTTATATCAATAATAAGGACATTTTGTCAATCAAATGAGCGGAACCCCTGTCTGCATGCGGCATAGATCCGTGTCAGCCAGTACAAAATGAACTGTTCTTTTTCAGGGCGGCCTTACTGTTTTCGGTATATAATATGAGCAGATGATACATATGATTAAAATATCGCTGCTGGTCGTTGTACTGCTGATCTCGAATATTTCGCCTGCAGGGACAGCGGAGCAGGCCCCGAAGGTCCATGTCCTTGAGATCAGGGGTGCGATCGGGCCTGCTGCTGCCGGGTTTCTGACAACAGGCATCAAGAAAGCATCCGCTGCCCATGCGGAGGCCCTGATCGTCGAACTTGATACGCCGGGCGGGCTCGATACGTCGATGAGGACCATGGTGAGGGAGATCCTGGGCAGTTCCGTGCCGGTCGTTGTGTTTGTCTCCCCGGCCGGCGCCCGTGCAGCTTCTGCGGGCGTATTCATTACCATGGCGGCCCATGTCGCCGCAATGTCGCCCGGGACAAATATCGGGGCGGCTCATCCTGTTGCCGTTGGCGGGACGATGGATAAGACCATGTCCGAAAAGGCGGAGAATGACGCGGCGGCATATATTCAGTCTATTGCCGAACAGCGGGGAAGGAATTCGGCTTGGGCCGCAGCTGCTGTCAGGAAAAGCGTATCCATTACCGAGACAGAGGCCCTGAAAGAGAAGGTGATCGACCTGGTAAGCCGTGATCTGAGGACACTGCTTGCCGACATAGACGGCAAGACCGTAAAAACGGCCTTTGGCGAGCGGAAGCTGAGTACGGCACGCGCAGAGGTCGTCCGGGAGGAAGGGGGGCTCAGGCAGAAGGTCCTGGCCTTCATCACCGATCCGAACGTGGCCTATATGCTTATGCTCCTGGGGTTTTACGGCCTCTTTTTTGAGCTCAGCAATCCCGGGGCGATCCTGCCCGGTATCGTCGGCGGCATATGCCTCATCCTCTCGTTCTACTCCTTCCAGACGCTGCCGGTGAACTACGCAGGCTTCCTGCTGATCCTCCTGGCCATAGGCCTCTTTATCCTGGAGGTGAAGGTCATCTCCCACGGGCTCCTTGCGATCGGCGGCGTCATTGCGATGACGATCGGGTCACTGATGCTTTTTGATACCCCGGGTTCCATGATCAGATTGTCCCTATGGGTCGTGCTGCCTGCCGTTGTCGCGACGGCGCTTTTCTTTATCGTCGTGGTCAGGCTGGTGATCAGGGCTGCGAGGCGGCAGCCGACGACCGGGGCAGAAGGCCTTATCGGCACAGAAGGCGTTGCCCATACCGATATCAACAAGGGCGAGGGTATGGTATTATTACATGGTGAGATGTGGTCAGCCCATGCGGATGAGTCGATCAGCAAGGGCGAAAGGGTTGTGGTCGGCGGCGTATCCGGATTGCGGCTGAAGGTCCGAAAACTGAGAGAAGGAAATACATAATTCTATGGAGGATTTTATGCCGGGAATACCACCTGTAGGGCTTGGTCTCTTGATCGTTATTTTCTTCGTCTTCTATTTCTTCTGGAGCGCCATAAAGATATTGAAGGAATACGAAAGAGGAGTTGTCTTCAGGCTGGGGAGGATAATCCCGATAAAGGGCCCCGGTATAGTCATCATCCTTCCGCTGGGCATTGACAAGCTCGTCAGGGTCGGACTCAGGACCGTGACCATGGATGTTCCTCCGCAGGACATCATCACCAGGGACAATATCACGGTAAAGGTCAACGCGGTCGTTTACTTCAGGGTGATAGACCCTATCAAGGCCATAACCGAGGTTGAGGACTACTATTATGCTACCTCCCAGATAGCCCAGACAACCCTGAGAAGCACCCTCGGGCAAAGCCAGCTTGATGATCTTCTCGCAAAGAGGGATGAGGTGAACGCAGCCCTCCAGAAGGTGATAGATTTTCAGACAGAGCCCTGGGGGATCAAAGTGACATCGGTGGAGGTCAAGAACGTCGACCTGCCTGCCGAGATGATGCGGGCTATCGCGCGGCAGGCCGAAGCAGAGCGCGAGAGGAGGGCGAAGGTCATCCATGCGGAAGGTGAATTCCAGGCCTCTCAGAAGCTTGCAGATGCAGCAAAGATCATAGCGACGGAAAGCGGCGCCCTGCAGCTGCGGTTCCTGCAGACGCTCACCGAGATTGCGACCGAGAAGAACTCGACGATCATATTCCCGGTGCCCATTGATCTGTTAGCTCCTTTCCTGAAAAAAACAGCTGAAAAGGGTGAGCAATAGTCTCCGGTAAGACAGAGAAGAATAAAGGCGTATGGGTCAAACTGTCCCTCCTGATATGCTTTTTTATTCTTATCTTCGTCCTCTACAAGACGGGCACGTTTCACTTCTTTATGGACCGGGAGCGGGTTAAGGCTTTTCTCGACTCCCTTGGCCCGCTTTCCTTCGCAGGCTTCATTCTCCTTCAGACGCTGCAGGTCGTTGCAGCCCCGATCCCCGGTGAAGTCACCGGATTTCTCGGAGGGTATCTTTATGGCCCTGGGCTGGGGCTTATATTATCGACCATCGGGCTTACCCTGGGCTCATTTATTGCGTTCTCGCTGTCGAAGTTCTTCGGAAGGCCCTTTGTCGACCGCTTTGTCAGCAAAAAGACGATGGCAAAATATGATTACCTGCTCCACCATAAGGGGGCCTTTCTGGTCTTTCTGCTTTTCCTGATCCCGGGGACCCCGAAGGATATTCTCTGTTACATCCTCGGGCTTGGACACCTGACGATCAGGGAGTTCCTCCTCATCAGCACGGTGGGGAGATTTGGCGGGACCGCGCTCCTGACTCTGGGCGGCGACTACATCAGGAAACATCAGTATTATCGTTTTTCGCTGCTCCTGACCCTTGCCGTGGTCATCATTTTTCTCTCCATGGTCTATAAAGATAAGCTGGAGAGGTTATTCCGGGTTTGGCATGTGACCTCACGCAGAAGCAGAAATAAGGCTGCCAGGGAAAAAAAAGCCGCACGTGAAGATCGTTAACGTACAGCAAGGGGCGAAGTAAGAAGGCTACCAGCGTATCAGGGCTGAAGCCCAGGTGAGGCCGCCGCCGAAGGCCTCAAGCAGAACATAATCCCCGCCTTTGATCCTGTCCTCTGCAACCGCCTCATCAAGCGCGATCGGCACCGACGCCGCAGAAGTGTTTCCGTATTTCTGGATATTCAGAAACACCTTGTCCATCGGCAGTCCGAGTCTTTTGGCCGTTGCCTGTATGATCCTCAGATTCGCCTGGTGGGGTATGAGCAGAGACAGTTTTGCCGGGTCAAGATCGTTCTTCGCCAGGGTGTCTTCCGCCAGTTCTTCCAGAGTTCTGACAGCGACCCTGAACGTCTCGTTGCCCTTCATCTTGATATGATGCAGTTTTTTAAGGATCGTTTCCCGTGAGCAGGCTGCATGTGAGCCCCCGCCCGGGAGCATGATAAGGTCTGCAAGGTTTCCGTCTGAATATATATGCGTCGACCAGATGCCATGTTTTTCCCTGGTCGGCTCAAGGATCACCGCCCCGGCCCCATCACCGAAGAGGATGCAGGTGGAGCGGTCCTGCCAGTCGGTAAACCTGGAGAGGACTTCTGCCCCGACCACAAGGACCCTCTGGTGCATGCCCGACCTGATCATCCCGCTGGCTACATGCAGGCCATAAATGAAGCCGGAACAGGCAGCCCCAAGGTCAAAGGCCGCCGCATTTTTTGCGCCGAGCTTGGCCTGAAGCAGGCAGGCGGTGGAAGGGAACGGCATATCGCCGGTTACGGTGGCAACGATGATGAGATCAAGGTCCTTTGCCTTCAGACGCGCTTTTTTCAGCGCGGACAACGCTGCCTCGTAAGCGAGGTCAGACGCTGCCTGCGTGTCTGCAGCTATCCTTCTTTCCTTTATCCCGGTCCGCTCAACGATCCACGAATCAGAGGTGTCAACTTTTTTTTCTATCTCCCGGTTGGTCAGGACCCTGTCCGGCACGTATGAGCCTGTCCCTATGATGCGGGCCCTGATCACGGTGCGGTCTCACGCGAGATCGTGTAGTTCTCGATTTCTTTTGATATGGCCTCATAGACCTTTTTCCTGGAGTAGTCTGCAGCGACCCGCAAACCGTTTTTTATGGCCTTGGGTGTAGACCTGCCATGGCTTATGATGCAGGCGCCGTTTATCCCGAGCAGCGGGGCCCCGCCATATTCGTCATAGTCGGTCCGCTTTTTGAAGTTCCTGATCGCCGGCTTCAGCATGAGATATCCCAGCCTGCCTGCTGAACCGGAGTTTATCTCCTGCTTGAGCATCTTTATTATTGCCTCTGCAAGACCTTCGCTCACCTTCAGGGCAATGTTCCCGGTGAAGCCGTCGCAGACGACCACATCCGCTTTGCCGGTGAAGAGGTCCTTGCCCTCTATGTTCCCAGTAAAGTTCAATGAGGTATTTTTCAGGAGCTTAAAGGCCTCCTTGGTAAGTTCGTTGCCCTTGACGTCCTCTTCCCCGATGCTCAGCAGCGCGACCACCGGGTTTGTCTTGCCCATGATCAGCCTGCAGTAGGTGTTACCCATGAGGCCGAACTGAAGCAGGTTTTCCGGTTTACAGTCAACGTTTGCGCCGACATCAAGGAGCAGAAAGACATCTTTCAGTGTGGGCATGAGGGTTGCGATGGCCGGCCTGTCGACACCTTTGGACGTCCCCAGGATGAACATGGAGGTTGCCATGACAACACCTGAATGTCCGGCGCTCACAAAGCCGTCGGCCCTGCCGGTCTTGACAAGGTCAATGCCGACCCGTATGGAAGAATCTTTTTTCCTGCGTATGGCGGTTGACGGGGAGTCATGCATCTCAACGACCTGAGATGCATGCTGTACCCTGATACGGTTCGGGTTGAAGCGTTTGCTGCTGAGCTCCTGCCTGATCAATGCCTCATTCCCGACAAGGATGACATCGATATCATCATTCTCATTTACTGTCTCGACCGCCCCATCAACATTGATCGTCGGGGCATGATCCCCGCCCATGGCGTCAAGCGCTATCAGCATTATCTACTTTTCAACGATCTCGAGGACTTTATTCCCGTTATAGCTGCCGCAGCTCGGGCAGGCCCTGTGGGGCTGCTTTAATTCCTTGCACTCGGGACAGCTGCCGAGGGTAGGGGCGTCGCCTTTCCAGTTTGCCCTTCTCTTGTCTCTCCGTGCCTTTGAATGTCTGTGTGTTGGGTTTGCCACTGTTTACTCCTTTCTGTCGCTTAATAGTTTTTTTAATACTTCCAGTCTCGGGTCTATCTCCTTCTGCGTACAGTTACAGCTGCCGGTGTTCAGGTCAGTGCCGCATACCGGACAGATACCCTTGCACTGTTCATCGCAGAGCGGTTTCATCTGCGTGTTCAGGATCAGCTGTTCAGTGAGCAGCTGGTTCAGATCCAGCTCTCCCCCGCTGTAAAAACCCATATCCATCTCATCGTGGTGCAGCGCATGCTTTGCCGCATGCCCGCCGCTTTCAGCTATTTCCTCGAGAGGATGATAGACAACGTTGACCGGTAGTTTCATCCGGAGCCTGAAGTCTTTCAGGCAGCGGCTGCATTGAAGTTCGATATCAGCATCAAGGTCTCCGTCGACCATGACCTCGCTTCCCTGCTTATGCAGTTCCAGATGGGACACAACCGGGGAAACAGCAGAAAAAGTATCAGTCTGTATCTTCTCCGTTACGTCTACGCTTAAGCCTTCCTCCGGGATATCTTCTATTAGTATCTTCATGATAACATGCCAAAATATGCTTTAAAATTATAAAGATAATTGCGGAAATAAGTCAAGAAAAGAGGCGCCGCGGATGAATCTGTCTTTTCGCTGTTTTTCCGTTGCACTTTCATGCGCCGATAATATTTAATATCAGAATGACAGAATTAACGCCGATAATGAAACAATATGCCGCGATCAAGGAAGAACACCAGGACGCCATCGTTTTGTTCAGACTTGGTGATTTTTATGAGATGTTCGGCGCTGATGCAGAGATCGCCTCCCGGGTCCTGCAGATCGCGCTGACGACCAGGGACAAGACCAAAGAGAACCCCCTGCCGATGTGCGGGGTCCCCTATTTTGCGGCTGATTCGTATATCACCAAGCTGATCAAGGCTGGCCACCGGGTAGCGGTCTGCGAGCAGATGGAAGAATCCCGGGAGGCAAAGGGGATCGTGGCGCGGGAGGTGGTGCGGGTCATCACCCCCGGGACCCATGTCCCGGAGAACCCCAAGGAAAACAGCTATATTGTGAGCCTTTTCCCCTCAGGCAACAGGCATGGGGTGGCTGCCGCGGACATCTCGACCGGTGAACTTGTCGTGTTTGAGACGGTAGAGAACATCGAGGATGAGGTGCGCAGGTTTGAGCCCAGGGAGATCCTGCTGCCCGAGAGTGTCCGGGGGAGCAGTTATTACCGGGAGATCTTCGGAGGGGTTTTCATCACCGGGCTTGACGATTATACGTTTGAGTATGCGGATGCGTACCGGACGCTCCTGAACCACCTGAAGGTCTCTTCCCTGGAAGGGTTCGGCTGCGAAGGCATTGCCCCGGCCATCTCGGCCGCCGGCGCCCTTGTCGGCTATATCGAACGCACACAGAAGAATACCCGGACCTTCAGCAAGATATCAGCCCTGAACCAGACGGCTTATATGTTCATGGATGCCTCGACGCAGCGGAACCTTGAGCTGGCGCATAATCTCAGGGACGGTTCGCGGGAGGGCACCCTTCTGTGGGTGCTTGATGAGACGCTGACCCCGATGGGGGGCCGTTTTCTGAGGTCGGCGCTGGTCCGTCCCCTGACCGATCAGCAGGAGATACGCAAAAGGCTGGATGCTGTCGAATGTCTCGTGAATGATTTCGAGCTTCTCGAGGAGTTGCGGTCCCCCTTACGGAAGGTCCAGGACATCGAGAGGCTGGCGACCCGGATCACCTCGGGCTCGGCAAACGCCCGGGACCTTGTGGCCCTGAAGAACTCCCTTGAGTATATTCCGAAGATCAGGAAATCCCTGCTGCATGCGCAGGACCCCAGCCTGAAGTCCCTGGCCGGTATGATCGCGGAGTTTTCAGCGGTGAAGACACTTATAGAAAGGAGCATAATCGACAGCCCACCGGTCAGCACGAAGGAGGGCGGGCTCATCAGGACCGGCTTTAACAGCGATGTGGACGGACTGAAAGATATCTCGACCAAGGGCAAGGACCTTATAGCAGGGATCGAGGCACGGGAAAAGAAGAGGACCGGCATTTCGTCCCTGAAGATAAGCTACAACAAGATCATCGGATATTTTCTTGAGGTCACCAAGGCAAACCTCGAACTCGTGCCGGACGATTATATCAGGAAGCAGACCCTCGTCGGCAGTGAGAGGTTTGTCACCCCTGAGCTCAAGGATTATGAGAATCGGGTGCTTGGATCAGAGGAAAGGCTGAAGAACCTCGAACTCGAGGTCTTCCTGGAGGTCCTGCAGGAGGTTGCCCGGGAGGCCGTTGCCCTGGTCAGCGCATCGCATGCCCTTGCCTCGACAGACTTTTTCGCTTCCCTTGCGGTCGTCGCAAAACGGTACCGGTATGTTAAACCGGTGATCGCCGATGAGGCGGTGACCGAGATCGAGGACGGCAGGCATCCGGTACTTGAACGCATGCTGAACACTGAACGGTTCATCCCCAACAGCACTTACCTTGATACCCATGACAGCCTGCTGCATATCCTGACCGGCCCCAACATGGCAGGGAAATCGACGTATATGCGGCAGGTCGCCCTGATCGTCCTGATCGCGCAGATGGGGGGGTTCGTTCCGGCCGCGTCTGCTACAATAGGGATAACCGACAGGATATTTACGCGCATCGGAGCGTCTGATTTTCTCTCAAAGGGCCAGAGCACGTTCATGGTCGAGATGATCGAGGCGGCCAACATCATCAACAACGCAACCGCGCGCAGTCTGATCATCCTTGATGAGGTCGGACGGGGCACCAGCACCTTTGACGGGATCAGCATTGCCTGGGCGATAGCCGAGCACATCGTGAAGCAGATCAGGGCGAGGACGCTGTTTGCGACCCATTATAATGAACTGACGGAACTGACGCTTACCCTCGACGGGGTCAGGAACTATAATGTCTCGGTCAGAGAATGGGGAGATGAGATCATCTTCCTGCGCAAGATCGAGGAAGGGCCTGCGGACAAAAGCTACGGAATTCAGGTCGCCCGGCTTGCCGGTGTGCCGGACAGTGTCCTTACCCGCGCCAAAGAGGTCCTGAACAATCTGGAGAAGGAAGAGCTCAACGAGACCGGCAGGCCGAAACTGGCCGGTCCAAAGTCCCGGAAGGGTAAGGAACAGCTTGACCTCTTCTCGTCCGTCCGCGAATCCGTGCTTGACGAGCTTGCTGCACTGGATACCAAAAAGCTCAAGCAGGCCGAGGCCCTCAGGATACTCACGGGGCTGCAGAAGAAGCTGACATTTTAGTTCCGCCGCGATCCTGTGTATGCTTATGGTGTTGGGGTGTTCCCCGTGCGTCAGGGCTTTTCAGGTACGGTGATACATGCTAAGATATGGAAACGAGAACCGAAAAAAGGAGGCATCATGAACCCTGATGATCTGAAGTATCACAAACGGCATACCTGGATAAAAGTGACCGGGAAGAAAGGGACCATCGGTATAACCGATTATGCCCAGGACATGCTTGGGGACATCGTCTATATCGAACTGCCTGAAGTTGACGCCCCGGTCGAGGCCCAGACCGAGATGTCCGAGATCGAGTCCACCAAAGAGACATCTCCCATAATATCGCCGGTAACCGGCAAGGTGATCAAGGTGAATGACGAACTGTCAGACTCTCCCGAAGTGATCAATGAGGACCCCTACGGCAAAGGCTGGATAGCCGTGGTGGAGATCGAGAACCCTGCGGAGCTTGATGATCTTATGGATGCCTCTGAATATGAGAAATTCGTGGAAGAGGAGTCTGAATGAGAGTTGCTGTTCTCGGCGCAGGTCCCGGAGGCTATGTTGCTGCCCTCAAGATGGCACAACTGGGCGCCGGGGTCACGGTGATAGAGAACCACGAGGTTGGCGGAACCTGCCTGAACCGGGGCTGTATACCGACGAAGACGCTGGTTGCCTCTACAGAGCTGCTTGCGAAGACACGGGAGCTTGCCTCCTTCGGCATTGACCTCAGCGGGAGCATTGCCCCAAACCTCTCCGGCATCATGCAAAGAAAAAATAAGGTGGTCAGCACCCAGATCAAAGGGATCAGGGCCCTTTTTAAAAGCTGGGGTGTCGCCCTCAGACAGGGAAGGGGCAGCCTGGTCTCGCCGCAGGAGGTCATGATCTCCGCTGAGGACGGCTCTTCCGGGGTGATCACGGCGGAGAGGATCATCATCGCAACCGGGTCGCGGCCGGCCCCGATGCCCGCGCTGCCCTTTGACGGGAAACATATACTCTCCTCCACCGATGCGCTTGAACTGACCGAGATACCCCGGAGCCTGCTGATCATCGGCGCCGGGGCGATTGGCTGCGAATTTGCCTGTATCTACCGGGAGCTTGGCAGCGAGGTGACGCTGGTTGAGATGATGGACAGGGCCGTACCTGCCGAGGACGCCGAGATCTCGGAGCTGCTTGAACGGGAGCTGAAAAAGAAGAAGATACGGCTATATACGGGCGTCAGGGTCGAAAGGGCCGATCTGCGCGACGATGGGGTCCATGTCGTCCTCTCTGACGGCAGGGAGCTGGTTTCGGAAAAAGTCCTCGTCTCCATCGGCAGGGCGCTGAACACCGGGGATATCGGCCTTGAGACGGTCGGTATCCGAAAGGGGAATAAAGGAGAGATCGTTGTCAATGAAAATATGGAGACGGAGCTTCCCGGGGTCTATGCCGTGGGCGATGTGACCGGCGGCCTTCTTCTGGCCCACGTTGCCTCAGAACAGGGACTTGTCGCCGCAAAAAATATCATGGGGATCCCGGCGGTCATGGACAGCAGGGTCATTCCGGCAGCCATATTCACCTCACCTGAGATCGCCTCGGTAGGACTGAGAGAGCATCAGGCTGTTGCGCAGGGGCTGAAGATCAGGACAGGAAGATTTCCCTTCAGGGGACTCGGCAGGGCACATGCCATGGGAGAGATCGCCGGGGTCATAAAGGTCATAGCAGATGAGCATACCGACGGGATCCTGGGTGTTCACATCATCGGTCCCCACGCCTCTGATCTGATACACGAGTTCGCCGTGGCAATGAGAAAAGGACTGACGGCGCGGGACATCGCCGAAACGGTCCATGCCCATCCAACGCTTGCTGAGGGTCTGAGGGAGGCTTCCGAAGATGTCCATGGAGAGGCCGTCCATCTGACCCGGAAGTGACTGCGCTGAATACCATGCTCCATAAGGATCTGGCCGGGGACTGGGTCGAACGCTCAAAGAAGGATAATATCCTGCTTTTCTCGGAGCTCGATGTCCTGCTGCGGGCCCTCGACCGGTTCTTCAACATCGAAAACCTTACCTCTTCCCATGAGGATATAACCACGAGGAATTTTATCGAGGAGCTGACGACCGCGCGGGATGCGATCCTCCGCGTCCTGGGGACCCTTGAGGTCGTCATCCCCGAAAGCAGAAAGAACGCCTACTGGTTTCAGAAGTTCGCCGAGACAAAGCTCCTGAACACGCGCGACCGCGATGCCTTCCGGGAGAACCTGTACAAACAGGACACTCCGGAGAAGGGGCTTTACCTGCTGTATGACTCTTTCAATAACCTCAAGGGGGTCATCGCGGACATCGTACGGACCGGGTCCATCTCCTATATGGGATTCCTCAATATCGGGCATATGATAAGCAAGGAGATACGTGAAAACAGGTTCTTCAATCCGTTCCTCAGGGAATTGAACCCTGAATTTGACGTCATCAGCAATGCAGAGATCTCCAGCATCGTCAAGACGCTGGATGCCAGGGAGATCCGGAAGAACATATCGGTCATCTATATCTATCTCTTCAGGTTCCTGAGATATCTGAGCTTTGTGGACATATCTGCACAGCGCTCCGTTTCCCTGAACTCCTCCCTGATCGTCCTGATACTGCTGAGGGCCGAGGTCAACACCTTTCAGGCTTATATCGCCAAGGTCATCAAGAAGATCAAGGTGCCTGAGCTGGAGTTCTTCCTGAAATCCATCGCCTACCAGTTCTCGATGGAGAACCGCCGGGTCTACCTGCAGGAGCTTCGCGATGTCCACCGCAGGAGGTCGACCCCTCATTTCAGGGGCAAGATCGAGAACAGCCACGGCATCCTCAAGAACCTCACCGAGCAGAGCATTGTCCAGCTGACCGGCTTCTTCAAACCCGGCATCAAGGGTGAAGAACTGTTTGCGAGCTTCGTGACGAAGATGCAGCAGTCGGTCAGGCTGAGGGAGGACATCACCGCTCTCCATAAGATCCTTACCCTGCTTGAAACGCGGGTCAGGAGGCCGGAGACCCGGATCAAGGCCTTTGAATCTATCCGCGGCTTTATGCTCTATTTTGAAAGTTTCACCTTCAGGCTGCTGCGGCATGATGACTATGAGGAGTTTTTCCAGTTCTTTAATGAGATCAACTCGGTGAAACCGGATATGCTGAAAGAGGACGGCTTCAAAAAGATCATGGAGAAGGTCTCCTATTTCAAGATATATCTTGAGGCGACCATGAGGCATATCGATAACAGGACAGAGCTTACCGGCAGGCAACTTGACATGGAGAGAGTGGAAAATCTCCTGCGACAGTATTTATAATTAGGTTTAATCTTAATAACGGGAGGATATCATGGGTGAGATAGTCGATGTCATAGCGCGCGAGGTGCTGGATTCACGGGGCAACCCGACCGTTGAGGTGGATGTATACCTCGGGAGCGGCGCCGTCGGCAGGGCCGCGGTCCCGTCAGGGGCTTCGACCGGCAAACGTGAGGCCCTTGAACTGAGGGACGGCGGCAAGAGATACCTCGGTAAGGGCGTCCAGAAGGCCGTCAAGAACATCTTTGAATCGATAGCCCCCCGCATACGAGGTCTGGAATCGGCCGATCAGGTCTTCATCGATAACCTGATGATCGAACTCGACGGGACCGACAACAAGAGAAAGCTCGGCGCCAATGCGATCCTGGGAGTTTCCCTGGCGGTCTGCACGGCCTCGGCAATGGAATCAGGCCACTCGCTCTACCGGTATATCGGCGGGCCGAACGCCAAGGTGCTGCCCGTCCCGATGATGAACATCCTCAACGGCGGGGCGCATGCAGACAACAACCTCGATATTCAGGAATTCATGATCATGCCTGCCGGGCTGCCTGATTTTTCTTCTGCCCTCAGGGCAGGGACCGAGATCTTCCATACCCTGAAAAAGATCCTGAAGGCAAAGGGACTCAATACCGCTGTCGGAGATGAAGGCGGCTTTGCCCCGAATCTTAAAAGCAACGAAGAGGCCATTACCCTTGTGATACAGGCCATCAAAGAGGCCGGGTATGTTCCGGGTAAGGATATCTTTATCGCCCTGGACGTCGCTGCCTCCGAATTTTTCGACAAGGGATATTATGCCTTTGAAGGGAAGAAGGTCTCGCATGATCATCTGATAGAGTACTACGGCAACCTGATCTCGAAATATCCGGTCCTTTCGATAGAGGACGGTCTTGCCGAAGGAGACTGGGAAGGGTGGGGGGCCATGACCTCACGGATAGGCAGGAAAGTGCAGCTTGTCGGCGATGATATCTTCGTGACCAATACGAAGATCTTTCAGAAGGGTATCTCAAAGGGGGTCGCCAACTCCATCCTGATCAAGCTCAACCAGATCGGGACCCTGACCGAGACACTGGATGCCATCGAGATGGCAAAGACTGCCGGATATACTGCAGTGATATCGCACCGCTCAGGGGAGACCGAGGACACGACGATCGCCGACCTTGCCGTGGCCTGCAACACCGGCTTCATCAAGACCGGCTCGCTCGCACGGAGCGAAAGGGTCGCAAAATACAACCGCCTGCTCGTTATCGAAGAGGAGCTTGCCGGTTCAGCCCTTTACAAGGGAAGACTGGGGTTCTATAACCTCGGATAATGAATAAGAACCTGCTCAGGCAACAGGTCTACGGCGAGGTCAGAAAGCGCAGGCTCATCTTCTTTACCTTCATGCTGCTGAGCGTTATCTATCTTTCCATCAACCTGGTCTTCGGGGATATGGGGCTTTTCAGGTATTTCGAGCTCAACAGGACCCGCAAGAACCTCGAGAAGCAGCTCACCGAGCTGACCAGACAGAATGAGGACATGCGCACCCAGATAAAACTGCTGAAGGAAGACCCTTTTTACCGGGAGAAACTTGCCCGGGAAGAGTTTGGACTGGCCAAACCCGACGAATATATCTTCACGTATGACCGATAATCCGTTGTATCTTGCCGTTGTCTGGCATATGCATCAACCGTACTATAAAGACCCCATGACCGACCAGTACCGCCTGCCCTGGGTCCGCCTGCACGGGACCAAGGATTACCTCGATATGGTCGAGATACTGAGGGAATTCCCGGCCATACGCCAGAATTTCAACCTGGTCCCGTCGCTTCTTGAGCAGCTTGTCGACTACACGGACAACCAGGCGAAGGACCTTTATCTGGAGATCAGCAGGAAGAAAGCGGCAGACCTGCTTGAAGACGAGAAGGCCTTCATCCTCGAGAATTTCTTCCTGGCCCATTGGGACAATATGATCAGGCCCTTCCCACGCTATTATGAGCTCCTGGTAAAAAGAGGGACCCACCTGATCAAAAGCGACCTGGCCCGGGCCGTTAAATATTTTACAACCGGGGACTTCCTGGACCTTCAGGTTTTTTTCAACCTCTGCTGGATAGACCCGCTGTTCAGGTCAACGGACCCGTTCCTGAAGATGCTGACAGAAAAAGGGCATGGGTATACTGAAGAGGAAAAGGAACTGCTTCTTCAGGCGCAGCTTGCCATACTGAAGAAGATCATCCCCTCTTACCGGGACATGGCGGCAACCGGCCAGATCGAGCTCTCCTTCACTCCGTTCTATCATCCTATCCTCCCCCTGCTCTGTGATACGGAGATCGCCCGGGTGGCGATGCCCGGCGTCAGACTGCCCCGGCAGAGGTTCAGGCATCCCGAGGATGCTGAAAAACAGATCGATATGGGCCTGCGTTACTTTGAACAGGTCTTTGATCACCGGCCTGCGGGCATGTGGCCGTCAGAGGGCTCTGTCAGCGAGGAGGTCCTGAAGATCGTTTCCCGGCAGGGGCTGAAGTGGGTGGCGACCGATGAAGGGATACTCTCAAATTCCCTGGGGAGGGGGTTCAGGGACAATTCGGGCAGGCTGACCGAGCCCATGCTCCTCTACCGGCCTTATTGCTTTGACGATGTCTCGATCATATTCCGGGACCACCAGATCTCAGACCTGATCGGGTTCGTCTATTCCCAGTGGGACCCCAAAAGCGCGGCTGACGACCTCATATCCAGGCTCCTGGCCATCAGGCATTCCATGCCTTCGGAGAGGCCCCACCTTGTCTCGATCGTGCTCGACGGAGAGAATGCCTGGGAGCATTTCAAGAACGACGGCCGGGATTTTTTCCTCTATCTCTATGAAGGGCTTTCAAAAGAAGAGCGGATCCGGACGACGACCGTTTCCGATTTCCTTACAGAACACGGCAAAGGCGATAGTCTCGACCGCATCCATCCGGGTTCCTGGATAAACTCAAACTACGGCATCTGGATCGGCCATGAAGAGGACAATCTGTCCTGGGACTATCTCCAGGACACCCGCGACAAACTGGCGGAGTTCGAGGAGCATAATCCGGGAGCCGATACGGAGAAGGCCTGGAAATCCCTGTATGCTGCCGAAGGGAGTGACTGGAACTGGTGGTATGGCGATGAGCATACGACAGAGACCCAGGAGGATTTTGATGAGCTCTTCAGGCTGAACCTGATGCAGGTCTTCAAAGAGATCGGTAAGGACGTGCCTGCCCAGCTCTTTGTCCCGGTGCTGCGTCACGACCGGGAGGTGCTTACCCCCCTGATGATCCGGGGGTTTATACAGCCGAAGATCGACGGGATTGTCACCAGCTATTATGAGTGGTATCAGGGTGCGCAGCTCGACGTCAAAAAATCGGGCGGCAGCATGCATAAGTCCGAGAGCCTGATCTCGACCATCTTTTTCGGGTTCGACCGGGAGACCCTTTTTCTGAGAATAGACCCCAAAGGCTCCTTTGACGACCTTGAGGAAGGGCTGGAGTTTTCTGTCATGACGTCAAGCCCGGCCGATATCAGGATATCCTGCGTGCTGGACCAGCAGCCCCTGAAGGGGACCGTCTATGAGAAGAAAGAAGACGTTTGGGTCAGGAGAAGGGAGATACCTGACATGGCAGTCAGGGACATCTTTGAGATAGCCATCCCGTTTGCCGACCTTAAGGCAGTTGAAAAGCAGGACCTGCAGCTCTTTATTTCGGTCCGTAAGGACGGCGAGGAGATAGAGCGCTGCCCCTGGCGGGGTCACATCTGCATCACCGTGCCGACAGCCGATTTTGAGGCCATGATGTGGTACTAGATGCAGACGATACACCTTAAAAGGTCACGGCGTATACTCAACGGGCATCTCTGGATCTTCTCAAACGAGATCAGCGAAAATCTTAGGCAGTTCACCCCGGGTGAGCAGGTAGAGGTCCTCGACCAAAAAAACACGCTCCTGGGGACCGGATACATCAACCCCAATAGTCTCATCTCTGCACGTCTGCTTTCGAGAGAGCGTCTAACCCTTGACAGGGAATTTTTCAGGCAGCGTCTGCTCGAGGCAGTGAGGTTCAGGGAAAGGCTGGTTGCGGACACTGAGGTCTGCCGCATGGTCTTCAGCGAGGCAGATCATCTCCCGGGGCTTATCGTCGACCGTTACGGGGAGTGTATCGTTGTACAGCTTTTAACTGCGGGCATGGAGGCCCTTAAGGAGACGCTCCTCGGCCTGCTCGAGGAGATCCTGAAGCCCGGGATCATCGTGCTCAGGAACGACAGCCGGTCACGGCTGCTTGAGGGGCTGCCTTTATATAAAGAAGTGATCAAGGGGGACCCGGAGAAACTTCTGCCCATCCGGGAAAACGGGATCCTGTTCGAAATAGACCCGCTGGGGGGACAAAAGACAGGCTTTTTCCTCGACCAGAGGGAGAACCGGAAGGCCTTCAGCGAGCTCGTAAAAGACGGGACAGGACTCGATCTTTTTTGCTACAACGGTGCTTGGTCTCTTTCTCTCGCCTCGGCAGGCGCTGTAGTTACGGGCATAGACAGTTCCGAAAAGGCGGTTGAGCAGGCCATGAAGAACGCGGCGCTGAACGGCCTGCAGGGCAGGGCAGGGTTTATCGTTCATGATGTCTTTGACTATCTGAAGCAGAAGGGGCAGGCCGGATCGACCGGGTATGATTTCATCGTCTGCGATCCACCGGCCTTTGTAAAAAGCGCTGCGAAGATCAAGGAGGCGGTCAGGGCATATACTGACCTGAATGCGGCCTCGATGCGAATGCTTAAGCCCGGCGGCCTTCTTGCGACCTCCTCCTGCTCGTACCATATGAAGAAGGAGATGTTCATGGAGATGCTCCTTGGCGCGGCAAAAGATGCGGGGAGAAGTCTCAGGCTGATCAGCCTTCGGTCACAGGCCATGGACCATCCGGTCCTGCTTGCCATGCCGGAGACGGAGTATCTCAAATGTGCCTTTCTCGTTGTCGACTGATGCCGGGCTGACCCTATGTCAAAGAGAACTATAAAATATATCGTCATCGTCCTCCTTTCTCTTGCCTCTGTGCTCTTTGGTATGAGGGAGAGATTCTCCCCGGAAGTAAAGAAAAATACTGAGAGCCCAGCCAAAGGGTCGGTGAGGGTCGAGAAGGTCTATGACGGTGACACGGTGAGCGTGGTCCTCGGCGGGAGAACGGAAAAATTACGCCTTATCGGCATCGACGCGCCCGAAAACGGCCAAAGGCCCTGGGGAAAACGCTCGAAGGAGCATCTCCAGGAGATCATCAGCAAGGGCTCATGGAATGTGGTCCTGGAATATGATGTCGTCAAAAGGGATAAGTACGAGAGGCTTCTGGTCTATCTCAGGACCCCGGACGGCAGGCTGATCAACGAGATGATGGTCCGGGACGGGTATGCTGTCCTGTTCACCTTCCCGCCGAACGTGCGGTATGCCGACCTCTTTACGAGGGCTCAGAAAGAGGCCCGGGAAAAGATGCTCGGTATCTGGGGAAAGAACGGACTTCGTCAGGCACCCTCAGACTATAGGAAACAGCACCCGCGTTACTGAGGAGACCTGTGTTATTCCGGGACCCGTTCCTGTTTTATGGCGTCAGCGACCCGCGCGACCTTTGCCATCTCCCTGACGTCATGGACCCGTATGATATCGGCCCCGCGGAGTATGGATGCGGCGACAACGGCTGCAGTGCCTTCGAGCCGCTGGGCCGGCGGTGCGTTGCCGAGGATCTTCCCGATAAAGGCCTTCCTGGACGGTCCGACCAGGATCGGCCTGCCGAGTTGCCTGAAGGCGTCAAGTCTGTTGATGATCCGGAGGTTGTGGTCAAAGGTCTTGCCAAAGCCTATGCCGGGGTCAAGGATGATCATCTCTTCTGAAATGCCTGCCCGGGTTGCCAGACGGATTGAGTCCCTGAAATAAGCGAGGATCTCCGCTATCAGGTCTTCATAAACGGGATTGACCTGCATGGACTTCGGCGTGCCTTTCATATGCATGATGACCACAGGGACCCCGGCCGAGGCAGCGAGTTCCATCATCCCCGGATCGGACCTGAGGCCGCTGATGTCGTTGATGATGCTTGCGCCTGCATCCAGCGCCCGCCGGGCAACTGCAGCCTTGCAGGTGTCGATCGAAAGGGGTACCACGGTCTTCTTTGCGAGGGCCTCAATGACCGGCATCGTGCGCCGGATCTCCTCCTCTGCCGTGACAGGGTCAGAGCCGGGCCTGCTTGATTCTCCTCCGATATCGAGGATATCGGCACCCTCCTCGACCATCCGTAATGCATGCTCCACCGCGCGGGACGGCTCGAGGTCAGCTCCTCCCTCGGAAAAGGAATCAGGGGTCGTATTGATGATCCCCATGACGCAGGTCTTTTTTGTGAAGTTCAGTTCGAACTGCTTCCAGGAGAGTTTCATGCTGTCTTCATCTTAATTGTGCCGCGTCCTCGCCCTTAACGACAACGGCGGGATCAGATCCCGCCGTTGAGAGAGCCTCTGTCTGAGCTGCGCTCAGGCGATGCCGCTGCAACTGCTGTCATTACATTCGGAGGCGCCTGCTGCTGCCTGCGCCGTACCGAATGAGGTCATCATGGAATCGATCTCAGGACCGTCCATCGTCTCTTTTTCGAGGAGCGTCTTTGCAAACGTATCCAGGAGATCATAGTTATTCTGTAGAAGTTTCTTTGCCGTCTGATAGGACTCAGTGGTCATGCGTTTAACTTCCTCGTCGATCTCGACCGCGATCTTTTCGCTGTAATCCTTATGCTGCGAGATATCTCTTCCAAGGAAGACATGTTCGTCCTTCTTCCCGAAGGTGACCGGTCCGAGCCTGTCGCTCATGCCCCAGTTGGTCACCATCTTGCGGGCCAGGTCAGTAGCACGCTCAAGGTCATTGCCGGCACCGGTGGTCATCTGGTGGAGCGCTATCTCTTCCGCGGCCCTTCCTCCCATCAGGACAAGGAGCTGCTTTAAGAGGTAGTCCCGGGAATAGGTATACTTGTCATCAAGCGGGAGCTGCTGCGTGATACCGAGTGCCCGGCCCCTCGGAATGATACTGACCTTATGGATCGGGTCAGTGCCGAGGGTGAGCTTGGCCACCAGGGCATGCCCTGCCTCATGGTAGGCTGTATTTTTCTTCTCAGCGTCGCTGATGATCATGCTCTTTCTCTCAACGCCCATCAGCACCTTGTCCTTGGCAGCCTCAAAATCCTCGTTCTGGACCGTGGTCTTGGTTTTTCTGGCGGCCAGCAGCGCCGCCTCATTGACCAGGTTTGCCAGGTCCGCCCCGGAAAAGCCGGGCGTCCCCCGCGCGATCTTATCAAGGTCGACCTGGGAATCGACCGGTATCTTGCGTGTATGGACCTTCAGTATCTCGAGCCTGCCTCTGACGTCCGGCAGGGCGACGATTACCTGCCTGTCGAACCTGCCCGGCCTGAGCAGGGCAGGGTCAAGGACATCCGGCCTGTTCGTGGCTGCAATGATGATGACTCCCTCATTGCCTTCAAATCCGTCCATCTCCACGAGCAGCTGGTTGAGCGTCTGTTCGCGCTCGTCATGGCCGCCGCCCAAGCCTGCACCGCGGTGCCTGCCGACAGCGTCTATCTCATCGATGAAGATGATGCAGGGTGCGTTCTTCTTCGCCTGTTCGAACAGGTCCCTCACCCGCGAGGCGCCGACGCCGACGAACATCTCGACAAAATCAGAACCGCTGATGCTGAAAAACGGGACTGCGGCCTCTCCGGCTATAGCCTTCGCAAGCAGGGTCTTGCCCGTGCCGGGTGACCCGACGAGCAGGATGCCCTTCGGGATCTTGCCGCCGAGTTTCTGGAACTTCTGCGGGTCCCTGAGGAAATCGATGATCTCCTGCACCTCGGCCTTTGCCTCTTCAACGCCTGCAACGTCGGCAAACGTTATCTTGACCGCCTTGTCAGAGATCAGTTTTGCCTTGGACTTTCCGAAGGAGAGGGCCTTGTTCCCCCCCGCCTGCATCTGGCGCATGAAGAATATCCAGATGACCGCGATGAATATGATCGGTCCCCAGGTAAAAAAGAGATTGACATACCAGGGGTTCTGATCAGGCGGCTTGACGGTCACCTTCACATTATGGGTCCTCATCGTCTTTACGAGGTCCGGATACTCGGCAAAATAGGTCTTGAACTTGGCTCCGTCCTTGAATCTGCCGCTGATCGCATTTTCCTTGATCGAGACCTCATCGACCTGGTTTTCCTCGAGTTTGGTCATAAAATCAGAGAAAATGACCTCTTCCTGGGTCTTTTTCGGGGCATTTAAGAGGTTGAAAAGCAGGATGATCATCACCCCGATCAGCAACCATATAAAAATACTTCTGTATGCGTTCAATGTTATACCTCCTGTACTATCCGATTAGTTTACCATAGGGAAAAGACATTTTTACAGACAAGCAGACGCTGAACAGACAAAAAATCTGCTATTTTCCGAGTCTGTTCTCGAGCAGTTCCTTCTGTATGGTGACGAGTTCCTGAACCCCGTTGCGGGCAAGCTCCATCAGCATATCGAGGGTCTTCTGGGAAAAAGGGCTGCCCTCTGCTGTCCCCTGTATCTCGACAATATCCCCGTTGCCGGTCATCACCACATTCATGTCCACCTCGGCCGTTGAGTCCTCCTGGTAGCAGAGGTCGATGACCGGGGTCCCGCCGACGACCCCGACGCTGACCGCCGAGAGATAGTCCCTGACAGGATCGGTGCTGATCAGCCCCTTGCTCCGTGCATAGAAGAGAGCGTCACAGAGGCATATAAAAGCGCCGGTGATCGAAGCGGTCCTGGTCCCCCCGTCAGCCTGAATAACGTCGCAGTCTATCCAGATGGTCCTCTGGCCGAGCTGCTGAAGGTCTACAACAGACCTCAGGGACCTGCCGATGAGCCGCTGGATCTCATGGGTCCTGCCGCTGACACGGCCAGAAGAGGACTCGCGCTGGGTCCTGACCTGGGTCGCCCTCGGGAGCATCGAATATTCAGCGGTTATCCATCCCTTGTTCTGGTCCTTGAGGAAATGGGGGACCTTTTCCTCTATGGTCGCATTGCAGATGACCCGGGTGTTGCCCAGTTCAATAAGGACCGAACCTTCTGCCGTGCCGATAAAATTCCTGGTGATCCTGATGTTCCTGAGCTCGTTATTGTTCCTGTTGTCCGGTCGCACGGGTCATACCTCCGAAGAAAGTTCGATCTTGGTGATAACGTCTATCCTGCTGCCTAAAAAACGCTCCCCGACGGCAACGAACTTCTCGGGTGAGTCGGTAACGTAAAATTCCCTGCTGCCTGCTGCCTGATCAGCTCTCAATAAGGAAAGTTCAGAAAGGATGTCCCGTATTGCAAAGGCGGTCTCGATGGCCGAGTCTATGAGCTTCACGTCGGGCCCCATGGTCTTCGAAATGACCG
Source organism: Nitrospirota bacterium (assembly GCA_004321925.1). Classification (GTDB taxonomy): domain Bacteria; phylum Nitrospirota; class Thermodesulfovibrionia; order Thermodesulfovibrionales; family UBA6898; genus PALSA-1316. The sequence continues at coordinate 14,894 of SCQH01000033.1, read as the reverse complement.
CCTTGAGCAGCGGATAATGCGTGCAGCCCAATACCAGCGTATCGATGCCCTTGTCCCTGATATCGCTGAGATAGGTCCCGGCGGTCAGTTCCGCAACCGTGCCCTCTGTCCAGCCTTCTTCGACCAGGGGAACGAAAAGGGGGCAGGGCAGGCTGAAGACCTCTGCCGAGGCATCAAGCGCCCGGATCGCGTTTGCATAGGCATTGCTCCGGACGGTGGCGTCGGTGCCGATCACCCCGATCTTCCCATTGCGCGTCGCCGAGACCGCTGCCCGCGCCCCCGGCTCGATGACTCCCACGACAGGAAGGCTGACAGACTGCCTGACCGCATCCAGGCTTATCGATGACGCGGTATTGCAGGCCATAACAAGGAGCTTGATATGTTTCGAAAAAAGGAAACGGGTATTTTCGAAGGAATACCGGGTGACCGTTTCCGGGGAGCGGATGCCGTACGGGACGCGCGCCGTATCACCAAGATAGACGGTATTCTCAGCGGGGAGCTTATTGATGATCTCTTTGAGCACGGTCAGGCCACCGATACCTGAATCAAAGATGCCTATGGGCATGTCCTTACTGCGCATCAGGCACCGCGGGTTCCTTTTTCGGATCGTAGGAGACGATGTTCCTGAGCGGGAACTTGAGGTAGATATGCCCGCCGAGAGAATCGAGCTCCTTTCCCTCGATCAGAAGCTTCACGTCCTGAATATCAGAAATGTTCGATATCAGGCTTTCATAGAGGCCCCTGATGAGCAGGTATTCGGACAGGGCATCACCCTGGAAATTTCTTCTGAGCTCGTCGGAAAGATCTATATACAGGACCTGACTCGGGTCCCGGTATATGCCCAGGACCCTGACATTCCGGGGGATGGCCGATCCCTTTCCGTTTACGGTCAGTTTGAAATATTCCTCGATGATCGCTTCTGCCGCAGCAACGCTGCCCGATCTCCTCTGGATGCTCTTTTCGGACATCTCCAGCTGTGTCCCTGCAGGGTAGAAGAGCTTCACGACCGTGGTGTCCGTCTGGCCGGGCAGAGCAAGGTCCTGAGGAGAGAGCTGGACCGCCTGCTGTTTGGTTATCTTGAAGTTATGGAAAAAGTAATAACCGCCTGCTGAAGCAGCGACAAGGAGCAGGGCGACGGAACCCCACAGAAAGAACCGGTTACTGTTCATAGCCGGCCATCCCGTTGAGCAGGGCCTTGACGATCCTGTCGCGCATCTTCTGGTCATTGGGGGAACTGCTGAGAGGGTATTCAACCAGTACTGACGTGGCATCCGCGGAACTCAGGACAGGAAGGGGTAATTCCCGTGTCCTTACCGGGACCTTGAACTCGGTCTTCAGTGCGGTCTCCAGCGCCCTTGCCAGAGCCCTGCTTTTTTCAATATGCCTGGCCTGGCGTGACGATGCGGCATACATCTTTATCGCCGCCTCCGCAGTAACGTCTTCCGCGACCGCCGTATAGACAGCCCATCCCTCTGCGGCGCCTGCATGGATCGACAGGAGGAGGTCAGGTTTTTTTAGGGAGGCAACATTGATCCTCTCGGACAGGGGAACAGCCTGGTCGACCCTGCGGGTCATATGCGCGGTGATCCCTTTTTTAGCCAGTGCGGCCGCAAGGTCCTTCGCAATGACGAGGTTCATATCCTTTTCCTTCATCTCCTGGATCATTATTCCCGTATCATGGCCGCCGTGACCCGGATCTATGACGCAGACCTTCAGTCTCAGGCCTTTTTCAGGGGACTGTCCGGCAGGCAGCGGCGTCTTTGGGGCCGGTGTCAGGCCGGGTGCCGGCTTTTGGGCATCCGGAGGAGCAGCATCCCTGGCCGGTTTGGCTGTCGGCTGCCCGCCCTCGGTCTGGGCCTTCACCTCTGTTTTTGGCAGCTCCTTTGAAGGTTTCGTGGCGGTCTTGAGGTCGATGACAATGCGGGAGGGCGAGGTGAGCTTATAGGTCTTGACATCAGTGATGTCCTTCAGGCTGATCGTCAGAAAACGGTCCTTCTGGGATGTCTCAAAGAGGAAGTCCTTCTGCTTCTTCAGCTCGAAGGCCGACGGGAACTCGATCTTGACCGCAAGCAGGGAGGTTATGGTGCTGGCATTCCTGATCTGATCATCGCCTGCCTCAAGCACAATGCGTATGCTGTTTTCCTGTCTCCCGTAACGCATCAGGACCTCTGCCGGTTTTTCGGCAGAGAGCGACGAGGCGAGCATCAGGACAACAATAACCGGAAAAAAAATTTTCATGACTCTATACATTCTCCATATCTGAAGGGTCTTTTGCAAGAGAAGAAAGGGCAGACGGACATATTACCGGCAGAGGACTGATTTGGTGGAGGCGCGGGGAATCGAACCCCGGTCCGAAGGTACTACACATATGCTTCTACATGTTTAGTCTGTTTTTTGGTTTTCAGCACTTAAAGCGTCAACAGACATACTCTTTAAGGGCCAATCCCCCTTAGTCTCGCCGTCAGATCAGGGGCAGGTCTGACAGCCAGCCTGCTGCATTGTCGTCATCTCCCGGACACAGGCGATCCAAAAGTGACGAGCTGCTTAGTTAAGCAGCGAGTGCCAGTTCGTTGTTGGCGTTTGTGTTTTTTTCCACCTTTTAACGTGGTGATGGAGCCACGACATGCCACATATGCCTCATAACCCCCGTCGAGCCCTTTCGCCCCCACGGTCTATGTTTAAGTATAACATATCCATGAGGCTCCCGGTGAGGCTTCTTGACCTCTCATGAGAATGCGTGAAGTAATATTATCAATCCGATAATAAATGTAAATGAATTTGACGATTGAAATGGTTACTTTTTTATGGTATTTTCTTATTACAAACCGCAGTATGGTGAGCCATTACAGGCAGCGTCATTTTCATGAAGCAACAGATTGTCCCGGATTTTTTATTTTAGAGTATGGGGAGGTGATCACCGAGAAGGGAACCGATGGGCAGGGACGTACTGCAAATGATCTGAAATGTGAGCCGGTCATGATATCTATCAAAAGGAGATGGCAGATGAAAAAAACATTCTGGTTTGTCATGATGCTTGTTTTTGTGGTTGCCGTTAGTTTCAACGGAGCATGGGCTGAGGAGAAGAAGGATGATTCAAAAAAAGAAGGCGTTATGGTCGTCGAGAAAAAGCATAGATCTGAACTGCAAAAAAAGGCAAACCTTTTACTGAGGGTGATCTCCTACGGCGAGGCAGAGAAGGACCCGATCATAATGCTCAGTGCGGTCAAGATCCTGGATGATCTGCCTTTCAAGGGCATTAAGGATGAAAAGAGCAAAGACGGAGCCCAGTACGACCGTGAGTCTCTGCTTGCCAAGGCAAAGGAATTCGCTGCTGATGATGCGGAGCTGCTGGCGTTGATAGCGAAGATAAAGGATGCCCCGGAAGTTGCTGAAGTGAGGCATCATCGCGGCCACCGCGACCGGTGGGGGCATGGGCATGGTTATTATGGCGGGCATCATTATTATGAGCGCCGTCATCATGACAGGTTCTACGACTGCTTCTGGCGGCTCAACAGGCATGGGGACTGGGTTTGCCGTTAACCGCAGGCCGCTGCTTGTCCGAATCTGATCTGAAGTTTTGTCGGCGTTCTTTCGCGGCCAGTATCTCTCCCCAGCAGACGGGGGGAGATACTGGCCGCCTTACAGGAAAAATAAATGCACGTTACCTGATTGTGTCACTGCTTCTTGTCTCTTTATTTGCCTCTGCTGTTTCTGCTGCTGAAAATGACCTCCCTGCTGCTGACCTGCTCATGAATGAGGCTGCGAAGCTTTATTTTGAGGAAAGGTTCGACGAAGCCTCGGCAAGCGTGGCGAAGGCCCTGGAGATACAAAATCGCCTTTTGGGAAGAGACGATCCTCATATAGCTGATGGCCTCCACCTTTATTCCAGGATCCATCTCTCAAGGGGCGACTATTCTGCAGCAGAGTCTTACGCCAAAAGGGCCTGGGGCATACGTGAGAAGGCCCTGGGCAAGGACCATCAGTCTGTTGCCGAGAGCCTGACCCTTCTCGGCAGGATCGCCATTTCGCTCAGGAGGCACGACGATGCTGAAAGGTACTGCAAGACCGCACTGGATATAAGCGCTGCCAGGGGAGATTCAGCCGTCTTATCCATGGCATCTGCCCTTTCGTGCCTGGGCACGCTGTCATCTGCCAAAAATAACTACGCGGCAGCAGAGGAACAATACAGGAAGGCCCTCGAGATCAGGGAGAAGAACCTCGACCCTGACAATGCCGAAATTGCGGCAGGCCTGAGCAGGCTTGCCTCCGTGTATCGCAGGACCGGCAGGTATGGTGATGCCGAAGCCCTTTACCGGAGGGCAATTTCGATCCGCGAAAAGGCACTGGGGAAAGACCATTCATCGCTTGCAGGAAACCTTGCTACTATTGCTGAGCTGTATGAGACCATGGGCAGGTATCAGGAAGCCGAGTCTCTTTACCTGCAGTCGCTCACGATACGCGAAAAACGGCTTGGCAGGGACCACCCCAGTATTATCAGGTCTCTCAATGCCCTTGCTGAACTCTATCTGAACATATCGAAATATGATATGGTTGAGGGTTTACTGACCCGCGCCGATGAGATCATGCAGAAAAGAAGGGATTTTGAGATCCCGTCAGCGGCAAAAACCATGCAGATCCGGGCCGAGGTGGCCTTCCAGCGGGGCGATCTGGTCAAGGCAGAACCCCTGTGCAAGAAGGCCTTAAGCATTCTCGAGAAGAAACCGGCCGCCAATCAGATAGCGATCTCGGAGAACCTTATGCTGCTGGGCCGCATCTCTGCTGCCAAGGGGAAGTATGGGGAAGCGAAACAGCACTATTCAAAGGCGCTTGACATCAGACAGGCCGCATTGGGCCAGGAACATCTCTCTGTTGCGCAGAGTCTCTCAGCCCTGGGAGATCTGCTGGTTCTGCTGGGGAAGTACCAGGAGGCCGGGAAGATCGGTGAAAAGGCCCTTGGTATAATGGAAAAACACCTGAATTCTGATCACCGTGATATTGCTTCTGTCATCAGCCTGCTTGCCAATGTTTACCTGGCTTCGGGCAGGTATAACGAGGCCGAGCCCCTGCTGAAACGGGCGCTGCAGATAAGAGAAGCGGCACTGGGGGCCGGGCATCCCGAGTACGCCTCGAGCCTGAGCGATCTTGCCGAATTTCAGGAGGCTATGGGTAACCAGAGCGAAGCTGAACAGCTTCACAAAAAGGCCCTTGAGATCAGACGTGAGAAGTTTGGCCAGGACCACCCGGAGGCTGCCGCTTCACTCAGGTCGCTTGCCAATCTGTACCGGTCAATGGCGAAATATGCGGAGGCCCAGAAAATGGCCTCTGAGGCACTGGCGATCTTCCGGAAGGCTTTTGACCGGGGACATCCCGATATATCCGCCAGTCTTCATACCCTTGCCGAAGTCCAGAGCTCCCTTGGTGATTATGAAAAGGCGGAGCAGTCCTGCAGGCAGGCGCTCGGAGACAGGGAGTCCATGGCCGGAAAAGATCATCCCTCTGTGGCTGAAAGCCTTCAGCTTCTCGGCAGTATATACCGTTCGACAGGAAGGCTTGCCGAGGCAGAGTCCTCATTCAGAGAGGCCCTGAGGATCCGCCAGGCCGTATTTGGCAGCGACCACCCCCTTATTGCCCAGAGCCTTACCTCCCTTGGGCTTATGTATGCTGCAAAAGGAAAATATGCTGAGGCGGAAGCCGATCTGAAGAAGGGTCTTGAGATCAGACAGAAGATGCTCGTCCCTGAACATCAGGATATTGCATCCGGCATGAGCGGCCTGGCCCATCTGTATATGACGCTGGGTCGGTATACTGAGGCTGAGCAGCTCCTCTCAAGGTCCATGAAGATAAGCGGGAAGCTCCTGGGCGCGGAACACCCGAGATATGCGGCAAATCTCGGTGCCTTTGCTGCGCTGTACGAGGAGATGGGGAAATACCGCGACGCAGAGGTCCTTTACAAAAAAGCGATAGATATAATGGAAAAGGCTCGGGGAGGGGAGCACCCGGGAACAGCCCGGGTCATGACCTCACTTGCGGGCCTGTATCTGGATATGGGCAGATACGAGGATGCGGAGAAGCTTGTCGGGAGGGCGCTGAGGATCAACCAGGAGAAGCTCGGCAGCGGGCACCTGCAGACCGCCAGAAGTATGGAGGTACTGGCCGAGCTCAATATTGCCAAAGGTTTATACGCCGAGGCCGAACCTCTCAGCAAGCGGGTTCTCGGGATACGGGAAAAGCTCCTATCAAAGGAGCATCCTTCTGTCGCCGAAACCCGTATTGCCCTGGCGGCGCTCTACAAGAGCAGCGGCAGGGCTGCGGAGGCTGAGCAGGAATATAAAAAGGCGCTCGAGATCCAGGAAAAAAGTCTCGGCAGAGACCATCTTGAGGTGGCCAAAACACTGAGTCTTCTGGGTTCCCTGTATCAGGCACGGGGGGCTGTGAAGGACGCTGAGACAAACTATCTCAGGGCGCTTGAGATACGTGAGAAGGCCTTCGGCAGGTATCATCCGGACATTGCTGAGAGCCTCGATACCCTTGCGGGTCTTTCGATGACTGCCGGAAAATTTCAGGAGGCTGAGCAGAAATTCAGGACAGCGCTTGAGATCAGGGAAAAAGTCTACGATCAGGGGGCGCCTTTTGTCGCAGACAGCCTGCATAATCTCGGAGCTTTGTACCTGGCTGCGGGGAGGTATGAGACCTCAGGCCATTACCTGCAGAAGGCATATGCGGCCCGTCTGGCTGCCTTTGGCGAGGGTCACCCCAGGGTGGCTTCGACTGCCGAGAAACTGGCCCTCCTCAATGCCTTTCAGGGCAGGCATAGCGACAGTCATCTCTTCTTCCGGCGTTTCATGCAGAATGAAGGGGGGAAACGCGAAAACGTATTTCTCCTTTTGTCCGAAAGGGAAAAACTCAATTATATGAAGGAAACGGAAAGGTCCATGTATACGTTCCTGAGCCATTCGGCTGCGTATCTGTCAGCCGATGCGCAGGCTGTCGAAACAACGCTCAATGCCTGGCTGCAGTGGAAGGGCGCTGTCATGGAGGCACAGGGAAGGCATATAGCCGCGGTCGTTGAATCGGGAGATTCTGAGATCAAGACGCTCTTTGAGGAACTGACAAAGACGAGGAGAGAGATCGCGAAACTGCAGAGTTCACGCGTGACAAATCTGACCTTCGAAGACACAAAAAGAATGATCCTCGAGAATGAACGCCTTAAAGAGTCTCTTGAGGCTGCCCTGTCGGCTAAGAGCGCTGATTTTGCCGTTGACAAGAGGTCAGGCCGGGCTGATGCGTCGAGGATCTCCGGGATATTTCCTCCTGGTTCGGTCTATCTCGATTTTGCAAGGATCGGGACGTTCGATTTTCAGGAGAAGAAGTGGAAAGAACCGAGGTATCTAGTATTTATCCTCAACCCGGGAGAAATATCGCCGGCTCAGCTTATTGACCTTGGGCCGGCCGACATCATCGAGAAGCATATCCAGACATACCTTAAGGCCATGAATGCCGCACGGAACGCATATGTCCCCAACAGGAAGCTGCTCGACAGGGAGGCCGCAGAGATCTACCGGCTTATTCTCAACCCCCTTGAGCAGCACCTTTCGGGTAAACAGCACCTTTATGTCAGCCCTGACGGCATGCTGAACCTGATACCTGTTGAGATCCTGCTCAATGCGCAGAATGAGTATGCCATTGAAAAGTACCGGATCAGCTATATATCTGCCGGCAGGGATTTCGTGAGGTTCGAGGCGACTGCCCCGCGGAGCGGGCAGGGGGCGGCAGTCATCATTGCTGACCCTGATTACGATCTGGGTCTGGCCGTAAAGGTGAGGGGCGCAGATAAGGCGACCGGGGCAGAGACGGAAACGCATGTTATACCAAAAGGGAGCGACCTTGCGTTTTTTGCGAGGCTCCCTCATACGAAGAGCGAAGCCAATACGATCCAGGATATACTGACCCGGAGGATGAAGCTGACGGTGAAGAACTATCAGAGCGAAAAAGCCGTGGAATCTGTTCTGCTTACTGCCGGGTCGCCGAGGATCCTGCACCTGGCGACCCACGGGTATTTCATCTCAAGGGCCGATCCTCTGAAGACTGCCGATACATCCGGCTCTGATCACCTGCTGTTTAAAGACAACCCGATGCTGCGTTCAGGTATTGCGCTTGCGGGGATCAACCTTTCCCTGCGCGAGGGCAAGGACGAAGGCGTGATGAGCGCCGAGAAGGTCATGGGCCTGAGGCTCAGCGGGACAGACCTTGTCGTACTCTCCGCCTGCGAGACAGGGGTTGGGGACGTCCAGAGCGGGGAGGGGGTATTCGGGCTGAAGCGTGCCTTTATCCTTTCAGGTTCGAAAGCGGTCATCCTCAGCCTCTGGAGCGTGCCGAGCAAAGAGACCATGGAGCTGATGACCGGCTTCTACGGTCTCATGGCAGAAGGGAAATCAAAGGCAGAGGCCTTGCGGCAGGCCAAGCTTGAGATCATGAAGAAAAAACCGAACCCCTTTTACTGGGGTGCCTTTATTCTGGTCGGCAACCCGAATTAGCCTTACGGATAAACGTCCCTTTCGGGTCGACAGGTTTGTCCGGAAGATTTCATGCAGAAGAGCAACTATACAATAATGATGGGGCAGCAACAAGCCGCCCCGTCCAAGCGCCGAAGGCCAAAAAATGGCCCCTAATTGACCACAGCACAGATGACCCAGACTTTAAAAGTGATTTCGAACCAGTCCATGTTTTGGACATCCCCGTGCCAATGATCCGGCGGGAAGCCTACCCAGGTATTGTGGGGGTAACTCGCGTGAAGGTTATTCCCGAGTACCCCACCTCCTGGTCGCCAGACGCCCCCACCCAATACGGACTTACCGGCAGAGCAATTGGCTTGTCCCGAACACAACGCGTTAGTGCACGGCACACTCACTTCGAAATACTCGTATTGTGAAATTCCTACTGCTCCCGTTGCGCCCGTGGCACCTGTTGGTCCTGCCACTCCCTGTATCCCCTGCGGGCCTGTTGCACCGGTCAAACCAATCGGCCCCTGCGGTCCTGCTGCACCCTGGATCCCCTGCGGCCCCGTTGCACCTGTAGCGCCAGTGGCACCAGTCGGTCCTGGCAAGCCTATCGGTCCCTGCAGCCCCATCGGACCTGCCACTCCCTGTATCCCCTGCGGTCCTGTTGCACCGGTGTCTCCTTTAAGTCCCCGGGGTCCCATCGGCCCCCTGTCGTCAACGCCAACCTGCAGCCCATAAACACCTTTTACCTTAAACTTCATAGGGTCTGATCCGGGTATGAGCTCCAGATCAACATCAACATATTTCGTATCATTGCTCACCCCGTTCATGGCAAGCTTCGGTATGCTCAGAATGCCTGTCTCTCCGGTAAACTTCGCTGCAATGCCCGGTCCAGGAGCAACCTCCTGCGCACTGGTAAGCACAAACTCCAGCCCGGTGCTGTCCGTTGCCTTCAGATAGGCATCATACATACCTGATCCCGGGACATCCACCATATACAGATGGATATTCCCGTCGGATGAATATGTCGCATCTCCCCATGCCCTGCCCATTGCCATGAAAACAAGCAGAGTAACCATGACTGCCGAACCGATATACCCCTTCATTAGCTTTTTCATATCGCACCCCCTTTTTAATGTTGGCACATAACATGCTGCCCCTTACGGTTAATAAATCTGACCGGACAGCAGTCTGTTATCATGCACTGCTATTCCTACTAAAATTGTATCTCTATCACTGCTGATTGCAACTTCTTTTTCAGGGTTTTCCGGGCTTTTTTCATCCCGACTGACAACGATGGCTGCTGACTATAAATGCTGAGCTGTGGTATACTGTCAAGTCATTGATTGTAAGGGATAATTGGTATGATCAACTATGAAGACATACAGGAGGAATGATGCCGAAAACTATCCTGAGATCTGCTGTTATATCATTGCTCGTACTAGGCTCATTGCCGGTTGAGACTAAGGCCCAGTCGTACGACAGCCTGAAGGCTGCATTGTCAAATCCGAAGAAGGCCACTGTGGTGACACTGAAGGATGATCCCAGGCTGAAACAGCTGCCGCCTGAGATAAAGAAGCTCCGGAACCTGCAGAGACTTCAGATCGGCTGTCTTCCGCAGCTTGAAGCCCTGCCTGCCGAGATCGGAAGTCTGCCGAAGCTTGAAAGGCTGATCATCGACAATGGCAGCGGATGCAAAATGAACATTGCCATTCCTGAATCTATCGGGAATCTGTCCAATCTCAGGGTGCTGAGGCTCTCCGGCGTCACGGACAACGCTGCTGCTGATACTTCAAAACAGACACTGAAGAAGCAGGCAAAGCACCTGCCGAAAGGCATTTCGCGCCTCAAGAACCTGACAGAGCTCGATCTGGGACGAAACGGCCTGACAGAGGTGCCGCAGCAGATCGCGGGGCTGGACAAGCTCGAGAGGCTTCTGCTGGACGATAACAGCATCCCGGAGATCCCGGCTTTTGTCGCAAAGCTGAAAAAGCTTAAGGAACTCTCGGTTATATCAGCAAATGTTCCCTCTTTCCCTGATGATTTCAAAACGGTAAAGGGGCTCAGGGTTATCCTTGGCGGCAGCAATATCACTTCTGCGGACCTTGAGATGTTGAAAAAGAACTTTCCCAATCTGAAGTTCGATCTGGCGGGCAAACAGGCCGAACCTCCGGTGAAGACGGCACGCAGCCCTGAAAAGAAGAAGAGTTCTGCGGGGAGCCCCAATTACCGGGCGATATTTACCAACGGGCTGGATGAGAACAATGAACCGATAAACAATCTCAGGGAGTTGACCCTGGAGGAGAAGTCGATATACCTCTATGTCATGTGGTACTCCCTTCCGCGAGAAACACACCAGTATCTCTGCAACATCTATGACGGCTCAGGAGATCTGGTCAAGCAGACGAAGATGGATTTTTCGCCGTCCGATGATACGCATTATACCTATACCGCTTATCAGATACGGAAGAACCTCGACAGCCCCGGCCAATGGAAATTCGAGATCTTCCTCGACGGCGTCAGGGTGATAGACAAGCAGATCACCGTCGCAGCGAGATAAGGACAGTCCAGAAGAAATCAAAAGGCTGCCGGGCTGACATCCGGCTTGCAGAAGATTATTTGTTGCGATTCCTCATTGCGCGCTGGATCTCGCGGTCGGCTTCCTTTTTCTTGATCGTGTCCCGCTTTTCATACTGCTTCTTTCCTCGTGCGAGACCAACCTCTACCTTTGCATGGGAGCCCTTAAAATAGATCTTCAGCGGGATGAGCGAATAGCCTTTCTGTAATATCTTGCCCTGAAGTCTGGCGATCTCTTTTTTATGCAGGAGGAGCTTCCGCGTCCTGATGGGATCGTGGTTCATGATATTGCCGTGTGAGTAAGGGCTTATATGGCAATTCAGCAGTAATGCCTCAGACCCCTTGATGAGGACGTAACTGTCCATGAGATTCGCCTTCCCGTCCCTGAGGGATTTTACCTCGGTCCCGGTCAGGACTATCCCTGCCTCGAGCGTCTCGTCGATCGCATAGTCATGAAAGGCCTTTCTGTTCTGGGCCACAATGGTCATAGCTGAATTTTAGCACACCGGATTGATTCGATACCTCTCTACCCGCACCGGCAAGTATAATAGAAGCAGCATGAACCAGCAATTGTATGAGAAGACCGACCATCTGCTCTCCCGTGAGACCGGTACGATCTATAAGGACCCAGGCGGCAGGATCAGTATAGCCCTTCTGTATCCGAACACGTATTCCGTCGGCATGTCCAGCCTCGGGTTCCAGGGCATATACGGGCTGCTCAACAGCATGCCGGATGTTGTCGCTGAACGGGCATTTTTGCCGTCCCCGGAGGATATTGACGTGCATATAAAGAGCGGGACCGGGATCTTTTCGATGGAATCGAAACGGCCGCTGGCCGATTTTGATATCGTTGCCTTCTCTGTCTCTTTCGAAAACGATTATCCGAATGTCCTGAAGATGCTGGAGTTGTCGCGCATCCCGCTGCGGAGCTCTGACCGAATGCCGGCACATCCCCTGATCATCATGGGAGGGGTCTGCGCCTTCTATAACCCTGAACCGATGGCGGAGTTCATCGACATCTCTTTCATCGGGGAGGCAGAGGAGATGCTGCCTGAATTTATCGACGTCTTCAGGGGCCACAGGCAGCGGGACGATCTCTACAGCGCCTGTCTGCATATCAGCGGCCTGTACATTCCCCGCCTTTATTCAGTGGCCTACGATGCGGTGACAGGGCAGATCTCCGGCCGGACCTCTTTGCCTGCTGCCCCTGCCAGGATAAAAAAACGGACGGTCGCGAGCATCTCCGTTAAGGGCATCAGGCCGGTCATCATTACTCCCGAGGCCAGTTTCTCCGGTATGTATCTGGCAGAGGCGATGCGCGGCTGTCCCTGGTCCTGCAGGTTCTGTGTTGCCGGACATATCTATAAGCCGGTCAGAAAGAAGGACCTGGCCGAGATGAAGGCCGAGATCTCCGAGGCGCTGAAGAAGACGAAGAGGGTGGGGCTGATCGGTCCGTCGCTTTCGGATTATCAGCATGCGGAAGAGGTGCTTGCGATAGAAGGCGTTGATTTTTCGATCACCTCGCTCAGGGCCAGTTCAAAAAGCGGCAGGATTGTATCGTTAATGAAAGGACATAAGAGCGTATCCATCGCCCCTGAGGCTGGGACCGCACGGTTGCGGGGGGTGATCAGCAAGAAGATCAGCGAAGAAGACATTCTCGAGGCGGCAGGCCTGATCCTGGCCGAAGGCGTCGAGACGCTCCGGCTCTATTTTATGGTCGGCCTTCCGACCGAGACAAGGGAAGATATCAACGGCATCGTTTCTCTGGTGAAGAAGATCCGCGACCGAAACAGGCGCGGCTTTATAAACATCACTGCCAGCACCTTTGTCCCGAAGCCCTTCACCCCTTTTCAGTGGCACCCTATGGAGAGGATGGGAGAGGTGAAGGAACGGCTGAAGATCCTGAAAAAGGGGCTTTCGAACGTCAAAGGGGTGAAGGTCAATTACGATATTGTGAAGCAGGCCTATTTCCAGGGAGTCCTCTCGATCGGCGACAGGCGCAGCTCTGCGCTCATAGAAAAGACCGCTCATACAGGAATTTCGGGCTTTGCCGCGGCAGACAGGTCTTTCTCCATATTTAGAAGGAAAGATATTGCTGAGGTGCTTCCCTGGGACTTCATCGATGCCGGTGTGGCTAAAGAGAGGCTCTGGGAGGAGTATCAGGAGGCCCTCAGGTCGTGAGCCTCGTCCTGATAGCCTTTTCCTCCTTTGTGATAGCACTGTCGGGTGCACTGGTCCCGGGCCCCCTGCTGACCATCACCGTGAGCGAGTCAATAAAAAAAGGGTTCAAGGCCGGCCCCCTGATCATCCTCGGCCATGGCATCCTTGAGCTGGCGATCGTGTTGCTGCTCTTCTTCGGCATAACGCCGCTGCTGACCGCAGAGAGGACAAAGGCCTTTATCAGCCTGACCGGCGGCGTGATCCTGATTGTCATGGGGATCATGCTCTTAAAGGATGCCCGAAAGGCACGGCTGGTCTTTACGGCAGAAGAGGGCCGTCCCGGGATGAACCTGGTCCTGACCGGCATTGTCGGGAGCATCTCAAACCCGTACTGGGTCATCTGGTGGGTGACGATAGGGTTCGGCTACCTCGTCAGCTCAATGAGGTCCGGGGTGGCCGGGGCAGCGGCATTTTATGCGGGTCATATAGCGGCCGACCTTGCCTGGTACAGCATGGTCTCGGGCGCGGTTGCGAAGGGACGGCATGCCATGGGAGAGGCCGGCTACCGGTATATGCTGTATGCCTGCGGCGTTTTTCTGCTTTTTTTCGGCGGCTGGTTCATCAAAAGCATCGTTTATTGAATTTAAACCTCATAGGGACTACAATAAAAAACGCGCTGTCTCAGGCAGTGCGAAGATCGTTTCCCAATGGACGCTGAATGCTATTAGACACGGTGAAAAATGTTTATTCAAGGATGGCCCGGGCTGCGCTGAAAGCAGAAAGGGACCTGACCGGGATACGGCTCCTTGCCGTCACAAAAGGGGTCGGGCCGGAGACGATCAGCGAGGCCGTCGAGAGCGGACTGCGTGAGTTCGGGGAGAGCAGGGTCCAGGCAGCGCGGGAAAAAGCGGCCATACTGCGTGAGTCGGTCAGGGACTCGGTCCTTGTCTGGCACCTCATCGGCCACCTGCAGAAGAACAAGGTCCGTCCGTCAGTGGAGCTCTTTGACCTTATCCATTCGGTCGATTCTCCTGAGCTTGCGGAGCTCATTGATACACACGCCGGACAGCTCGGCAAGATACAGAATATCCTGCTTCAGGTCAAGCTTTCCGACGAAGAAAGCAAACATGGTTTCAGTCCTGATGGTGTTCTGAAGGCGGCTGAGAGGGTATTCCGGCTGAAGAACCTGAAGGTCGCGGGGCTCATGACCATACCGCCGTATTTTGAGGATCCGGCGCAGGTGAGGCCTTTTTACCGTGAGCTCCGCCTGCTCCGCGATACGCTGATCTCGCGGGGATTTGAGCTCAGGGAACTTTCGATGGGCATGTCGCACGATTTTGAAGTGGCGATAGAAGAGGGCGCAACGATCGTCAGGGTAGGAACGGAGCTGTTCGGAGAACGTAAAAAGGAGGCGGCATGACAGGTTTTATCGGCGGCGGGAATATGGCCGGGGCTTTGATCAAAGGGATGTCCGAGGTGGGGATGAAGGATATCATGGTCTCTGAACCGGGCCAGGAGAGAAGGCAGTTCCTTGAGCGCACTTACGGAGTCAGGACAACAGACTCAAACACTGAGCTGGTGGCAGCCTGCGACATCATTATCCTTGCGGTCAAGCCGCAGATCATGGAGCAGGTGCTCCAGGAGATCACCGGGCTCGTG